>CAYNGH010000158.1:0-7733 GCA_964396845.1 uncultured bacterium | reverse complement strand
TGGACTCCTGTTTTTCTATAACTGTGCCAGCCTATCGGGAAGGGAACACCACCATTGTTCAGGCAGGATCCCTGACCCGATTTGTCGGCAAGCTGGAGATCGAAGTTGCCCCGGACACCAAGAAGATCACAGGCACCAGCGCCAGCCTCATTCCGGTGATAGCAGATCAGATTGAAGCGGATCCCGGCATCGAAAAGATCCTTGGGCCATACCGGATCCAGGCGGAGGAAGTGGGCAACCGGGTAATGGGAAAGGCCGAAGAAGAACTCCACTACGCCCACCGGGAAGCAGGCAAGCTGAACCAGATTCATGCTGATTCCATGCTGGCTGTAACCGATGCCGACTTTGGCATATGCAATTCCAGAACCTTGCGGGGTCATCTTCCCGAAGGGGAAATCAAGTTCAAAGACCTGTATTCATCACTCCCCTTTACCGAAGAAAACGTTGTAACCATCAGGGCCACCGGAAGACAGGTGCTCCAGGAGATAGAAGACGACCTGCGGGACGGCGCAACGGAGTTGGCAGTGCCCACAGGATGCCGTTACGAGTATGATCCCACCCGTCCCCAGGGAAACCGGGTCACAAGCCTTGTCACCAGCGACGGAAAGCCCATTGAGATGGATCGGGAATATACCGTGGTGATGAATGAAACCATGTCCCGGAAACGTTTCTTCGGAGATCCCCCAAAAGACAAGAAAATATGGAGCCCTGCCCAGGATCCCTATTTTGACATGATACAGAAAGGCTCTCCCTGGCGGAATAATCCCGATGACCGGGTAAAGGTGGCCACAGGGGCCTGATGTGATGTGAAATCAGGCATTCTTTCTGCAATCAGAGAGAAGCTGTCGATAAAAATTAAACGGATCACATATAAATAAAGTGGAGGAACCATGAATAAAATAAACACTCCTGGTTACGGGGTCGCCAACAGGGGATACAGTCACAAGATAAAAACACCTGATATCCGGGAGGATTCCAGCTCCAGTTATGGATCCGACAGGGTGAACATCGGTTCTGATGAAGAAAAGGTCGCCTCGGCATACAGCGGGGATGCCAAGGATCCCCTCCAGGACAAGATGGAGTTTCTCCATGTAGGCTCGGAGATTGCCAACGCGGCAGAGGCAACGGGACTGCTGAGCGCACTGGGGACCATGTGCGGTGCTGTCAGCGGTATTTTCTTCGGCATCGAAGGTTATCACGACATGAAAACCGCCGTCAGAGAAAAGAACCTGGGCGAAGGAATCGAGGCAGCGGGTCATCTTGCCCTTGCAGCAGAGGCAGCGGTGGATGTGACCACCGCGGTTTCCTCAACATCAGTGGCATCGGGTCTGTTCGGCCCTGTTGCAAAGGTAGTGGCCGGGAGCAGTATTCTGGGACTTCTGGGGACAACATTCGGTGTTGCCCACGGTGCAGCGGAAGTCATCACCGGGGGCAGAGGAATATACCATGGAATCAAACAAGGTGACAAAAAGAAAATCCTGGAAGGGGCCTTCGATGTGGGAATGGGCGCCGCGGTGGGTGCCATAGCCCTGGGAGGCGGTCTGCCCGCGGGTATTGCCCTGGGAGCCATATTCATTACCCGGCTGGTGACGGGAAGACACCGCCAGAAAAAGAACACTACCCTGAAAGCAGTCAAATATACCGGAAACAAACTGAAGTCCATGATGTCCCGGAGCAGTAAAAATATCCGGGATGCGTCGGGAAAGCCCGGCAGTTGACAATGATTTAACCGAACGGATCTGAGCAATTGCAGATAAGAAAGTCAGACATAACCTTCAAGGCCGACGAGGTCAGGAATCGCGCATTTGCATCTCCTGAAAAGGAAAAAGCCTGGACCGAGGCGTTGGAATTGAAGCAGAATATTGAATCCATTGCATACGATTCGGTATGGCTTGATGGTACAAAAAAAGACCTGCTTGTTGATACTCCAGGCCAGGTGATGATTCAGGATCCCCACGGCAGGTATTCCGCCCATGCTGGGATAAATCCCGAAACCGGCAGGCTCTCCTTTGCAAAAATCGAAACTAAGGATTCCTTTCTAAGCCTTGTGGGTCAGTATCCAAAGATGACATACACAGAAACCCCGAAGGGGGGAGGCATTGGAAAAAGCCTCAAAATCGATTACTCCGATAAAACGGCCCATTTCTGGCTCCATAAGCCGGAACCGGTTATAAAGCCATTTCCCCAGGGGAGGATTCAGATAAATCCTGATGGGAATGCCCCTGCCCATAAAACAGCAAAAATCCTTGAAAAAAACAGCAGAAATCCCGTAACACTGGTGGATATACCAGATGATATAGTCAATGACGGAGCAGGGAAACAGGAAAACTCCATTCAGCCGGGTTCAACCTCAGGAGAAAAAAGAGCATTTCGTGAAATCTCCGGGGACGAGGCCGACAGTTATCTCAGGGAAAACTGGTCCCAGTGGTTTGACAGTCTGACCGAGGAAGAAAATAAAGCATATTATGATTATACAGCTTTTAATTTCCCCGAGATAAACCGATACCTGAGGGGAACATATGAAGGCGATCCCCAGACCGTCGATGAGTGCAGGCACCTGAAAAACGCCATGGACAAGGGAGCTGTGCCGGATGATATAGTTGTCTGGCGGGGAACTCTGAACATCCCAAAAATAATGGAACAAATAGAGGAGCATGGCCCTGAATCACTGGTTGGCAAGGTTTACACCGAGAAGGGATTTCTATCCACCAGCGTTGACAGGGAAACCGGCGATAAATACGCTTGCAACATACTTTTCAAGATTAATGTGCCAAAAGGGTCAAAGGCCATCTCCGGGATTTTCAGCCGTCTTCCCTGTGAAAAAGAGCTGATCTTTCCACCTGACTCAAGAATGAAAATTACCAGTGTCGGAACGAAGCCGATCTATCACAGAAATGTCCTTTTTATCGAAGCGGATCTCCAAAATAATCAGTTCTGCTGATACAAAGCCAGGGAGTCTTTGATGAACAAATCCAAAAGGGGATATGGTCTTTTCCTGCCCGATGATTCCTGCAACAGGAATACTTCTCCGGGGATTGCCCGACAGTGGGACGAGCCTGACGGCAGTACGGTAAAACTATATAAAGATGGTCAGGTTAAAGTAAAAAGACCCGGCGGACAACTGCTCTTTTTTCCCGATTCCGGGGCTTACAGGGCCTTCGGGGATTCATCCCAAGGGGATCTGACAGATACTTAGCCTGCTGGCAAGGTTGTAATTCTGCCCCTCCAGCTTAACTTGCCGTCTTAGCGAACAGTAACGGGAGTTCCCGACTTGATGATATTATGCAGTTCCCAGGCATGCTGTGGGAACATTCGGAAACATCCCTTGGATGCATTAGCCCTGCCCAGAGTGTTGAAACTTTTGGTGGGTACTCCGTGGAAGAGTATTGGAGTATGATCCAGCCTCATCTTGACAGGCCCCAGAGGATTGTTCGGGCCGGGGCGTGTTACGCTGTAATTCTTGGCCCAGGCAGAACTGGGGGGATACCATGTGGGTCTGGGGCTGATTTCGGTAATCTTGAAACTGCCCGTTCTGGAAGCATGACCAGGAGCTCCTGCGGATATTGGGTATTCCTTGACTATCTCCTTTGTCTGGGCATCATGAATATATGCCCGGTGCTTGCCTCTGTCAACACTTATTGATATATTCTCAGGCATGGTGATATAATGATCCGGGGAGTTCAGATCATGGGCGATCCCCTTTTCCCAGAAAAGACTTGCCCACATGTTGCCATATGTAATA
Source organism: uncultured bacterium (assembly GCA_964396845.1). Taxonomy (GTDB): domain Bacteria; phylum Vulcanimicrobiota; class JAJTBE01; order JAJTBE01; family CAYNGH01; genus CAYNGH01. The sequence goes on along the minus strand of CAYNGH010000158.1, from coordinate 3,991 downwards.
TCCCCTGCTACACCGTCCTGGGCAAGGTTGTTGGCCGCCTGATATGCCTTGACTGCCTCAACGGTCTGTTCGTCAAACCTGTCGTTAACTTCGATTTCCACAAAGTGGCTCAGGGCTTCCTTGAACTTTTCTACCTTTTCTCCCTTCATCCCCAGGGTCAGAGGCTCTTCAAACAAGGTCTTCCCCGGAGTTGCAGTAATATAATCAGAGTCGGGCAGGACATCTCCCTTTTGAACAACTGCCTGGGTAATGGTGGATTCTGAATGAGTGTCGAGAATCTTTTCCTGCTGTACTTCTCCAGAACCTGCCGGCGACTGATGGGTTCCTGCCATGGCTGATGCCGCCGGGCCGATGACTCCTCCCAGGGAAAACAAGGTAGTAAGACCGACAACAAATTTAGTGAATTTTGAATCACTGGAGAACAATTTCTTCTTTGGAGTGCCCTGGGGCTTCTGGATCAGGTTCAGCTGTTCAGACGGTTGGCCTGTGTTGATATTGACCGTATCCTGACAGCTGAATTGACCGCCCTTTTCACTGACATGTCCCGGGGTCTGCCTGTCCCGGGGAAGGATCCAGCTACCTGTTTCAACCTTGTTTAACTGCATTTAAGAACTCCTGGAATGATAATATTGCAACTCGCCAGCCACATGGCGACTTATTACCATTATAACCATAATACACCGGCATTACAACATCCTCATGTAAACATTTCGTAAAAAATTGTCAATAATCATCAGGCTTACGCATTTTTAATTCTATTTGTGGTCAGATATTTTTTCGATGATATTTGAGTTTGTTAAAAAAACTCATCTGTCAAAGCTCAACTCTGAGTAACTCCTGATTCAGAAATAACATGGAGAGTTTATCTGTTTGTAATCAAGGACTATTTAATATTCAAAAACCCCTTGGTTAAGGTGGTTTTGGGTGTTTTTAGGGTTGAATGGATGTGAAGGTCACAAAGATATCCTGCTGTTTTCTATAAACAGCCTTCAAGCAAATTAATTTCAGTCATTCTCCATAACCAGCTCCTGCAAGGCGACAATCACCTTCTGGAGTCGGTCCTCAACACGGCTCAGTTTCATAGCCCGGGCGCAGAATTTGTATAACACCCGGTACATCTGTCGGGTACTGCGGTTGCTTACTTTTCCTTTTCTGTCGATCATGGAAATGATGCCATCAAAATCGCCCAGGTCCAGCATCTTTTCCGTATCCCTTATAAAATCAGGATCCAGCTCCACAATCATGGGATCTGCTCCCGGCTTTTTCAGCCCCACCACCGTTGAATCAGCATCCCCGCTTCTGCCGGAGGCAGATGGCAGCCTGTCATTTCCGGCTTCTTTTTCTCTCTGACCCTGGTTTACCATGGCAGAAACCGAAGGTATGGCCATGTCAATATTTATGCGGGGTTTCCGGTGAGGCATGGGAAAAGATTCCGGTGAAGCTCCCCTGGGACGAAATTCCACCGGGTCTTCCCGAGATTCAGGCTCCTCTGCCGGGTCTTCCGGGGTTTTCATCTCCCGGGCTGGGCTCTCTTCCCCGTCGCTGTCATCAGCATCCCCGCTTCTTTCCTTGATGAGCTTGGAAAAGTCACCGTGGGAGAAGTTATCCAGAAACATGACCCTGGCCTGTTGCTGATATTGAACTGGTTCCTGAAAACCACGCCCCGACCGCTTCATCAGAAGAGATTTGAACACCCCGGTTTGAATGGGAATTATGTTCTCATTCCCCTGGGCCCGCATAACTTCAAGAACAATCGATTCCAGGGAAAGAGAATCCTCGTGTCTGACAGCTTCAGATAACTGCCGGGAATAATCTAATATACCCTCGCTGGAGATCTTGAAATAATCCCCAAACTTCCCAGTGGAAAAATCCGAGATTCTCAGCTTGCTTTCAAGTCGTTCATTCACCGCACAGGCTTCTGAATGACTGCCGTTGATCAGGTTCAATAATATCATATTAAAATATGATGGAATAAAGGACTTCGATGCCATTACTGCCTTGGAATAACGGTTCAGGGCGTCATGTTTCTGCCCTCTCATCAGGTGAAGATCTCCCGACAGATGAAAAAGCACCGGACTCTTCCAGCGTTTCTGAGTAATCTTCTCCAACTCTTCGATGACCCGATCTGTCTGCCTCCGGCCCACATAATAGTTCACAAAATTTATTATATTTTCAATGGAATCATGGGTTCGTTCAATTACTTCATCAATTTTTGATTTGAATGCCTTGCGATTTCTTTTATACATGGCAACTCCGTCAATCCTGACTGGTTCAAGGCCTTCAAATTCCATCAGTTTGCCGTCGGGAAAATCCATGAACAAATATCCATCCAGTTTCAGGTATGGGATAATCTTTTCGATGATTTTCCTGACCACGGGAGTGGGATAAAGGTATGGCAGATTACCGCAGAGGATCAGGTTGTATTTGTCATCTCGTATCAGGGAAATGTCTTCCCGGAGGATGTCCAGGGCCACAAATTTGATCATCTTGGCATACTCGCTGGCAAAACGATAGTAATCGGTTTCAATCTCCTCAAAGTTCAATGTCATATCCTGATCCGGGACATCTTGAAGCAGGGTGCGGTGAAACCGATTTTTCATGGCCTGATCCAGGAGAATTTCATCAGACTCCAGGGCCAGCAGGGTAAACTTCAATGCCTTCTGCAGTATCGGCGCAAACCGCGTCAGGGCCGAGTAAATCCCCTGGCCGTAGGCAGTTTCCACCTCGAGAATATTCAGGGTTTCCGGTTGACTCTGGAGTTTCGTAGGCAGAAGGTCTTTTTTGTGTTCAAAAAGATCCTTGCTCCATACTTCTTCATCAGTAATCATCCTGTTGAGAACTTTCCATTGAGGATCAAACGAAAAAAACGGCCTGGGAAAAAGCTCCACCACCATCAGCTTGATTTCCCGAAGCATTTCCAGATATGGCAGAGAATAGAGATGATCTCCAAAATCTCCGGGGCTTGAAAACCCCTTCTTCCTGCTGTAGCCTTCCAGCATATTGTCCATCTCATGGGAATTCAACCCGCTGAAGGATGGATAGTTTGAACACAGAAACTCTTTGAAGAGCCTGTATGAATCCTGTTTGATGGCAATTGTTAACAAATCGAGCCCCCATTCACAGCACACAAACTGCAATAAAAAAAACAACCTCTGTTCAATATTTTAAACTTCAAGGTAAAATCCTCCGACAGTTTTTTCTCAAGGCATTCTTTTTTCGAGGATACCTGCACTACTCAAATGCCCCAGGGATTCCACAAAAAATTTTCTCCCTTATCTTTTCTCAGAAAGTTTAAATTATTACCAATATTGCAAATAATAACACTATATTTATAATAGTCTTCCCCTGAATGACCCGCAAGAGAAGGTATAAAGAACCGGAAATAGAATCTGAAGGAAGAAAATCATCATCAGGCAGGACCAATGACAAAATCTGATCAGGAAAAAGATGCAATTCTAAAATTGTCCGACAGCGATAAAGAGCAGTTCATCAACCAGCTTCAATCCAAAGTTTTTAAATCCCTGTCCCATCCCACCAGGCTGAGAATTGTCAAATTGCTGGCAGGAGGGCCTCTCTGCGTGTGCGAACTGGTCAGTGAACTGGGAGAAGAATATGCCAATGTTTCCCGGCATCTGTCCCGGCTGGCCTCGGCGGGAGTGGTAACCAGTCAGCGTCAGGGAACCAACGTCATCTATTCTCTAAACTGCAGTTGCATCATCGGATTTATAGGATGTCTAACTGATTTTATCATCAGTCACGAAAGGGAAAGAGCCAGAATGACCAGGGATATTACATAACATCCATATTTCCGGCTTCGCATCCCCAAGGGCTCAACTGGCCATCGGCCACATCATAGGATATGACCAGAAGGAAATCCCCTTCATCCAGATTCATTCTTGCCGCGGACATTTCAATTATTCTCTCGGTGCTGTCAAGACGTTTGAGCCGATAACGAAACCTTCTGGGAATATCCCAGGAGTTAAAAATTCCG
>CAYNGH010000157.1:0-7734 GCA_964396845.1 uncultured bacterium | reverse complement strand
TATTCCATCGTCTTTCCAATATGATTGAAAGCAGTCTGAAAATAAAGAAAAAAGTGAAGTCCGCCATGGCTTATCCCGCCTTCATCCTTATGTTCAGCCTGATTCTGGCTTATGTTCTGCTTACGGTTTTTCTGCCGGGGTTCATTCCAATGTTCAAGAGCGTCGGGGTTGACCTGAACAGGGACTATCCCCTGACTGCCTTTCTTGTCAGCCTCAGCAATATGGCCACCGATGTGAGGGATCTGTCAGTCTTTGTGTTGGTGGTTGTTGCTGTTGTGGTTGGAATCAAGCTGTTTTATAATTCTCAGAATGGCAAAAAAGTATTTGATTCAGTGTTGCTTATGATACCCGGCTTTAACGCCCTCATCAGACAGTCGTCGATAACCCAGTTCTGTCGCAGTCTGTCTTATCTTGTCAGCAGTGGCGTTCCCCTGCTGGATGCTTTGGGGATCATATCTGACGGGACCGGGAATGTCATAATCCGACATACCATAGATCGGGTAGCAAGACGGGTGAACCAGGGCGAATCCCTGTCGGTATCCCTGGAGAAAGAATCAATCTTTCCCGAGATTGTCAGTCAGCTGGTCAGGGTAGGGGAAGAGTCGGGTTCAGTGCCGGAGATGCTGGAGAAAACCTCGGATTACCTGGATGAAGGGGTGGACAATACTGTTACAACCGTGGTGTCGTTGATGGAGCCGGCAATGATGATCTGTGTGGGTTGTGTGGTAGGTGTTTTTATTACCGGTATCCTTATGCCGATATTTGATCTCACATCAAAACTGGCCAATTGACAGAATTTTATCAAACTGAATTTTTGGAGAGAATTTGTATGAACTCGACAAAAGCCTTTACATCAAAACGGTTCGAATTAATCCAGGAGTATTTCAAGTGCAGGTATTCCAATCTTTACAAGGTTTATGACAAGGCTTCCGGTCGAAACCAGGTCATAAAGATCCCCGGCAGAAACATGCCTGTGGAGGAGGAATCTCTTTTCGAGGAGGCCCGGAAGCTTCTGGCCCACGAATATCACCTGCTCCGGGGGATCCGCCATCCCGGCATTCCTCTGATTACCGAATACCTGCAGGAGGGTGAAGAAAGGATCCTGGTTTATGAAGACTTTACCGGGGCCACCTTGTTTTCCCTGGGCCTGGCGGAGAGGATTCAGGGTAATGACGGGGCCATCGGTGAGATTCTGCTTCAACTGATAGATACCATCAAGTTTCTTCACAACAGGGAAAAACCCATAATAAACGGCGGGATTCATCCTCAAAGTGTTCTGATGAAGGATGACGGTCAGATTATGCTGATTGAATTTGGTTTTGCCCTGGAGGGAGATTCACCTGCTGATCGGTTCAACTTCAGGATTCATGGGGCAAACAGGTATTCATCCCCTGAACAGCTGGCCGGTCAGCCTCCGACAAAATATGACGACATCTACTCCATCGGGGCAATCGCTTACCTGCTGGCCACCAGGAAAGAACTGGATTATTCAATGGATCGCAAGGATTGTCGGGCCTGCGAGAGGATAACCCATCACAAACCTGATTTTAACAGGGGGCTGGAGTCCATTATCATGACCATGGTGTCAACGGATCCCGTCATACGATATAACTCCCCGGAAGAAGTGGAAGAAGATATCACTCGAGGAAAATCCCGGTTTGCTGAATCCCTGTTTGAAGACAAATTGAAGCTTTCTTCCCGGGATAAAACCGCGGATGCGATCTCCAGAGAAGAAGAAAAGACACAGACTTCTCCAAAGTTTTCCCTCAGGAGTATTGTTGAGGGGCTTAAGATGGATATCAGCCCAAGGAAAAAATATATCCGGGCTGCCCCGGAAGAGATAGATCCAGCTTCGGTATATCTTCAGAAGTATCCCCTGCTGGACCTCAAGACTGTCCGTATCGACCGCAATCTTGCCAGACTCCTTCCGAGGCATACTGCCCGATCCATCCACGGTGTGGTAATCGAAAAGAACCAGTTCGATGAGATCACTCTGGCGGTGGAGGACCCCAGCCAGGTGATGATTTATGACCACATCTCATATATTTCAAAAGGCAAGCTCCATCCGACTCTTTTCCGGGCCGATCCGAAACTTATCGACTTTGCCTTCGAGTATATCTACAATACTCCTAAGGGTGTCGAGGAAATGTCCTGGTTTGAGTACCTGGAAAAGAAGCGCTTCTCGGATATTGATCTGCAGATAAAAAGGGACAAGAACCAGCTGGACATGTTTGACAAGGCAGTTTTGGAAGGCCCTGTGGTGGAAGCTGCCAACAGGATCGTCAAGGAAGCCATATCCCTGGGGGCCAGCGACATTCACCTGGAAGCCTTTGAGAATGAAACCATCTTGCGATACCGCATCGACGGGGTTCTGCACATAATGGACACCTTCATTCCCGACCTGGCAAGGAATATAATCAAGCGGTTCAAGATTCTTGCCCGGATGGACATTGCCCAGGAAACAGTATCCCAGGGGGGCAGAGTGGAGGTGGAAATTGCAGGAAAGGGATACGATTTACGGGTCAGTGTTATCCCGGTGATATTCGGAGAAAGCATGGTCATGCGTATCCTGGACAAGGGGAGTTTTGACTATACCCTGTCGGATCTTGGTTTTGATGACAGCGCCCTGGAGGAGTACCGCAAACTCCTGGGAAAACCCCACGGTATGATCCTGGTAAGCGGCCCCACCGGGTCCGGCAAGAGCACTACTCTTTATGCCAGCCTTAAAGAAATCAACCGGCCTGACAGGAAACTTCTCACCGTGGAAGACCCCATCGAGTATCAAATGCCGGGTATTAACCAGGTTCAGGTAAATACCGCTCCCCTGGAAGAAGAAAAGAGGATGACCTTTTCCAAGGCCCTGCGGGAATTTTTGCGACAGGACCCCGATGTGATTCTTGTGGGTGAGATCCGGGATACCGAAACAGCCCATATCTCGGTGCAGGCCGCGTTGACAGGCCATCTGCTTCTTTCCACCATCCACACTAACGATTCTGTGGGTATTGTGACCAGGCTCAGGGATATGGGGGTGGCACCATACCTGGTGGGTTCTGTCTTAAACGGCGGCATAGCCCAGCGTCTGGTGCGGAAGATATGTCCTGTATGCAGAACCAGAGAAAGAATCACAGAACTGGAAAGAAAAGTCTTCCTGGATCTGTCCATGGATGCTGAATATCTTTACCGGGGTGTGGGATGCGACAACTGCCACGATTATGGATATAAGGGAAGAACTGGCATATACGAGATTTTTTCCGTCACCCAGGAGATAAGCGATATAATTTCCTCAGGGGCAAGTGTGGCGGAGATACGAAATGCCGCCAGAAAAAACGGGATGAATGACATCCTTAAGGATGCCCTTGCAAAGGCGGCAAAGGGCATCATAACAATGGAAGAGGTTAACCGGGTCATAGCAGGCTGAACCGACACACAGGGACATCTGTTTATTTCGAAACAACAGGAGTTGATGAAGCTGTCAAAACGTGGCAAACAACTTAGGGGTTCTGTTCTGCTCATTTCCATCGTTCTGCTGATGGTGATGCTCACCCTTGTCATGTCCATGTTCACCCAGGAGTTTATAAGCAGAAATTCCGCACTGCGCGCCCACACCTCCATGACCCAGGAGTTAGCGGTGGACGTTACCCTCCAGCGCTTCAAAGACGCTTTCTGTGCCCGGAGTGAAAGCCCGGTGAAACTGCCGGTCCCCGATGCCGGGGAACAGGATTATAATATCGAGTTTTCCAGCTCATCAGAAAGCCACAAGAGTTTTGTGGTGACAGGAGTATGGAAAAAAGGGGATTCCATATACTCTCCTCCAGAAAAGAATCCCGGAATGAACTACACTTCTCCTGAGAATGTCGGCTATTACGGGGATTTTATTGTTGACGGCTTTGATGATGCCCAGGTATCCCCATGGCATAATCTGGTATCCATAAAAAGCCCCACTATGGCCCGGTATGTGGCAGTATTCGGATATTACTTCCCCTTTGGGGCTTTTGCTCCCCAGGGCAGGATAAGTATGGGCCGGGCATATTCGGTTGCCAATCCTGTTGACAGCGAGAGCATGAAGGCGGGAGAACACTCCGGGGTGCCGGTCAATGTTTATGCCCGGGATGATGTTCTCTTCGAAGAGTATCCATACGGCAGAGCTTATTCAGCTGCCGGGGTGGTGGAAGTCAGGGGAAAAGGGAGAACAGAATCCGGAAGATTAAAAAACGGCGTGGTTAAATATACAAATATTTCGGTAAACCGCATGGCGGAATTTGACAACTTCAGGGAAATACTGGAGGACCAGCTGGACGGAACTTACAGGAATCTCAAGGAAGTGGCCCTGGACAAAGGGACTGCTCTGTTCGGCAAACCGGTCACGGGATTTTCCGATTACTCACTGAAGCCCATTTCCGGCGATTTCCTGACCCTGGAGCAGTCTGCATCCTTTCCCTTTGTGGCCATCACCAGTTATGAGATGCCCGATGATGAAGAGGAGATGGGCAACCATTACAAGCTGACGGTTCACTGCCCCTTGACGCCAGATAAGCTGCCCTTCATCGCCCCGGCGGAACCCCTGGAGCTTGCTGCCAAGTCTGCAGTGGGGGTGTCTGACGAGGTCAAGGATGTTTTCGAGGATGCGGATATACCCTGGCAGGTGACTCCCACTGATATATGCCTGGTTCTGGCGGATGCATACCTGGCAGAGGAGATCGTTGAAACCACCGAAGAATTAGCTGAAGCCGCAGAGCTTCCTCCGCCTCTGGATGTAATCATGGGGGCTATATACGCGGCGGAACTGCTGAAACTTGGCATTGAAGCCGGCTTCCTGGGAACATACGAAGTTGCCTTCTTTTCCCTCAGGACGGTAAATGTAGAATTTCTGGCACATCTTTTGACGGGACGAAAGGATGAACCTCTGACCCGCATCGCCGATAAAAGCTACAGCAATGTCAACTATCCCCTGGTGGGATTGTGTTCGCCTCTTAACATTCTTTTTATGCGGGAAACCATGGGGACTTCAACATGGCTTGCCAAGTTTGTCCTGGTTGCCACGATCCTTATCGACAGGACAAAGGTAAGCCACCGGCTGATTCACTTCGGCGACGGCAAATTCGAAGACTATTTTATACAGATTGACAAGAAAAACTTTATCTTTGACGGTACAATTACAGTCCCCCGGGGTAGAACCCTGAAGTTTGCCGGCAACCTTGTCATCAAAGGGGATCTCTGGATTCAGGAGGGAGGCTCCCTCTTCGTTGACGGGGACCTCAAGGTGATTAAACCCGGCAAAGTGAGCAGGCTGAGTCCCGTTGCTGCTCCTGGGGGCAGGATAATCATAGAGAATGGCTCTTCACTGATAGTTGAGGGTAATATCTCCTGCCAGGGGGATGAAAAGTATGGCTCCCTGGTGGTAGTTTCTCCTGTAAATGAGATTAACTCCATTACATCAGCGGTCATGACCCGGAAAGGGAGCATAAATATCCCCTATGGAGTAATGCCGGGGGTTTCCATAAGGGATCTGGCAGAATATGCCAGGACTCCTCTTTGGAAGAGTCTTGAGAAAATAATGGAAAATGCCGGAGATCTGGCCAAGGTGGCAGGGCCTTTCTTTGCAAGAAAACCATTCTTTGCATCCTATGCAGCATCGTTACTTTTTTTCCGGGACAAGAACCTGAACAATCCCCTTTACCCGCCCTTCATTGTCCCCCTGCAGGAGGATGAGGACAATATCACCAACGAGGTTTTCGAGATCCTCACCGGTGCTTTCTCCATCAGGCTGAATGCCTATCTCGGGGAGAACTTCTTTACCCATTCCAGTTGGTGGATTTTTGGCGAAGGGGTTATTCCGGTTTTCCCCAAGGCCAATATCGATGAGATGTCCAAGATTGTCCCTGAGATTTCTGATACCAGGGACGTTCTTTTAAAGGTTGCAGAACTTACGGAGAAGACAGGGGTGATCGGATCCAGCGGAAAAAATGCCGTTGACACCGCAGAGAGTCAGGCTTCAAAAATAAACAGCATATACATGCCATTCATCCTTACGGGATTTCTGTCACCCTGTGACAAGGTGGCAGAATTGGCGGCCATGACTATCAAGAGCCAGGCAGAGAGGGCATACAAGAAATTTGACGAGGTCAGGGAAGAAGGTGAAAAGCTCCAGGGGAAGGTTGACAATGCCCGCCAGTCCTTCGCCAGGCTTTACAAATCCATCGATGATGTTATTGCTGATGATGAGAAGCTTGTATTTCAGAGCATTCCCGGAGTGCTGATATACTCAGGTAATGAAATCAATATAGGGATTGCCTCGTTAGACAATAAGCCCGATGGGGATCGGTTCCTGCCCTTGTCGGGAATGCTGATTGCAAAAAATGATCTGGTAATAACCGGCAGGTTCAATGCCGTGGGAAGCCTGATGAGTCTTGAGGGCAATATCACAGCCCCTGATTCGAACCTTCAGTTTTATCCATATTTTACCAAGGCTTCAATTTATCTGCCCAAGGATCTCAAGGGGAATATCAGCGATGAATTTCTGCTGACAGGGGACGGCCTCAGTGGTAAAGCTCCTCTTAATGTGGGCATCACCATTCCCAGGCTGATCACCGAAGGATGGGAAACTTACAGTGAGCTGTATCCCATCAGGGAGAATTGATATGATGTTAAGATTCAAGGGTAAAAAGGGTATGTCTATTGTTGAGCTTATGATAGCTTGCCTTATAATTGTCACAACTCTTCTGACCATGGTCAGCGTCTTTGCCTTGTTCTACCGGATGGCGGTCAAGTCGAGAAACCGGATATATGCCGAGGCTACGGCCCGATCCATGATGGAACGTTTTGCTGACCACCATTACGGGGATCCGGAGCCTTTCATGTGGACAGAAGATGAAACTCTGCTGTTTTATTCCGAGCAGCCTCCATCGGTTCTTGTGAATCAATCCTCAAAGGCGAAACCCAGCGCTGTCACCTTTAAGAAGAAGATTGCCTATCTGAACGGCAGTTTCGTGGGGAAGACAGACAACTGCTACGACAGGATGACAGTAACCATCACCTGGTCTGAGGCATCCCCGGAGAAGATAACCTCCGGGAAGGAAGGTAGTTATACCAGCATAACCTTTACCACCGAGGCCAGAAGATCCACGCCGGATCAGCTGGTAAATCCCTGATGTTCCTGGTACTCTTTATTGCTTTGATACCCTGATGGCCTTGAAGGAGCCGTTACATGACTAAATGCACAGTCCGCAAACAGGAGGGCTTCACCCTGGTGGAGCTCATTGTCGGAATGACCATAGCCCTGGTTATGCTGGGGATATTGGCGGGGACTTTTATTTTTTTAAACCGTGAATACAACAAGGCCTGGTCTGCCTACGACGAGGAACGGGAGATTCAGAACGGCGTGGAAACAATCCGGCGGGACCTGAAGGAAGCCAGCTTGAATTCCATCATGATCTATCCCGATGAAATGGACAGAATCCCCGGGGTGTCGATGATTACTGCCGAGTATGAAGAAAGATCTGCCGGCGGTGCAACAAAGCGATATTTCAAGACTTCCCGTTACGGAACCCCCCAGTGGAGCGGTCATGTTTTTTACACTCTTGTTCCTTCCGATGTCCCTTCGGCCACGGGCACTGCCTTTGAAAGAAAAATCGGCGATCTGGTAAGGTGGAGTTTGCCCCTTGATGAAGCCCATCAAAACCCCGACTGTCCTTTCCCCACTGATATTATCCCCTCGGCTTTCAAAGAAAACAGTGC
>CAYNGH010000156.1:0-7795 GCA_964396845.1 uncultured bacterium | reverse complement strand
CCCTAACTTTCCAGTTGACTTTCCTCACTGGCAGGTTTATGAGAGAAAGTGTTTCGTTCTTCTGGTTTCTGTGTTTCTGATGGCCCTCTCTTTTGGGACGGCAAGGGCAGAAGCGACAGAAGACTTGAGATTCAACAGCCAGCTTCGCCTCGGATATGAACTTTACACCAGGGGAGAGTATGATAAAGCAGAAAGGGTTTACCAGGAGATCCTCAGGGAGGACCCGGATAATTTTCGCGCTCATTTCAGCCTCGGGGTTGTTTATGATAAAACCAACCAGCTTGAAAAAGCCCTGAAGCACCTGGAAAAATGTAAAAATCTCAAGCCAGATTACTCCCCTACATACAATAATATCGGTTGGATTTATTTTCGATCTTCCCGCTATGATGAGGCTCAGTTTTATTTTTATGAAGCTGTCCGGCTTAACCCCGACTATCATCTGGCCTCAATAAACCTCGGCAATGTCTTCCTTGCCAAGGGGGATATGGATATGGCCTGGTTCATATTTCAGGAAGTTGTCAATCAGGACCCAGGCAACATATCTGCCCTTCACAACCTTGGAGTCGTCAGCCTCCAGGAAGGCCGTTTTCAGGAAGCCAGGGAAATATTTGAAAAAATCCAGCATGTACAGCCTTGGTCGGCAGCTCCCGGAATCAATCTGGCATTGATTTATCAGAGAGAGAACAAGCCGGGAAAAGCCCTGAATATCCTGAAATCTCTCCTGGAAGAACATCCTGATTCCCCTGCGGTTCTCTCGTCTATGGGTGAATTCTACTATCACACCGGGAGCTATGAACAGGCGCTGGTTTTCCTGGAGAGAGTTTTGATTCTGGAACCTTATCATTATGCTTCCAACCTGCTGGCGGGGGATGTATGTTTTCGCCGGGGAAAGCCAGAAAAGGCCCTTGAACATTTTTTCAAGATCCTCGAAATTTCTCCCGGTGATCCCCGCACCAACACTGAAACCGGCAGGCTCCTGTATCATATGGGGCGTTATGAAGAATCCCTCCGGTACTTGAACAGGGCATCCCGGGGATTCGCAGGAGATTCTTCATATCAGCTTTCCCTGTCCCGAACCCTGGAAGCCCTGGGGAATGTAGGAGAGGCATCTCTCTGTGCCGAGCAGGCTGTATTTCTGGCTCCTTCCTGGAATGAAGCCCGTTACAACCTGGTGGTCTTGAAGATTCGCCAGGATCGACTGGATCAGGCCGTATCAAATCTTGAAAATGTGAAAGGAAACCCCGGGGGAGATTATCGCCACCACCTCCTGTCGGCGATAATTCATCAGCATCGGGGCAACCACAAGGAAGCCAGTGTTCAATTGTCTATGGCTGAGAAACTTGACCCCACCGGGCCCCGGGGGCTTTTCTGCCGAGGGGTTTTTCTCGTTTATACCGGCAATAAACAGAAAGGTATGAATATTCTTGTAAATATTCAACCAAAAAATCATGAATTATTAAAGGAGATAGATAAATTTCCTCGAATTAAAAGCCAACTGGATTGAACAAATGACGGATTCATCTGGTTTTGTATAATTAAGACCAATGGTTATGGCATTTCCTGGCAACTGATGAGTTGTGAATAAGATTCGAATAATCAAACTTTATCAAAATAATTTATTGTATGGTAATTCGAGGGGAGGTATTTTTTTCTGTGAAGAATCTGTTGTGGGCAAATTATATCAAGGAAAAAAGAAAGCTTAAACACCTGACACGAAGAAAGCTGGCAGAACTGGCCAAGGTTGACCCCAGCTATCTTACACTTATTGAACGGGATGGATTTGTCCCCCGCAAGGACAAGGTAGTCAGGCTGGCCAGGGCCTTGGGATGCGATACTGATGAATGCCTGCTGACTGCCGGTTATGCTCCCCAGAAGGTTCAGGTGACGGAATTCCTTGAAAGGCTTGAGAGATACAAGGATGATCGGGACATGGACGAAGACCTCAAGAAGGCAGTGCGGGAGATTAGAACTTTTTCCGCGGAAGAACAAAAGAAGGTAGCCCAGATGATAACTGCCTATCTTCAAGTATTGAACCGGGGAAAAGAAGAATAGTTTTTTTCAATCGACAGCTTGCAAAATTAACAGAGGCTCCCTGACCGGGGCCTTTTTTACTGTGGTTTTTCAGTTTCGTGCATGGATTCCTCCTGGTCAAAGCCCTCCCAGGGTTCCCAGAAACTGCAATGCCGGGGCTGGTTCTGACTCAGGTCTTTATCCACTGGTGCCATCAGGTAGAATTCTCTGGTTTGCCATCCCAGGGCACTGCATGAAAACTTTGTAAACTGGGTATCCATAATATTTTCAAATTCCCTGCCGGTTTCCAGTACCTGCAGGTGCCGGCAAGTAGCGCAAATATTCATAAAGGCTTTTTTCAGACGCATAATATGAGGTATGACTTTCTATTAATTGACAGCCCGGGAAATATCACTTATAATTTAGCCGTAAATATCAAGGACTTGTTTATTATATCATTTTTATGAACAGATTTCACTGTCAGGTTATATTTTATTTCATCCGAGGAGAACTGATGTGGACAGTACCCATAATGCAATAATACTCCAGGCGATTATCCCCCATTTTTACAGATTACTAAAAAATGAAAGAAGCCTGTTTTTTAGATCCCATAAAATAACCCCCACCCAGTATGATGTCCTTGCATTTCTCACCAACGAGAGCCTTAATCTTTCTGCCCTGAGCGAATTGGTGGGGCTTGACAGCAGTACCCTGGTGGGGATTGTGGATCGCCTGGAAAAAATCGGCCTGGTAAAAAAGAGAGTCAGCCCCAGGGATCGGCGCAAGAATATAATCAGCATAACAGAAAAAGGGAGTAAAACCCTGGCCCAGGTGCCGGAATTCGTCAGTCCTTCATTGCAGAGGATATTAAAGGAGTTGAATCCCGACGACCAGGAAAACCTCACCAGGATTCTGAGAGGAATTGTCGGCGATCTGGAAGAGATTGATCCGTCCATAATGCAAAGAAACGATAATGTCCCCCTTCAGCCAGTATCAGTTCTATAGCCGGCAGGCAATATATTTACGCAATTTCCACTAAAGAACAGGAGTCCCCATGACCTTACAGGACAAGGATTTGCTTATCAATGTCGAGAAGCCATCCCGTTATCTCGATGGAGAATGGAACAGCCACAAGGGGGAGATAGGCAGGGGCCTTTGCAGTATTGCCCTGGCATATCCTGACAGCTATGAAATCGCTCAGTCAAGCCTTGGGCTTAAGATTCTCTACCATATTATCAACAGCCATCCCAGGGCCTGCGCCCAGCGGGTCTTTGCCCCCCTTCCTGATATGGAAGCCTTCCTGAGGGAAAACAAGATTCCCCTGACTGTGCTTGAATCGGGAACTCCCCTGAAAGAATTTGATATTCTGGGCTTTACCCTGCAATATCCTCTGACATACACCAACCTGCCACTGATGCTGGATCTCTCGGACATTCCCCTATACAGCAGGGATCGGGGGGATGAACATCCCCTGCTTGTTGCCGGAGGGCCTTGTGCCGTCAATCCTGAGCCAGTGGCGGACTTCTTTGATGCCGTGCTTCTGGGAGATGGCGAAGAAGCGGTGGTGGAGATGATTGATCTGGTAAACTATCACAAGGATCAGGGTTTCCGTCACAGAGAATCCCTGCTCAAGGAATTCTCCAGAATCCCCGGGGTTTATGTTCCATCTTTATACCAGGCCAGTTATCCCCGGCAGGACAGGCCGGGATTTGTCACACCTCTGCAGGACACAAAAACTCCGTCAAAGATCACAAGACGTTTCCTGAAGGATCTGGATACAGCACCCTTTCCTGTTGCGCCAGTGGTACCTTTTGTGGAAACTGTCCATGACCGGGTAATGATTGAAATTTTCCGGGGATGTACCAGGGGATGCCGTTTCTGCCAGGCAGGTTTTATCTACCGGCCAGTCCGGGAACGTTCCGCGGGATATGATGAAATATCCCTGCTGTCCCTTTCCTCCACCGACTGTTCTTCAATCAAGCCTCTTCTGGAGCAGTTGTCAAATCTTTTCTCCGGCAGGGGAATAAGCCTGTCATTGCCTTCCCTGCGGATGGATTCATCTTCTCTGGATTTGTTGAATCTGATCAAGACCTCCCGCAGAAGCAGTCTGACTTTTGCCCCTGAGGCAGGCACTCAGCGCCTCAGGGATGTCATCAACAAGAATATTACTCATGAGGATTTTATTTCCACCATTATACAGGCAAGGGATCGGGGATGGAAATCGGTGAAGCTGTATTTTATGATGGGGCTTCCCTCGGAAAATCGAGAAGACCTCGACGGTATCATCAAGATGGTTCACGAGGCCCGAAAACAAACCGGCATGAAATTGAATGTCAGCGTATCCAACTTTGTCCCCCAGCCTCATACTCCCTTTCAGTGGGAACCCTTTGAGGAGATTGAATCTCTGACAGAAAAAGCTCAATATTTAAAAAAGAATCTCCGCCATCGAAATATCAAGTTTAACTACCATGATCCGAAGGTCAGCTATTTGGAATCAGTTCTGAGTCGGGGGGATCGCCGTCTTGCCGGTGTCATCGAAGAAGCGTATAGATCCGGAGCCCGTTTTGACAGCTGGAGCGATTACTTCGATTTTAACCGCTGGATGGAAGCCTTCCGCCGGAGGGGATTAGACCCTGAAATTTTTACCCGGGAAATTGATGTCCGACAGGTTCTCCCCTGGGATCATCTGTCGGTGGGAATAGACAAGGAGTTTCTTGTCCGGGAGAGGATAAAGGCATTTACCGGGCATACCACCGGTGACTGCCGGAGTGGCTGTATCGGGTGTGGCATCTGTCAGGCGGGAGGTCTTTCAAACCTGCTGAAACCAGATATTTCCGGGGAGTTGACCGATGATAAAATTATTCTGTCAACAGGCCCGGAAAACATTCACAATCAGGCGTTGAGGCTCCGGCTGAGGATGGCCAGACATGGAGCACTTCGCTGGATTTCCCATCTGGACGCTCAAAGAGCGTTGGAACGAGGACTTCGCCGGGCCGGGATTCCCATGTCATATACAGAAGGTTATCATCCCCGTCCCAGGATTTCCTTTGCTTTGCCTCTGCCTTTGGGTTGCTGCAGTGAATCCGAGTGGGTTGACCTGACCTTGTATCGCCAGGAAGATCCCTTGCGGGTAAAGGAAAAACTCAACAAATCTCTTCCCGGGGATTTTCAGGTTTTGAGGATTCGTCATCTTTCCGGCGATACTCCTGCCCTTACCAGCCAGGTTCTCAAATCAGTTTTTACAGCACAACTGCCGCCGGAAATCGATGTTGAAGAATTGCAGCACAGAATAGGGGATTTGATGAGCAGGGAAGAAGTATTAATACAAAAGAAAAACAGGACAGTAAACGCCAGGCCCTTTATCGACAGGTTTTACCTGAAACAGGATGAACAAGGCAGGGAGCTGGTGTTGGAAATAATAAAAAATCAGAAAGGAAGCATCAAGGCGGATCAAGTGATGGATGCCCTGCCCGGCGAGAAAAAGCACAGGGCTGGTCACTGGTGTCGCCGAGAACTGCTTGTCCGCCGGGGCCGGGGCTGGGAAACCCCCTGATCTAACACCGGCAGAAAAATGGTGAATTTTATGTTCAAAGAGATAATAATTAGTATAGATGAAATGGAAAACCGTATTGCCATCCTGGAAGACGGTAAACTGATGGAAATCCTCATCGGACGGGAGGAACACCAGATCGGGAGTATTTACCGGGGACGGGTGGCCAATGTCCTTCCAGGCATGCAGGCAGCCTTTGTGAACATCGGTCTTGAGAGGAATGCTTTTCTGTGTCTTGATGATGCCACTGCCAAACTGGAAAAGGAAGTGGAAATCGAAGATCCCAGAAAGCTCTCTATCAAAGATTTGCTTAAAGTCGGTCAGGAAACTATGGTTCAGATGGTAAAGGAATCCATCGGGACCAAGGGAGCCAGAGTTACTACCCATATAACCCTGCCGGGACGTTACCTGGTGTTCATTCCAATGGCCAATTATGTGGGGGTTTCCCGCAAGATCGAATCTGACGAGGAACGCTATCGGCTGAAAAAAATCATCGAGAAGATAAAACCAAAAAATAACGGGGTGATTGTCCGCACTGCCGCTGAAGGCAAGGATCAGGAAGAGCTGGAGCGGGATATGAAACAGCTGGTGAAAATGTGGGAAAAAATCCAGAAGGAATCAGCCCACAAACCAGCTCCCGCCATGATCCATTCAGAATTGACCCTGGTTTACAAGATTATCCGGGATGTGTTTACCAGCGAGGTGGATCGCCTGATTATCGATTCTGCCATGGAATATGAAAAGATCCTGGAACTGATGGAAATAATCGCTCCTCATCTGAAAAACCGGGTTCAGCTTTACCAGGAGAAGAACCCCCTGTTTCAGGCCTACGGGATAGATGCAGAAATCGAAAAGGCAATGCGTCGAAAGGTGTGGCTGGAATCGGGAGGTTACCTGATCATCGACAAGTCCGAAGCTCTCACCACCATTGATGTTAACACCGGGAAGTATATCGGACGGAATTCCCTTTCGGATACTATTTTGCGAACCAACCTGGAGGCGGTGGAAGAGATCACCCGGCAGTTGCGCCTGCGGGACATCGGCGGGATCCTTATTCTGGACTTTATTGACATGGAACGTCATGATGACCGGAACAAGGTTATGAAAGCCCTGCAGGAAGCCCTTAAGAAAGATCGAACCAAAACCCATATTGTGGGCCTTACGGAACTGGGCCTGGTGCAGTTGACCCGCAAGAGAGTAAACAAGGACCTCGACGAACTTCTGCGGGTTCAGTGCCCTTATTGTGGAGGCAAGGGCAGGGTCTTATCTGATGAAACCATATGCATAAAGGCTCGGCGGGAAATAAGCAATGTGGGCAAGGATCCCCGCATTGAGGCCCTTCTGGTTCATGTCCATCCCAGAATAGGAATGAACCTGCTGGGCTGGGAAGGTGAAGACCTGGAACACCTGGAGCAGGTCATCGGAAAACCCATATACCTGCGGGTTGACCCGGTTATGCATCTTGAGAGAATTGACATTGAAACTGCTCCTGACCCTCAGCTGATTGAAGACAAGATTGAGTTTCCAACCCCCGGCCAGGAAATGGAACTCCCGGTGGAGGAAGTATTCGGTTTGAATCTTCAAAATGGAATGTGCATTTACCGGGGCAACCTGATTGAAGTGATCCAGGGGGGTAATCGCATCGGCAAAAAGATAAAAATCATAGTCACCCTTGTAGCCAGGTCTTATGCCCAGGCTCAAATAAAAGACTGAGAAAATATCGGCACAAGATCAACACTCAGGAATCAGGCGTTTTGCTTCTGGGCAAAGTGTTCCAGATAAGCCCGGATGAATTCATCGATACTGCCGTCCAGGACCCCTTGAACATTTCCCTTTTCCATGCCGGTGCGGTGATCCTTCACCATGGAGTAGGGATGCATCACATATGAGCGGATCTGAGAACCCCAGGCAATATCCAAGTGCTCTCCCCTCAGTTGAGCCAGCCTCATCTCCTGTTGCTGGAGTTCCATTTCCACCAGCTTGGACTTGAGGATCTTCATAGCAGTGTTTTTGTTGGAGTGCTGGGATCTCTCATTCTGGCACTGCACAATAATTCCCGTGGGCATATGGGTAATCCTGACCGCGGAGGAAGTCTTGTTGACATGCTGGCCTCCTGCGCCGCTGGCCCGGTAGGTGTCAATTTTGAGGTCGTCGTCATTTATCTCGACTTCAACGCTCTCATCAATCTGGGGCATAACTTCCACCTGGGCAAAGGATGTATGCCTGCGGTGAGCC
>CAYNGH010000155.1:4798-7847 GCA_964396845.1 uncultured bacterium | reverse complement strand
TCCCAGCGCATTCCAAACACGTATTTGTCCAGGTATGCCTGAACCTCGTTGGATCCCAGCATGACCTTGATGTTGTAGCCGTCCACCATGTAGCAGGTGAAAAGACGGTAATACCAGCGCCCCTCGGAAGGAAAGGTGTCGGTGGTGGAAAGCTCCACAACCGATGTGGTTTCAAAAACCAGCTTATCGTCGGTGGACACCGTGGGTGTGGCCTTGCGGTAGAGAATGTTGGAGTGGAAGTTCAAAGAAGAAGTCCTCCCCATATTCCAGGTCAGCTCCACATCCCTGCCGGTGCGGACGGGAGTGTTAAGAGATGCTCCCGAAGGCATGGAAAAAGATGCAGTGCCCTCGCCCATGGGCAGAAACAGTTTGAAGGCTTTTTCTGTAATCTCCTCGGTAAGCTCAATCATGGTCACCACGGTGACCCTGCCGTCATAACGAACCGTGACGCTGTATTGAATTCCCGTTGACAGGTCTTCGAATATAAACGCGCCGTTCTCATCGGTGTTCACAAGGTTCCTGTCGATGACATCGGAGCTTTGAACTCCGCTGTGGCTGAGAGAAACCGTTGCGCCTCTCAAGGGCACTCCTGATTCATCGGTGATTACTCCCATAATCCGTCCGGGGCCGGTGGTGGGTTCCGGGGTCGGCGCCGCATCATCCGATGAGGATGAACAGCCGGCGAACATGAATACCGCCGACAAGGCCACCACCATCAGCAGTGCAAGCAGTGTGGTAAATCGTTTCATATGCATTCCTCCTATAAAATATTGCTCAATACATTTCAAGTCAGTAATTATTATCCCTTCAATCCCTCAAAAAAAAGAAGCATATTGCACGAATACGCTTCTTCTTGATAATATCGAATGTTGATGTTATCGCCGGTTGCGATCCCTGCCGCCACCGCCGCCACGCCTGGGGCCACCGCTACTGCGACCGCCCCGGCTTCTTTCGGGCTTTTCAATGCCCAGGGCTTTTCTCTCTTTTTCCACATCGGGATTCTTGAGATTAATCCGCCCCAGGTTGTCGATTTCATTGATCTCCACGGGGATTTCATCGCCGATTTTCATAACGTCAGTCACTTTGTTGACCCGGCCAGTAGCCATGTCCGAGATGTGAATCATCCCGTCCTTGCCGGGTTTCAACTCGATGAATGCACCAAAATCGGTAATCCGAACCACCTTGCCCAGATAGACTTCCCCCACCTGGGGTTCACTGATGATCACTTCGATCATCTTCTGGGCTTTTTCCGCCATATCCAGGTTGTTGGAGGCGATATATATGGTGCCGTCGTTCTCGATGTCGATCTTGCATCCGGTTTCGTCGATTATCTTGTGGATAATCTTTCCGCCGGGGCCGATTACCTCGCGGATCTTGTCAGGATCGATGACCATGGTGAAGATCCTTGGTGCATAGGGGGAAAGCTCAGCTCTGGGTTCCGGGAGAATCTCATGGATTTTGTCCAGAATGAACAGCCGGGCCTTTTCCGCCTGATCCATGGCCTGGCGC
Organism: uncultured bacterium; assembly: GCA_964396845.1. Classification (GTDB taxonomy): domain Bacteria; phylum Vulcanimicrobiota; class JAJTBE01; order JAJTBE01; family CAYNGH01; genus CAYNGH01. The sequence continues at coordinate 6,338 of CAYNGH010000155.1, read as the reverse complement.
ATTATCTCGATGGATATGCCGGCCACCTTGATGTCCATCTGCATTGCGGTTATACCATCCCGGGTGCCAGCCACCTTGAAGTCCATCTCTCCTAAGGCGTCTTCCATCCCCTGAATGTCGGTGAGAACCTTGAAGTCGTCACCGTGAAATATCAACCCCATGGCGATTCCTGCAACGGGTTTGACCAGAGGAACTCCCGCGTCCATCAGGCTCAGGGTCGATGCGCATATTGAAGCCATCGATGATGAACCGTTGGATTCCAAAACTTCCGATACTATGCGGATGGCATAGGGGAATTCGTCCTCGTCGGGAATCATAGGCTCCACAGCCCGTTCCGCCAGGTTGCCATGACCGATGTCCCGACGGCTTGGCCCCCGCATGAATTTAACCTCTCCCACAGAATACGGGGGGAAGTTGTATTGATGCATATACCGTTTGACTTCTTCGATGCCGAGGCCGTCAATGGTCTGGCCTTCGCTCATGGGGGCCAGGGTCACGCTGGAGAGAACCTGAGTCTGACCTCTGGTGAAAAGCCCTGAACCATGAGTCCTGGGCAACACCGCCACCTCGCAGGTGATGGGACGGATCTCGTCATGCTGACGGCCGTCGGGGCGAAGGTTGTCCACCACGATCATCCGGGGAAGCTCTTTTTCTTCTATGGCCTTGAAGACCTTCTCAAAGTCCTTGTTCTTGTCGTCGGCGAGGATCTCCATCAGGTGATCCTTCTCGGGAATGTCCAACCCATCCAGGATAGATATGGCCTTCTCCCGGTTAACTTGATTCAGAGCCTCCTCCCGCTGTTTTTTCTCGATGATGCGCATGGCCTTTGCAATGTCATCGTAAAGATGCTCGTGCATAAACTTGCCCAGAGTTTCATCGGGAAGGCACAGGGGCACTTCGATGGTTTCCTTGCCACACTCGGCTTTGAGAGTGTCGATCATTTTCACGATCTTTTTGATGTTTTCGTGGCCGATTTTCAGGGCCTGCAAAAGCTGGTCGTTGGTCACTTCCCGAGAAGCAGCCTCCACCATCATTATGGAATCCCTGGTGCCGGCGATGACCAGATTCAGTTTTGAATCCACCAGCTCCTGAAGGGTGGGGTTCACGATGAAATCATCGTCCATTATCCCCACACGAACCCCGCCGATGGGGCCGTTCCAGGGGATCCCTGATATGGTCAAAGCTGCAGACGCGCCGATCATGCCCACTACGTCGGGATCGTTTTCCTGGTCTGCAGAAAGAACCGTGCAGACTACCTGCACTTCATGCCTCATTCCCTGGGGAAAAAGAGGACGAAGGGGCCGATCAATCTGCCGGCCACTGATGACTGCTTTTTCCGAGGGACGGCCTTCCCGCTTGAAAAATCCGCCGGGAATCTTGCCCGCAGCGTACATTTTTTCTTCAAAGTCCACCATCAAGGGGAAGAAGTCGATCCCTTCCCGGGGTCTTCCCGACATGGTGGCGGTGCATAGCATCAGGGTGTCGCCATAGCGACAGACCACAGCTCCGTTGGCCTGTTTTGCCAGGTGTCCCGATTCGA
>CAYNGH010000155.1:0-4788 GCA_964396845.1 uncultured bacterium | reverse complement strand
AAGGACATGGTGCGCCCTGCAACCTCGCCGGAAACGATAACCTTGTCCCCAACGCGCTGAACCTTGATTTCTTCAGAGTCAATTTTTCTTTCTTCTACTGCCGTGTTTTCCATGTGTAATTTCACCTACTTTTTCTATTTTGGCGCAGGCGACCCGATCTCTTACCGGCTTTGCCTGCTGTTTTACAGGGAGGGCGGCAAACCCTGTCCCTATAAAATAAGGAAGGGGGAGCGGTAAGCCGGTTAACTTGGCCCGGGGTAGAGGGCCAAATTAATTGCTTCTGCCACGAACCAAATCAACAGACTTGTCCGCTCCCCGCTTCCTGTGAGGCTATCTTCTAAGTCCAAGCCTCTTGATTATCTCCCGGTAACGGGTGATATCAATCTTCATAAGATAATTCAACAGCCGGCGGCGACGGCCTACCAGCATCAGAAGGCCTCTCCGGGAATGGTGATCCTTCTTGTGGGTTTTCAGATGTTCTGTCAGGTGGTTGATCCGATTGGTAAATATGGCAACCTGGACTTCCGGAGAACCGGTGTCCCCTTCTTTTACTCTGTACTCCTCAATTATTTCCTTTTTTTTCTCCTTGGTCATATCTTCACTCCTTTTAACATGTATCCCGATTCCGAGGCAACGTTGGAGCTGTCGCGGTCCCAGAATGGGTCATATTATAATATCACAATCATCTCCCTTTGTAAATAGAAAGAACATGGGATCATTTGCAGGAAGGTTTCAATCCCCTTCCCCGGCGGGAATAAAACTGGCGGATTCATTCCCGGGCATCACAATAAAAGGCTGACGCACATCAACCCGGCCATCCTCAAAAACCCGGAACTGCCATTCAATCAACTCGTTGTAACGAAGAGAAAAGCTATACAAGAGAAAATATACTCCCCCCTCCCAGTCCTTCTCAAACCGGGGCGGAGAGATTCGCCGGGCAACCATTATCCCATGGGGAGAATCAAAAGGCACAACCTCTCCCGGCAGGTCCCATTCATCCCCCAAAGGAGTGGGAATCAGCCCCACAGCACCGGGCATGTTGACCGCCTGAACAAGAAACCGCCCTGTTTCCTGTTGCCGGGAATCCTTCCGCCGGGAAAGAAACCGTCCCAGTTCTTCTCCGTCCACCGGGAATAACGGCTCTGATTCGCTGTTGGCCAGAAGGACAATGAACTTGGCATATTCCGCCATTTCTCGGTCGTCGGTGAACTTCACATCTTCCTTGCCCATCATGATGGTGAAAGATTCGCCATAGACCCGCAGAGGATCACCTTCCACCAGACACAGAAGAAACTTCTCGTCATCTACTGCCTGAATCATTCTCCGCTCTCGGTTTCGAATCAGCTGGTGGTTCTTGAGAAAGGGATAATCTCTCTGGGGAGGGCCGGGATCTGTGGGCAGGGGAGAATGGGGGATTTCCTGGTTCTTTCCTGCAGTTATCATGGCGGATCTGCCTGCGGGGAGATAAACCAGCACACATATAATCACTGCTGATGCAAAAAAAAATGCCTGGGGATACTTCTTCCTGCCTATATATTTTCTGGCAAGGTGGAGCAATATACTTAGCAGAATCCCCAGGATCAACAACCCCGGAGTTAGAATCCAGACGGGAAAAACCCCGTCGGGACTCAACAGAATCTCAAAACTCAAGAATCCCTCCTGATATTTTTCTCTGTTACTTCGAAAATTTCTGGCCCAAATCCTCTTGAACCCACAGTTGCAATAAAAAGCAGGGAAAAACTAAAATCAGCCCTGCAAACAAAAGAATACTTATTGTGAAAGGTGGTTACGGAATCAGGCTGGGGACCGAAGGCTTAAAATCTTCTCCGGAGGATCGACCGGCGCTGTGGCGGATGCGGCTTCGCATATAGTCTTTTGCTCCTGACAGGTCTTCTTGTTTTGCTGTGGGAATCTCCTCGCCTGCCGGCGGGGTGTGGACTCCGGGATCCGGCGGTAATTCTGCCTGGGGTTTTCTGTGGCTTTTCTCTGGCTCTTCAACCCGGGCCTGTTTTTCTGCTTCTTTTTTTTCTTCCAGAGGTTTCTGATTTTCCGCTTCAATCCTGGCCCGGTGCTCTTCCCCCTGCTGCTGTTTGATGTCGGCCTGCCTTTTCATATCGGAAACATCGCGACTCAGACGCCAGGCATATATTCCAAGCCCCGTCAGTAACGCCAGAGCAATGATAACCCCGAATATTACAAGTACCTTTTTCATAATAACTGCCCTCCAGAAGAGGTTTGTAAAATAATTATAACACAATCCGGCCAGATTATTCCATATCAACCCTATAAAAAGGGCCGGTGATTGCCGGCCCTGGTTTGTTTATGGTATTGTGGGATATTATTCGTCAGAGCCTACAGGCTTTGCAGTTCTGGCGAGGTTCTTGTTGCGGAACCACATATCAATGGAGCTGGCCAGCCGTCGGGCGATGCCGATCCGCTGCTGGCCGCAGGCCAGGATTTTTGCATCCTGTGGGTTGGAAAGAAAGGCACACTCCACTAACACCGAAGGAACCCGGGTATGGTTCAGAACAAAGAACTTGTCTTTCCGGGGGCCTTTGCAAATGGTGCCGATGTTGGGGCCCAGAGAATCGGTGAAAGCCTTGGCAACTTCGTAATCTTCTGGTTTATACCAGTGATATGATGAACCTCTCAGCTTGTCAGAAACCGATGCGTTGCAGTGAACGCTGACAAAAAGGGCTGCGTTGTTGTTGTTGGCAACATTGCTCCGGGCCATCAGCTCTTCTGCATTGGGACTGCCGGGGTATGTAAGGTCGGTATCGGTATGACGGGTCATAATTACCCGGTAACCTTTGCTGGTAAGCATTTCTGCAAGGTGCTTTGATATGTCAAGGACTATGTCGCTCTCTTTGAGGCCCAGCTTTGAATTGACCGCGCCGGGATCCGATCCCCCATGGCCGGGGTCGATGACAATCAGGTTGTTTAGCAGGGCATCGGCATAGGTTATTCGAGAACTGCCCCGGTGGGGAGAAGCCTCTCCGATAAGGTCCGCAGGGCCTATCAGCAGGGCAAAGGTAGATTCTTTCTGTTTCTCCGGTGAGCCTATGGTGAAGGCTGATTTCTCGGCCAACTCCATCCGCAGGCGGGTTATGGGGATATTGTCGATCCGGAGGGTTTCCATGGATGCACATTTTATAAATTTGTCTTCCATATTTCCGAAGGCCAGTCCCGGTTCGGGAAGGGCAAAGGGCAGGTCCACAAACAGTATCCCCTCGTCGGGATCATACGACCAGTAGTATTGAACCGGGCCGGTGGTTTCAAACTCCATGTAGAGTTTGTTTTCATCGGTTCGGGTTGCCTCGATGGTTCGCAGGGCCTCATTGGTGGTACCCCACGCATAGACAATATTTGGTTTCATCCTTACTGCAACCTGGCTTTTATGGATGGAACCGATTATCTCGCCTTTCCAGTGCTGGGGAAACTCCATAGTGATAAACAGGGTTTCAGGATCCACCTCATCGTTTACTCGAACCTGAACTCCCTCCACGAAGAATTTTTTGGATTCGTCGTTGAAAGCAGCACCGGGGATGGAAAGGCGCACCGCCGGGGGACTGGCCTGGTATTTTACCTGGTAGTTTACCGGCATCGAGGAGATAAGCTGGATGTCGATCCCTTTGCCTTCTCCGCCACGAATGGTTGCAAGCCTTACCCCGGGACGAAGCTCGACTCCGCCGTCAACCTGAGTAATCTTCAGATCCAGCAGTTTTGCCAGGGATTTTATGGGGATGTAACTGCCGTCAAAGTTTTTCCGGGCAGTGGCAGGAACTGATATGTTCTCATCTCCCACCCGGGCAGTGTTTTCGCTTACCTGCCAGTCCACGGAACCATGGGGCAGAAATATGAACAGCTTCCCCGAGTAGGAAAGCCAGGAATAGGTGAGGCCCATGGATCGGAAAAGCCGGTCAAAATCGCCGTCGCCGGCACTGATATAATAACTGCCGTCAATGTTCGCCACAGGCCTGTCACGGAAATAAAACCGCTCCCTGCCAAGGGCGATGAATGGCCTGTCGCCGGGAGTTCCCTTCACTTCAACCACCTGGGAGGAAAGGGAGATTTTTTCTTCTTTTGCTGGCCCTGCGGTTTCTTCTACAGTTTTTTCATCGGCAGTGGCAATGTCCATATTCACGGTATCCATGGCATCCACTGTATCCACTGTATCCACTGTATCCATGGCATTCATGCCGGGGGAACCAATGGAGGGATCTTCCGGGATATTATCAGAAACAGGCTCGTCACAGGCGGTGATGCCGGGGCTTTCTTCCGGGGACAAGGCAGGCTCTGTTTCAGTTTCAGGTGTTCTCCTGTTTAAAAGCCCGTCCATTACAGATGTCAGCATGGCCCCGGAGGACTGAATAGTTTTCGGCTCACACCAGCCCCTGACAACCTCCGGCTCCCGGGAGAACTTCACCTCTGCCAGGGCGATTAGTTTTTGGCCGATTTCTACATGCCCAAGATTATGCCAGCCGGTGACAGGTTCTGGCACTGGTGGGGCCTCGGGTGTGGGTTTTGGTTTTGGTTCGGTTTTCTTCGGGGCAAAAAACAGCTTCTTTTTGACCGGCTGTTGTGTGTCCTGTCCGGATGCCAGAAAGATGCCGTCCTGGTTATTACCCGTGGAAATACAAAACTGACTCTCTGATGGAGGCATGCTCCCGGAATCCTGTGAACCAGGACACCGGGCTGCAGTTGATGCCATAATGGCCAGTATTATTAACAGGTGGGATATTATGGATAATATCCCGGTTTTATTCCTATGAAACATGTTGCTCACCC
>CAYNGH010000154.1:0-7867 GCA_964396845.1 uncultured bacterium | reverse complement strand
GTGGCCGAGGCGATTCAATACCGCTCCCTGGATCGAAATGAGGGAGCCTGAGGGAACAGACATTCATCTTTGCCAGCCCATAAAGTTTTAAAAACCCCCGGGGCAGAGTGCCTGCCGGGGGTTTTTAAAATTGTTATCTCCCTGTTCTGAGATCTAAGGTGTTCCGGTGATTATTACATCATCAATCTGCCACCACCAATACCAACCAGAAGCAATATAGCGAAAACGGATCACTACATTCGATTGTCCTGCATAATCGGATAAATCAATAGTTTCAGTCCAGGGGCCTCGAATACTAACACTCCAATCAAGCAGATTATGCGGAAAGGTTGCCCCTCCATCAGTGCTTAAATCTATCCTTGCCTGGCTTGATAATAGATGACGAAAATCACTTTTAAACTCAAGAGTAATGTTGGAATAACCGGACAGATCCAGTGCAGGTGTTATCAAAGAAGTGTCCATAGTGGTGCCAGAGCCGGCATAGTCGCTGTCAGCTGTAGCAAAATCTCCAGTCCCCCCTGTAAGATTAGTTCGACCAATTCCTAACCCATTAAGCCAAACATGCCCGGAGCTTATATGATCAACTATTGTCCAGCCACTGGGGGGCCAGCTTTCAAAGTCCTCAAAAAGAACTACATTCCCGGTGCTAAAACTGAAAACCAGTGCATCCTCCATGGGAGGGACAACGGCGTTTCCGGGTATAGTCACCGTATATGTAGTGCCTTCATCAAGAAGATTAACGGGATCTATTGTCAGGACATTGCCAAGAACAGCATTGGTAGTATCGATGTCATCTGTGCCGTCGTTCACGATAATATTGTTGAGTCCCAATCCATCGGTCACTTCAATATCGAAATTGACGGTAATCACCTTGTTGACAGGCACATTCACATCTTCGTCTTCAGGATCCGTTGAAACAACCTGACTGTAGAGGGTTTCGGTTGTAAAGCTGAACACCAGGTCTTCTTCCATGACCCGGACACCATCCACCGCCGCTGCAGGAACAGTCACCGTGTATGTGGTGTCATATTCAAGGTCGGCATCAGGGGTGATAGTCAGGACATTATCAAGAATGTTGTTGGTGGTGGCGATGTCATCGGTGCCGTCGTTGACGGTTATATCAGCAAAGTCGGCTCCTGCTTCAATATTGTGCTGGAAGCTAACAGTGATAGCCTGATCAACAGGCACATCTACCGCACCATCCACCGGGTCAGTTGCCGTCACCCGGTCATAGGGAACCATTTCGAAACCGTGGTCCAGGGTTTCTCCGGCGGTAATGGTCACCGTATCAGCATAGGCCCGATAACCCGTTGCCGTTGCAGTGATAGCCTGATCCGCCCCGGCAGGAATACCGTTGATGGTGTAAGCCCCATCCCAATCAGTGACGTCGGATAGCCCCCCAACAGTAACAGTTGCCCCCACCACTGGAATATCAGTGATATAATCGGTGACAGTGCCGGTAATATTACCGCTGTCGGGAGGCACAGGAGCCATGGTGAAGCTCTTGTCAACACCCCCCCCGGCCACCACATCCACAGTGCCGGAGTAGTTCTGATAGCCTTCCTTGGTTGCAGTAACAGACTGGTTCCCCTGGAGAACTCCATTGATGATGTAAACGCCATCCTCATCGGTGGTGTCTGTCAACCCGCCGATGGTAACTTCCACCCCCGCCAGAGGCGCCAGGACTCGGCCTGCTTCCTCAGGGATGTTCTCGGTAACAGTGCCGGTAACAGTGCCGGTATCAACAGTCACAGGGTTCATAGCAATATCAACAGTCCGAATTTCCCCTGATGTCAGGTTGACTTTTTCGCTCTGATAGTTTTCATAGCCCTCTTTGACAGCTATGACAGTCTGATCAACCCCAACGGGCAAGTTCTTCAGAGTATAACTGCCATCAGATGCAGTCTGAGTAGAATGAACCCCGAAGCTCACTTTGGCCCCTTCAATGGCCTGCCCGCTGACATTGTCGGTGACAACGCCATTGATAGTCCCCGGCATAACCCCGCCGTCATCAGTCCCCTGGGTACATCCTCCGAACAGGAACGCCACCGTCAGGAGCAGTATGGCCGACAAGGCTAAAAACTGCCTTGATTTTTGCATATAATTGCCTCCAGTAAATAATGATTAATACAGATTCCCTCCTGATTAATTTCTTCCTGTCTTTTTCCTTATGAAAAAGAAGGTGAAAAAGAGGCAAAAAATTAAGGCTTCACAGGTGTCCTTCGATATTTTTCTATATCCAGGTAATTTGAATATCAGCCTGCAAGAGGATGGCCGGCCCCGGCAGAGAAATAGTATGAACCAACCCCCAGGGAGATGGCATTTGCTAAGGTTCATCATAAAAAGGCTTTTAATATCCATACCGGTTCTGCTGGCAGTAACGGTGATCACCTTCATTCTCATTCACAAAGCCCCGGGAGATCCTGCGGACATGATGATGAATCCCAGAACCAGACCGGAAGATCGAGCCAGAATCCGGCGGAACCTGGGATTGGACAGACCCCTCCACGTGCAGTATGGCATATGGCTGAAAAACCTCGTGACAAAGGGGGATATGGGCTATTCTCTGGTGGATGGCAAGCCCGTGGCAGAAGCCATAATGGAACGGCTCCCGGCAACCCTCATCCTGATGGGAACCGCATACACCCTGAGCCTGCTGATTGCCATTCCTCTGGGAGTCACCGCGGCCCTCCGCAAGAATTCCATATACGATCATATCCTGACCTTTTTTTCTTTTTTCGGCCTTTCAGTTCCCTCATTCTGGCTTGCTCTGCTGGTGATCTATCTTTTTACCAGCCGGCTGGGATGGTTCCCCTCGGTGGGGATGAGTTCCGTCGAAGGGGTCGGCCCCCTGGCCATGGCGGCAAATGTTTCCTGGCATATGTTTTTGCCGGTGATGGTCCTGACTTTTCGAAATATTGCCGGCTGGACCCGGTATCTCCGATCCTCCATGATTGAAGTTCTAAACGAAGACTATATCCGCACTGCCCGGGCCCTGGGGATCCCTGAGAAGGAAATAATATACAGGTATGCCCTTAAGCCTGCCTTCCTGCCCATGATAACCCTCATCGGCCTGTCCATACCGGAGATTGCCGCAGGCTCCTTCGTGATTGAGTTTCTGTTCGGCTGGCCGGGAATTGGCCGTCTGGGGATTGAGGCCATGGCCCGGCGGGATTATTCCATCATGATGGGGGACATATTGATTGCGTCGATACTTATAATCCTGGCAAACCTTCTGGCGGATATACTTTACGGCTGGGCGGATCCCAGAATCAGGGTGAAATAATGGGAGATTTCGAGAGAATAAAAAAAGAGTTTGCAAAAAACAAGGCGGTTCTGATAAGCCTTTATTTCATCGGTTTTCTGGTTCTGGTTGCCCTTGTCGGCTCACATCTCACCCCCTTCACGCCGGACCAGATCGATTATTCTCTGGGGGGGATACCCCGAGGCCCCAGCCTGAGCCATCCCTTCGGCACCGATAATTACGGCAGGGATATCCTCTCCCGCTCTATATATGGCACCAAGGTAACCCTCACAGTCGGTGTGGGGGCAGTGCTGATATTCATTTGCGTGGGAACCCTCCTGGGGGCCGTTTCCGGATATTTCGGAGGATTTGTTGACGGGATCATCATGCGGATTGTGGATGTGATGCTGAGCCTTCCCCTGCTGTTTTTCATTCTGGTAATCCAGTCCATTCTTCCTCCATCCATGCTCAATGTGATTCTTGTTATCGGCCTGACAGGATGGGCCGGCACCTGCCGGCTGGTAAGGGGACAGGTTTTGTCGGTGCGGGAGATGACATATGTGGAAAGTGCCAGGGCTGTGGGTGCTTCCCACTGGAGGATCATCAGCAGGCATGTCATTCCCAATGTGATGGCACCGGTTATTGTCAATGCAACCCTGGGAATCGCCACCACAATCCTGCTGGAATCAGTCCTCTCCTTCCTGGGCTTTGGTGTGCAGGAGCCTCTCTCCTCCTGGGGAAGTATGCTCCACAAGGCCCAGACATATATGACCGTGGCCCCCTGGATGGTATTCTTTCCGGGAGCCCTGATTGTTCTCACAGTGCTGGCCTTTAATTTTCTGGGGGACGGCCTCCGGGATGCCCTGGATCCCAGACTGAAAACCTGAAGCCCTCAAATTTTGCCTTTATCCCGAATCAGAATCCCGACACCACAAGGAAGGAATAAAGAAAGCTCAATGAGTCTGGCAGAATCCATATCGGAAATCCTTCAGGTGGTTTTCCTCACAGGCATAAGGGATTTTATAGATTCCGGTAAATATCCCGGACTTCGACGGGTGGAGATGGAGCTAATCAAAAACTACGCCACCCGGCTTTCCCCCATATATATTGACCGGGAACGAAAACAATATGAGTATTCAAAAAACAATTTCTTCTTCGGGGAAGTCCCTTACCGAGTAGCAGAAGAGATTGCAGATATTCTAAATATCGGGCCCGGGGATGTGATATATGACCTGGGATGTGGCCGGGGGAAACTGCTGTTTTTTATGAATCTTAACAGAAAACCCCGCCACTGCATCGGGTATGACCTTATTCCCACATACATAAGGACTGCCCAAAAGATAATAAAACGACTGAATCTGAATAATATCAGCTTTTTTCAGAAAGACATCCTTGAAGTCGATTTATTGGCAGCATCTGTGGTGCTGTTGCATGGATCCACCTTTTCCGGCAGAATTCACCGGGAAATACACGAAAAAATCAGTCATCTTCGCCCAGGCTCCCGCTTCATGTCAGTATCCGTGGAATACCATCATCCCCGACTGGAGCTTTTTGAAACAAGAGAGTTTCTAATGGGCTGGGGGCGGACCCGGGCCATGTTTTACAGGGTCGTTGATATGCCTCCCGCCGAAGCAGAAGATGAAGATGAAACAGATTCCAGAACTCCCGGATAAACTGTAGCAGGCAAAATAAATAAAACGAAGGTTCGTTGATCCTGCTTCATTATATTTCTGCATTAATGATGTTTACTGCAAAGAAACCTTGCATGATTAGGCTAAGGGCCTGAAGGAGCAAAGCCGGCCATAGCAGAATAATAAAGTTCAAGATAAATTGCCCGTTGGCTTGTTATGAAATGTTTTTCCGGCAGTTGTTAAACTGCAGACCCTGTCAACATGCTTTAAGGAAGTTTCACAAGATGACTCCACAACAGATAATAACCCCCGATGAAGTTTGCCACATTGCCCGGCTTGCCCGCATAAGCCTTCGGGATGGGGATCAGGAAACCTTTGCCTGCCAGTTGGGGGACATCATCGGCTATGTCAACAAGCTGGGGGATCTTGACACCGAAGGGGTTGACCCGTCTTTCTTCGAACCGGTGGAAGCTGAAAACCTCCGGGAAGATATCCCCCGCAAGACCATTGGCCGGGAAGAGGCCCTGCAGAACGCCCCGGAAACTCAGGAGGGACATTTTCTGCTGCCCCCGATTATCAACCCGTCAAGTTCAGAGTGAAATGTCTGTGGGGTTCTTGATTTTGCTGGCGGGGCTATTCCGGCAGTATCTCCAGAAGCTCAATTTCAAAGTTGAGATCCTTGCCTGCCATGGGATGATTCCCATCCAGAATCACCCGGTCTTCTTCCACCTCTATCACCCGGGCCACTGTTCCCTTGCCCTGGTCATTGACAACATGAAGAAGCCTGCCCACCTTCGGCGTCAGGTTTACCGGATAATCTGACCGGTTCATGGTTATCAAAAGCTCCGGCTTGCGAGGGCCATAAGCATCGGCCATGGGTATTTTCACTTTAATCTTTTCTCCCGGCGACAGCCCCTTAACCGCCCGGTCAAAGCCCTTTATCACCCGACCCTGACCGATGACAAATTCCAGGGGCCCCCGGCTTTTTGATGTGTCAAATACCGAGCCGTCTTCAAGGGTTCCGGTGTAGTGAACCCTGACCTTGTTTCCATTTTCTGCTGATGCCAAGAATGCACCTCTTCCCCGTGATAGTATTATAATTGCTGTTTCCCATGTGACTTGTATTAGCCTGTGAGTGCAAGATTTGCTTCATAATCCCTGACTCATGGCGACAGTGACGGACTTGCTATATCTCTCCGGCATCCTTGAGGGCTTTTTTCACCAGCATCGGCCCTATAAGCTCCTGAACAACGGTGGACCCGATAATAACACTCAGGATGATGTCGCCGATATGAGAGAACTGGGGACTTTGTTTCACCAGCAGGGCCATGCCGATTACAATTCCTCCCTGGGGGATAAGTCCGGCGGAGGTGTATTTTTTGACCTTTTTGGAACACCCTGCCAGGTGCGCCCCGATGCTGGTGCCGGTGATCTTGCCACCGGCCCGCAAAAGAATGAATATCAAGCTGATAAGCCAGGTGGTTTGCAAGGTGGAAAAATCCAACTGCATACCGCTGATGGTAAAAAACAGCACAAACACAAGTTCCTCGGTGTATCTCTCAAGGATACGAAACACCCTGTCCCTGAGATGGTTGAAGTTAATCACCACCACACCCATGACCATGGTGGACAGAAGCTGGTCAAATCCCAGGTTCTGGGCTGAACCGTAACAGAGCATCAGCAACCCCAGAATCAGGACAATAAGAACTCCCTCCTTCTCCTTGCTTACCATCCAGGACACCCTGTTGAATATTGCTCCGAAGAGTATCCCCATGACGACAGAACCAAAAATTATTATCAATGGCTGTCCCACCGATACTTCCAGGTTGAATTTCTGTCCTGCCACTAATACACCGGCTATTACAAAGGCGAAACTGTAGTTGATAATCCCCAGGACATCATCAAAGGCCGAAACTCCCATTATGGTGGAGGTGACATCCCCCCGGGCCTTGTATTCATGGGTAATGGCCAGTGTCGCCGAGGGATCCGTCGCCGATGCCAGAGCCGCTGCCATGATGCCCAATGGCACTATCCCGGTGACAAAGGAATCGGAAGACATCCCCAGGATCCCGGGAGCGCAAAGCACCATGCCGGCAAAGACAAACAGAAAGGCCAGCTGGGCTTCAAAGAAGGTGATATACATAATTCCCCTGCCCAGTTCTTTTATCCGGGAATAAAGCAGAGTGCCGCCCACAGAGAAGGTGATGAAGGACAGGGAGATTTGAGTAATAAGGTCAGTATGGGACAGAACCTCCTTCGGGATGAAATGAAAAAGGTCCGGATTTAAAAAAATCCCCGCCACAATATACCCGGTAATCTTGGGCAGTTTGAGCCTTGTTGCCAGCTCACCACATAAAAAACCAGTAATTATAATTATCCCGGTGATTACAATCGGATTCATAATTCCCTCAATGTCTTCCAGAATCGGGATACCACTCTGTCACCTGATAAACCTCTCCCCCTGCAGGACGCTGATGTGAGCCATCCTGAGAAACAGGTCATTATCCATGTATTGTGGTTTGCTCAACTCCAGAATTGCCGTTCTTGTGAGCTTCGACAGCTCCGCAAGAAACTCTTTCCAAGAAATTTGAGAATGAATCAAGGACATTGGCAGGGCATGATATTCTCCCACAGGCTGGTTGTAGTTATCAGAAAGATGGGTGGTAACCACATGGGGTCCCAGGATTCTCAGCATCTCTGTGGGAGTGCTGTCGTAAACCCCGTGGCTGGTGTCCAGGCATACTGATACTTTCTCATCCTTGAGGTTTTCCAGTATGGCAAGCAACTCCGATACATTCCCCCCGAAGTGAGAGCTGAGCATATTCTCGATACACAGAGTGAACTGGTTGGAAAGGTGAGAGTCCAGAATTTCCCGAAGTGAATCAAGACACAGAGGCAACTGTTCGTGAACAGGAGTGCGTTCCTTGTGATGGCCCGGGTGAATTATGAAGTGAATGTTGTGGCGTTGTTGCCGGACCAGGGAAGCCATGTT
>CAYNGH010000153.1:0-8101 GCA_964396845.1 uncultured bacterium | reverse complement strand
ACCCCCGACCCACTGCTTAGAAGGCAGTTGCTCTATCCCCTGAGCTAAGTCCCCGGTTCAGTCGAGGTGAGAGGATTTGAACCTCCGGCCTTCTGCTCCCAAAGCAGACGCGCTAGCCAGACTGCGCCACACCTCGAATTGGCATCCATAGTATATCCCATGTGCCCTTTTCCCGTCAATACCAATTTAAAAAAAATGGGAAAATAAAAATCGGGATGCCAAAAATCCCTTAGCAGACACTTTTTTTGTGAATCATCCATAAATATTTCTGCCGGGCAGAAGGTTTCACCATCGGTTCTCGAAATAATTCACTGATTACTATGGAAAGGCGGACTGGCCCTTGAACATGCCACAAATATCAGACCAGAAACACTCAGAAACCTGCACCCCAAGAAGGACGGTTTCCAGGATTTTACACAGCCTCTGGATTATTGCTGTCATTATTCTTATTATGCTTGCCAATACCGGCGAAAGCCCCGGCAGTTCCAGTCATCCGCCGAATATAATGACCTCGGATGAGATTCGTCCCGGTATGCGGGGATATGGTCTGTCGGTTTTCAAGGGAACCCGGGTTGAGAGTTTCCCGGTGGTGGTCATGGGACGCATAAAGAACGCCCTGGGAGAATCGGATATGATACTGGTGGAGGTTGTGGGAGGCTACCCGGTAACCCACCGCACCGGCATTGTCGCAGGGATGAGCGGTTCTCCCATCTATATAAACGGTCGCCTTATCGGGGCCATCGGTTATGGCTGGGGCTTTTCCAAGGAAGCTATCGCCGGGGTCACCCCCATCGAACATATGATGCGGGATCTTCACCGGGAAGGGGGAACCCTCAGCAGGGATCATGTGAAACATCAGCCTGTCAGGGCAGTTCTGGAAAACCCTGTGGAAGTCGGTGGTGAAAGATATTTCGATGCGGTGGTTCACAGGGACTTTGCAAATATTGAAAAGGATGTCCCGGCGGGAACTATGGTGATGTCCCCGGTTCCAACACTGCTTCATGTGCAGGGGTTCAATCCCCGCACCATGGATGCCATCAGGGAAGAGCTGAAACCTTTTGGACTGAAGCCTGTTGCCGTCCCCGGTGGAAGCAATGTCCCCATGAGCCGGGGATACCGGGTTGAGCCGGGTTCTGCCATTGGTGTTACCCTGGTGGATGGGGATCTTTTTATTGGGGGGACCGGTACCGTCACATATCGAAGGGGAGATGCTATCCTGGCCTTCGGCCATCCCATGATGCAGTTGGGAAGCACCAATATCCCCTTGAACGCGGCTTATATCGAGGGGATTATGCCCAGCATGATGCGCCCCTTCAAGTTTGCCTCTTCCATGGGGATTGTGGGAACCATGACTCAGGATCGAGCCTTTGCCATATCGGGACAGTTAGGGCAGAAACCTTCCACATATCCCATGAAGGTTCAGGTTCACGATGTGGAACGAAACACCCGTCGCCGTTTCAATTTGAATGTTTCCCGCATGGGATACCTGAATCCCGTCCTCATGTATGTTGTGATTCTGGATGCCACCAATTCTTCTTATTCCGATGTAAAATGGACCACCATCAAGGGGAAGCTGGAAATAAGGATAAAAGGTTATGAACCCATCCGTTTTGAGGAGTATGTTTCCGGCAGGGATGCCTCTTCTCAGTTCCCCCGGCTTATTCTGAGTCTTTTCCGGTTCCTGGACGGCAATGAGTTTGGAGATCTGGAGATAGAAGGGATAGACCTGAATGTTGAAATGTATCCTGATCGGCAGGTAGCCAGAATATTGGATCTTTCCACCCGCAATCCCCATGTTCGTCCCGGTGATCGCCTGGAAGTCACTGCCACCCTGGAAGATCCCGAAGGCAAGGTCTTTACCCGCAGTGTCAGGATTCCAGTTCCTGCCGATGCCCAGAAGGGAGTTGTCAGAATCGCCGCTTCCGGCGCCGATGAGATGAGGGATGTCTATAAACAGCTTCAGATCAAGCCTGTGCCTCCATCCAATATTCATCAGGTGGTTGATTATATCCGCAAAATGGAGAGGGGAAACGACCTGACATTCATGGCGTCTTTTCCCACCAGGACTGTGGTTTATTCGGGAATCCGCATAAACGATCTGCCCGGTACCATCCAGGGAATGCTGTTGTCCTCCCCCAGGGGAAGTGTGGAGAACAGCCTCAATTCCTTCCGGGAACTGGTGAGCCTTCCATATTTTGTGCAGGGAAGCCATGTAATAACAGTCCAGATATCCCACCAGATTCCATCAGCCCAGGATGCCTATGCCCAGGAGGAAACATCGGTGGAGCCAACAATACCCCAGCCATCATCCCCGTCGCCGGAACCAGATAAGGTGAACAGCCGGTTATCTGCCCTGACGGGAGCTTTCCCGATAAAAATTCAGCCAGTCCCCATGTCCGAGTCCAAGACCCCTAAGAAATCCGAAAGTGATAAGACCGCGGGCACCTACATGGCAGCCCTGGCTGATTCCCGGGATTATTTCATGGGTAACTTCCACGGCACCAGCATTATTGATGGAAATATTATTCTGGGCCGGGTCAAGGAAGAAATCTACACCACCCATCAAGCCTTTGTCATGGCTATGGTTCGGGATTCCTCCACCGGGATCATTCATCTTGTGGAAGCCCCGGGAGGCGATGTGGTGAAAATCGATGCCCAGGGAAAAAGCTCTGTTGTGGGCAACCTGCGGGAGGTTCTCAGCCCGGCGATGACTGCTTCCCCCGATGGGAACATATATATCGGCACCGGCCCCAACGGGCGGATTTTCCAGGTGGATCCCGCCGGGAATCTGAAGTTGTTTGCCACCCTTCCCAGGGATATTATATGGGATCTGCTGGTGGAACCCGGAGGAACCCTTCTGGCAGCCTGTGGCAACCGGGGAGCAGTTTACCGGGTAGATTCCGCCGGCAGGGCAAAGGTGGTATTTGAGCCGTCGGAAGCCCATGTAACAGCCCTAACCTTTGGAGATAACGGCTCCTTCTTTGCCGGATGTTCCAACGAAGGAAGCATCTACAAGATTGAACCCACAGGAGAGGTGACTTCTTTTTACCGAACCGGCGGTTCTTCCATCAATTCCCTGCTTTATATCGAGGGCAATCTCTGGATCGCTTCTGAAGAGCTGGTTTATAAGGTGGGCGGAGAAGACCAGCACCGTGTGTTCTTCTTCCCGGAGCAGTCAGTCATCAGGCTGGCTCCCGGCAACGACGGCAGTATTCTGGTGGGGACTTCCGCCATGGGCCGGGTTTATCGGATTAATGCCGATGAAAGCATCGAAAACCTTTATGAGGCCAACATCAACCAGGTTACCGCCATGGATCAGGATCCCGACACCGGGGTAATTTATGCCGCAACGGGAAACCCCGGCGGGGTAATCCAAATTCATCCTCATTATCCCGATGCGGGTTACTATCTGTCCCGGGTCATTGATACCGGGAGTTTTTCAGAGTTCGGCAACCTGACATGGACCGTCGCCGTTGAAGAAGGTACTGATATTGCAATGCAGACCCGATCGGGGAATACCATATCTCCTGATTCCACCTGGTCCCCGTGGTCACTGGAATACAATCACCCTGAAGGACAGAGGATCATGAGTCCGCCGGGACGATATGTCCAGGTGCGGGCAATCCTTCGCTCCAGCAACCCTGAAAACACCCCCTGGCTTTATGAAACCGCCCTTTATTACCGGCATGTCAGCCAGTCAGCCCTGATGGAGTTTGAAGCCCCTGATGGTGCCCAACGCTGGTCCGGTTCACAGGATGTCAAGTGGAAGGTGTTCGTATCCAACCCTTCGGTTATGGCCTTTGATCTTTATCATTCATATGATGCGGGAGATTCCTGGGAGCCTGTGAAAAGGGGGATTCTCCCGGCCCTGGAGGATCTTCAGAAGTCTGCCCGGGAGAAGAGTCAGAAGCCCATGGTGATGTCATACAAATGGGATACCCGCAAAGTGGACGATGACTGGTATCTGCTGAAGGTGGAAGGCTATGACAGGACAGACCCGGAAAACCGCTATCTCATATCCCAGGTGGTATCCAAACCGGTGATGATATGCAACACCAGTCCCGAGGCGACTCTCACCGGGGAGGAACTCCGGGGTGAACTCCTGGTGGTGGAGGGTTTTGCCAAAAGCAGTCTGGTGAATGTGAAGGAGGTTCATTATCGTATCGGCCAGGGCAAGTGGAATATCGCCTTTGCCAAGGATGGAATATTTGACGATACCCGGGAGAAGTTTCATGTCTATCTGAATCCTCCATATCCCAACCGTTTTAAAATCGAAGTCAAGGTATTTGACGAGGCCGGCAACACCGGAACTGATTCCAAGTGGATCTCGGTGAAGTCTGTGGAACAGACCAGAGAATCGGACCCGGAAAACAACGGAAGCGACGGTGACGGCAACGGCGACGATAACGACAACGACAACGGTGATGACGAAGACCAGGACAGATCTGATGTCCGGGAAACAACCCCTGCTGATGATGATGACGAGATAATGGAAACCGACTGATGACTGGTATTTTGATTTGATGTCTTCAATGGACGAAGACTCTGGAAGCCTTGGAGTATAGCAGGGAGGATATATAGTGAGAAATAGTCTTTTAATTATTGTACTGTTGCTGGGATTTCTGATGATGACTTCTCCTGGGGGGATTGCCTCTGAGGACATACCAATGGCAGTTTATACTGCTCCTGATGAGAGCTTTTCTTTTTATTATCCCCGGGGATGGACAGTGGAGCCTGGTGGCAGTGGTTTTTCCATATATGAAAACCCGTCAGATCCCTCGGCCATGGGGATTGATGTAATGCTGGCACAGCTGGAAAAACCTGATATGACCAGTAGCCAGGTGATTAGCGCCCTGGTAGATCAAATGAAGGAGATATACCCGGACATACAGATAGATGCGATTCAGCAGGTGAGCACCAATCCTGACATCAGCGGGGCAACTTTTCATTTTTCCAGGGAAGGCCATAAAATCGGGGGGTTCAGTCTTTCGGTATGTCATGGGGGGAATATTCTGTGGGCAGATATTTACGGCGCCCGGCAGAGGATTGCCAGGGTAAATTATATTCACCTGCTTCTATATGTGCTCCAGAGCATGAACTCCGGGCCGGTTCCCAATACTCCTCCTGATTATAACTCAGTCCTGACAGCCCAGACCCAGAAGCCCGCTCAACCCCAGCCTTCTGCCGGTAGCAGTGATGGTGCCTTTATGGAAAGTGCTACAAAGGCTCACATGTGGAATATGGCTCCTTACCTGATGCCCAGTGTTTTTCAGCCTCTGCCCCCCATATTCTGATGTTATAAACAGAACCAGAGGTATTATTGTGATATTACTGCATTGGTGTTCGGTTAAGTAATATAACCTTGTAGCTGTGCCGTCTGGATATTGATGGAGCAAGGATTGTAATCTTAACCGAACACCAATGGATATTCCTGTGGCAACGATATTGAAAAATTAAAATTACAAGAATAAAACTAACCCCCATCTTTCTGGTTTTATATTGCACTGCACAAAGAAAATATTGCCATCCTTGGGCTGTAATTTGCGGAAAAACAGTGGCCATCGGCAATAAAAAATATTACGCAAAAGCGTAAAATAGGGTTGACAAATTCCAGGCCATGGTGTATTATCTTAGCAGTTGCGAAAGAAGCGACAAAAAATAAAAATCAGGAGGATTACAAAAATGTTTACAGCTCAAATAGACTACTGGAATGATATGATGAAAAAAGTGCAGGATGCCTACACCGGTTCTTTCAACTCAGGGGCAGAGTGCCAGAGGGAGTATTCCCGGATTCTCAAGGAAATGATGGATGCCACAGGGAATATCGGCGGCAGTTTTCACCGGGAGGCAGTTCAGATTGGAACCCGGATGGTGGAAGGTTCAATGGATCAGATGAGTCGTTTTTCCCGGTTTTATATGGATCGGATGGAAGAAAACTTTGAGCAGGTGCGGGATCTTATGGAGAAGCACAATGTGAAAAACGAAGACTTCCGCAAGGAGTTGGAGTTCATCTGGAAAGAGAATATGGACACTTTCAACAAGCAGACCCAGGAGATGATGAACCTGGTGCAGAAAACCCAGAAAGACAGCACTGAAGAGATTTTCCGCCTTTACCGTGAATTCTCGAAAAAGGGGATGGAAGAGATTAGCCGGCGGATGGAATCTATGGAGAAAACCCCTGCATAACAATAATCGAGAGCTGGGATCATAGATTCCGGCTCTTGTTGATGGGGCAGAATCTCTGGTCCTTCGCCTGGAGCCGGAGGATGAAGCCCCGGGAATTTTTGCCGGCGGGATGAATGTCCCGCCGGCAGTATCACAGGAGATAATGATGAGGCTAACATCTTGGGACGAAGCAGTAAGTTTGCAAGTTGAGGTCATCGACAGGACCTCGGATTTTATTCAAAAAATGATGAAATGGAACAGGATGCTCCTTTCGCCTCTCCCCGTGGAAACGGGGCTTACCCCTCACAAGACGGTTTACCGCAAGCACAAAACCAAGCTGTTGCGCTATGCCCCTTCAGGAGAGAAAGTTCATTCGACTCCCATAGTAATCGCCTTTGCCCTGGTCAACAAGCCCTATGTTCTGGATCTTATTCCCCGGCGAAGTGTCATCGAGTTTCTGGTAAGCAGAGGTTTCGATGTTTATCTGGTGGACTGGGGGGTTCCCTCGGATTGTGACAGTGACAAGGGCTTGGATCTTTATGTCAATTATTATCTTGACAGGATGGTTGACTGCGCCCGCAAGATCAGCAAAAGCAAGAAGGTCACCCTGATGGGGTATTGTATGGGAGGGACCATGTCCCTTATGTACACCGCCCTTCATCAGGAGAAGATAAAAAACCTGGTGCTGATGGCCACGCCTTTTGATTTTTCCTCAAATGACGGGGTTCTGTATCAGTGGTCAAAGGATTTCCCCGTGGATGAACTGACAGGCATCTACGGCAACTGTCCCGGCTGGTATCTGAACCTTTCCTTTGCAGCTCTTCATCCCACGGGAATGATGGACAAGGCGGTCAATTTTTATAAAAATATGATGGATGATGAGTTTCTCAGGCTTTTTCTGGCGATGGAAAAATGGTCAGCGGATGCTCAGCCGGTGCCGGGAAGGGCTTATGGAGAGTTTATCAAATATGGTTTTCAACAGAATCTTCTGATGAAGAATCAGTTCCCTCTGGGGGACAAGGTGGTAGATCTTGGCAGGATCACCTGCCCCCTGTTGAATCTGATTGCAGACAGGGATAATCTGGTGCCTCCTTCGTCCAGCCAGGAGATTGCTGATTATGTGTCTTGCACCGACACAGAAACAATCCGCTGTGAAACAGGCCATATCGGTCTTTCCGTCAGCGGGAAGTCCCTGGGAACCCTCTGGCCTCAAGCGTCTTTATGGCTGGAGAAACGATCGGGCAAAATGAAATCTATTAATTACAAGGAGAATTAAGATGAAATTATCTGGAAAAACTGTTGTCATCACCGGCGGAGCCAGCGGAATCGGCGAAGCGGTGGCAAAAGACCTGGCCCGGGAAGGAATGAAAGTCGCCATCGGCGATCTGAGCCAGGAAAATATTGACCGGGTTGTGGCGGAAATAAAGGCATCCGGCGGAGAAGCCATGGGGATGCTTTGCAATGTCACCGATGAAAATGATGTGGCAGCCCTGATGGACAAAACCATCGAGGAATTCGGCGAGATCAATGTCCTGTTTCCCAGCGCCGGCGTCATAAAGGACTCCCTGCTGGTTTCCACGGATAAAGAAACAGGGAAAGTCAAGCGGACAATGTCTTTGAAGGATTTTCAACTGGTAATCGATGTGAACCTGACGGGAACCTTCCTGTGTCTGCGGGAAGCCGCATCCCGGATGATCGACAACGGCTTTGAGGGGGTTCTCTTTACTGTGTCGTCGGTGAATCGGGCCGGCGTGGCGGGACAGATAAACTATTCCTCCACCAAGGCCGCAGCAGCCATAATGCCTGAGATTCTGGCCAGCGAATGGCACCGGAAAAAAATCAAGGGCCTCCGGGCAGTATCCATTTCCCCTGGATTTGTCGGGACTCCCATGGTCAAGGGTATGAACCAGAAAGCCCTGGACGGCATCCTGGCATC
>CAYNGH010000152.1:0-8132 GCA_964396845.1 uncultured bacterium | reverse complement strand
TCCCACCGATCATGACAATCCCGACTCATGTTTCCCGGTTTTAAACCGGGGGCCTCGCAAGGCTGATCAGAACCAGCCCGGCGGGGATGATCATTCTGCCAAATTATAAGGAAATTGAAAACACTGGCTGTTAATTAAGTTTAATCTTGAGCCTGTTAAACGAAAACAAAACTTGACAACGCCCACCAACACATAACCAACGGCCCGAGAGTTATATCCCAACGATCATGGCAATCCCGACTCATGTTTTCCCCATTTTCTAAAAATGGGTCCCGACTCATTTTGGGCACTTCCAAAGTGCCCCCCATTTTCTAAAAATGGGGGTTATTTGCCCCGGAACTGGTTGATGTCAACAAGGTTGAGATTCTCCGGGGGTATGACAACCCGGAAGCCATTTTTGGCAGGGGTTTCATCATCAATGGTAAGGCTGACCCACTGATCCCCGGCCCTGTGGGGATTTGCCTCCAGAACACGGCTGTCGGAGGTGGTTTGTGATAAATGGCGGGCTGACTGCAATTCCCCGGATGACGGCAGACGGCCCCCGGCCCAGTGTGCATATCCCCGGGCATCCAGATGATGAACATTCATGGCGGGAGCATCTGCCATATCATTTTGGTAAACAGGATAACCCTCATGGGGGGGGTTATCGCTGTTGTTAAAATACTTCTGGAGCTGGCGGTTGGTCACCCGGTGCAGGTATATTCCCATGAGGGGTTTTCCCTGACCTGAAGGTGACGGTATAAGGATTATTCTGGCCCTGTCGGCAGGGTTACATATTATTTCAACTTCCCGTCGGGTGGCGGGGGGATTTTCTCCTGCTGTGACCATATCTAACTGGGCAGGAGTCATCACAAGACGAAATCCAAAATCATCAGCAATTTCATCGGGATGTGCCCGGTCCCGGCAGGAAATCCGGAAGTTGTCCACATCATCACAGTCACCGCCTCCCTTAACAACCACCATACTGCCATCGGTGATTCCGGCGGGATCATAACGATAAAAACCCTCATACACCTGGAAATAACCAAAGTAATCCCCGCAGAACTCAAAGGCATTGCCCAGCATATCCATCACCCCGTAAGGAGAAGCTCCCCGGGGATAACTGCCCACGGGCATGGCAAAATCCAGGAACAACACCGACTCTTCCGGCTGTCGGGAATGGATCAGGGAAAATATCACCGGGTCACTTGTCCTCTGGGGGATGGGATTTCCATCTGGATCCAGGGGAATCTGGTGTTTGAACCGGGACAGGTCCAGGCTGTTTCCCCATGGGTATATCCGCTTATCATCCCCTCGGGCGGCCCTTTCCCACTGGGCTTCGGTGGGAAGATCCCCGCCGGCCCATCGGGCATAAGCTGTAGCATCCTGATGGGAAACCACTTTCACCGGATAATTCATGGTTCCGGGATTCAGGGAAGTTCGCCAGTTGACCCTGCGGCCCCGCCGTTCTGCCGTGGTGACATACCCTGTGGCATCGACAAATTTTTTAAACTGCTCCCGGGTAACTTCGTATTTGTAAATATAATATTCCTCAAGACATACCCGGTGCAGAGGTTTTTCTGTGACAGAAGCCGACTCATCTCCCGGGACAGCTCCCATGTAGAAAAGGCCCGGTGGAATCCTGACAAGGGGTGCGTTATCAACGGGATTGACGACAGGTGTTTTGTCCGGGATGGATGGCGACGGCGGTGTTTGAAGGATCCTGTGCCGGTTATGCAGGTGGAATATTATGATGAAGATCACGGCAGGCATCATCAGGTGAAACCATCGAATCCGGTTGAACCCTGCGGTCCAGTCTTCTCCCGGGGTTTTCGGCTTTTTCATACATTCCCCAGCCTTTTTAGCAGGATTTCCACATTTTCCCGTTCATCCTCACTGCAATGACTCAAATAGAAATTCAGATCCTTTTCAAACTGCTCCCGGTCATCAAAGGTGAAGCTGATCAAGGCCCGGGTTCCCACCAGCCGATAATTTTCAGGTTCCATCTCCAGGGCGCGGTTTATGAAAGTCAGAGCCTTTTCCCGGTTCCCCAGAACTGTATGGGCAATGGCGAACTGTTCCATCTCCTGGGAGATCCGGGGTGCCGGAGGCCGAGTAGCCAGCCAGTTGTTCACATCAATTTTTGCATCCTCTCTCCGGTTTTGAAGGAGCCTGACAAATGCTCTTTCCATGAGGCCCTCCCGGTTGTCCGGCTCTTCCTCCAGGGAACGGCTGTAATACTGTTCCGCTTCCTCAAGACGGTTTCTGTGAAGGGACAGGGATCCCATATTCCGGTAATGGGTAGCGATGATCTCCCGCCCCATAAAGCGGGCAAGCTGAAAATCCGGATCCATCCTGCGGTAGATGTCCATCATCTTCATGGCTTCATCATCACGGTTCTGATCCAGATAAATCCCCACCAGCATAAAGTAACACTGGATATGATTGTCCCCCTGAGTAACTCCCAGGCTCAGGGATTCTTTCAACAGGGCTTCTGCCTTTTCCGGCTCCCGGCGCAGTTTATGGGTAAATGCAGTGGATGTGAGTATGGCGGCCTTTTCCGGTATGGTGGGGTTTAGGTTCATGGCCCGATTCAGGTATTCCAGGGATTCCGTGTCTTTTTTCACCCAAGCCAGGGCCCGTCCTAATTCAAGATTGGTGCGAACCATATCCGGGGCAGCTTTATGGGCCTGACGCCGGCTTTTCACATAATTATCCAGATCTCCCCGTTCCAGATAAACCCTTGACCTGTTCAGCAGGGCATCCACATGATCCGGTTGAATCTTCAGCAGTTGCTCCAATACCGGCATCGCCTCTTCCCAGCGGTGGAGGTTCATAAGGGCCTGGCTTTTCCCTGTCAGGGCCCGGACATTGCCGGGATTCAACTGGAGAACCCGTTCAAAAAGCTCAATGGCTTCCCGGTTTTTTCCCTGATTCAGAAACTCTTCTCCCTGTTCATTGATTCGAGTCCACATGGCCCTTTCTTTTTCTCCCCGGCGGGTACTAATCTCCCCCACTCCAGTGCCTGGAGAAGAGGCAGGATCCCCGCTACTCCTGGAGATAAGCCAAAGAACAATTCCGTGAACAGCCAGGACTGCAATAACAATAAGAATAAACCGCAGAAGCCCTCGATTGTCAAATATTTTCCTGTTCATTCAGTTATGTACCGTCGCAATTATATAAAAGTATAATAAAATCTTCAGGTAGTCCCGCCGGGGCGTAGTTCCCGAATGAGCCTTTCTGCTTCTTTCCTTTCCCAGAAGGGATAAAGCTCCTCCAGGTTTTCTTTAAGGGTTTCCACTGCAAGATTTGAATCTCCCCGATCCCGGTAAATTAAAGACAAGGCCAGATGCCGGTGCAGGGCTTCACCGGGGTGATTTAGAACATTCAAGGCAATCTCCGGCTTACCCGTCAAGTACAGGGCATATCCCCGGGCATCAAAGCTGTAAAGACCCACAGGTTCTTCCCTCAGCATTTCCAGCCCCTTTTCCAGGCGGGCTTCTGCGGTGGTGGCATCTCCCATCCGGTAATGACACAAGCCCGACAAAATATGAAGATGGCCGGAAACATCCTTTTCATCTCCCCTGCTTCCCCCGGGCATTCCTCCGGCTTTTAGGGCCTGGTCAAAATCCTTCAGGGCTTTTTCAAATTCACCGGTGTGATAGTATATCAAACCCCTCTCAAGAAGGGGGCTGACCCAGCGGGGACGCAAAAACAAAGCCCGGTGGAAATCCTCCAGGGCACCCGGCACATCCCCCCGGTCAATCCTCAGAACACCTCTCTCATAGAATGAATAAGAGTGATGTTCATTCAACCTGATGGCCTGATTAAAGGCTTTCTCGGCTTCATTCTCCCTGCCCTGCCGGGCCAGGGTCATCCCAAGTCCGCAATGAGAATCGGCAAACCCCGGCTCCGCATCAATAGCCCGGTGGAAATACTCCAAAGCTTCTTCATCCCGGCCCATATAAAAACTTGCATAACCGGCGTTGTCAAGGGCAGGAGCAAATTTGGGATCGATGGAAAGGGCCTGCAGAAAGTGTTTCATTGCGACGGGATAATCTCCCCGGCGGTGGTAGGCCATCCCCAGAAGGTTATGACTGTAAGGGTCCTTTGGATTCAAGGCCACTGCAACCCCGGCATGTTTTATCTGCTCATCGGTTGAACTGTCAGTTCTATAGTAATACTCCGCCATTCCCCGCCGGGCTTCCCAGGTGTCGCCCCGGGCCAGGGATTCTTCAAAGGCAGTCCGGGCATTCTTATAATCTCCCGCAGTCATATACTCATAACCCCGGCGGTTAAGCTGTTGAATATGCTGATCCTCCTGTGGGTCAGGTTTTTTGGGTTCACAACCTGTCGTGAATAAAACCATCCCCGCAGTCAGGATAAACACAACAGCCCATTGCAGGACAAAAAAATATTTCCCCGATTTTTTCATGCTATAATTATGCCACAGATTCAACGGGAAAAAAACCCCCTGGAAGGCCGAAGCATAAGAGGCAACGGGAAAGGTTTTTCCCTGATGCGAAGAACCTCTGGACGAGGAATATTGATATGAAAAAAGTCGGAAGCATAACAACAGGCCCCCGGTGTCAGGTGGATGAGGAAGCCCTTCTGGGATACCCCCCGGCCCGGAAGATTACCGATGACTCCCTGAAAATTGGGGAGTGCTGTCGCATACGGGGAGGGACTGTCATATATGGAGGCTCAACCATCGGCCACCGGCTGGAAACAGGCCACGGGGCTGTAATCCGGGAAGAAAACCAGATCGGCGATGATTTTTCCATCTGGAACAATTCCACCGTGGACTACGGCTGTATTATCGGCAACAGGGTAAAGATTCACTGCAATGTTTATATAGCCCAATTCACCGTCATTGAGGATGATGTTTTCATTGCGCCGGGGGTATCCATCACCAACGATCTTCATCCCCTGTGCTCCCGTTGCATGAAAGGCCCCACTCTCCGCCGGGGTGTCCGTATCGGTGCCGGAGCCGTCATCCTGCCCCGCATTGAGATTGGCGAAAACAGCCTTGTGGGGGCCGGGGCAGTGGTTACCCGAAGTATCCCCCCTGACTCGGTGGTGGCGGGAAATCCAGCCCGGGTGATTAAATCCGTCGGTGATATTAAGTGCAGTGCAGGGCTGGGTATTACCCCATATCCAAATATTTAGCTTTATTTCTGTGGACACATATAACAATATAACTTTTATGATTATATGGAGGTGTCATATCCGTGGGGGACGATCTTGAGGAGAAAACCATCCTGGTACTGGACTCAAAAGACACAATGGCCCGGCGGGTCAGGGAGCTTCTGACAGAAAAGCCCCGATACCGGGTTGAATGGACCGACTCTTATGAGGAGGCTCTCCGGTGGATACAGCAGGGCCGGGTTGACTTAATATTTTACGAGGCAGGAAAAGCACTCTCTGACGGGGTTGACCGGCTGGACAAAATGAAAGACAACACCATGGACATACCCGTAGTGGTGTCAGCACTGCTGGATTTTCCCCCGCCGGGAGATTCCGCCAATGACAGGGATTAACCATGACTGAGCTTCATCCTCACAAGCCGGAAAAATCAGGGAAATCCCCGGTGTTCCTGACTGCCTATGCCGTGATTTGCATAATATCCATACCGCTTCTCCTGGGCAATTTGAAAGCCCGGCATCATATACCTTCCCTGCATCCATATTTCAGTGAGGCCATCAACTACCCTCCGGGAGGAGCCTGGCGGGTTGCCCTGGCGGCGTTTCTCATTTCCAGCCTTATCTACCTGACAGCAGATCGATTGATCCTCCGCCGGCTCAAATCATGGAAAAGCTCTCTGGCGGTGATTCTCTCGGTAATCTTCATCCTCATCAGCATGGAATACGGGATTCGGGTCTTCACCGCATCAAATCCCCCCCTTCATCGGCCTCATCCGGAATATTTATGGCAGCTTTATCCCCGTCGCCAGGGTATGGCCGATGTGGGAGGCGGTGTCAGAAGCCTCCGGGTTAACTCCATGGGCTTCCGGGGCGATGAGATCTCACCGGTAAAACCTCCCGACACATACCGGATAATCATTCTGGGGGATTCATCAGCTTTTGGATACGGGGTGGATCAGGAGGAGATGTTCTCAACCCTGCTTTTCCGGGAGCTGGAAAAATCAGCCCCGGAAGGGATCAGAATCGAAGTTATAAACATGGCGGTGCCGGGATATACCACCTTTTCTTCCCGCCGGCTGTTTCTGGATCGGGGCATTCCCTTGCAACCGGACCTGGTGATTATCGCCCATAACAACGATCCAGATCTGGACTGGGGATCCGACGCCAGCCGATCCATGGATGGAATCAGGTTAAAAATTGCGAAATGTCTGTATAAATCGGATTTATATCTATTATTTCGAAAATATGTTCTTAATTACCGTTTCAGGGGTGATGACAGAAGGGACAGACAGCCTCCCCCCCATCTATCTGTTCCAAGGGTTTCCCCGGAGGAGCTCAGGGAGAACCTGTGGGCCATATACAGTGGTGCCGGGGATGCCGGAGCCGATGTGATGATCATTTCAATGCCCCGGCAGGAAGAGGGTGATGATTCCCTGAAGGCTTACCGGGGCATCATGGAGAAGACTGCAAGAGAAATCGGCGGAGTATTCGTGGATCTCTACCGGGGATGGAGGGATCCCGATGAAGAATTTTTCATCGACACCATTCACCCTTCACCTCGGGGACACCGGCGCATGGCCCGGGAAATATCCATGGAAATCATCCCGATAATACCCCTCAGGGAGAAAAGCAGGAAAAACAATGAACACGAAAACCTTTATTGAAGATTTCAAGGCCAACCAGCGAATTGAAGAGATTTTATTTCTGGCAGAGTTTTCTCTTAAAACCACTCAGAAGGGAAAGGAATATCTGGATCTTGTCCTGTCGGATCGCACAGGAAAAATACCCGGCAAGATTTGGGACAAGCTGGACAGAGTATCAGAGGGAATAAAAAAAGGTGATTTCGTCCGGGTTGCCGGGGTTGTGCAGGAATATCGGGAAAACCTGCAGATCAAGGTTGATTCCATGACCGGTATTCCCAGAGATCAGCTCAAGATGGAGGATTTCATTGAATCTCTGGAGCAGGAGAAAATCGAAACATACCTGAAAAAATTCAAGGTATATATCGATGAAATATCGGATCCTTATCTGAAGGCACTGCTGGACTCATTTTTCCAGGACATTCAGTTTCAGACCAGCTTCATCCAGCATCCTGCAGCCCAGAGCATACACCACGAATATCTGGGAGGACTTTTAGAGCACACCCTTACAATGCTGGCCATCGGGAGATATCTGGCAAAGATTTACAAGGACATTGACAATGACCTGCTGGCCGCCGGGATAATCCTCCATGACATCGGCAAGATGCGTGAGCTGGAAGCAGATGTCACCGTGGAATACACCCATCAGGGAAGGCTTCTGGGCCACAGTATCATCGGGCTGGAAATGATCAGAGAAAAAACCCGCCAGATACCCGGCTTCCCGGCACAGCTTGTGCAACTGCTGGAGCATATTCTCATCAGCCACCATGGAACGGCAGAGTTTGGAGCGACAAAGCCTCCTCTGTTCCGAGAAGCCATGCTGGTTCATCTCATTGACACCATCGATGCACGGATGAAAATTATGGAAAAATATCTCAGAAAAGTACCTGCCGATGAGATGTGGAGTGAGAAGTGCTGGCCCGTGGAAAATCAGAAACTCCTGCGGATTGATCGTTACCTGGAGGATTCCGGCAAAAACAGGGATTCCACTCAACCGGAATGAGTCGTAGTTCATTTGGAGTATTGAAACCCCGGAGGCATTAAAATATAGTAGTAAATAGTAAAAAGGGAATGGTCTGATTGACCGATCCCTGTGGTTTCCCAGAATAAATCAAAATAGTTCTTCGGGAAAAGGTAATTCCATTGTTTTATCGTATATGTTATTATCAGAAACTTGAACTGTTGAGGTTTAAATTTCGGCATCACCAGGCAACCCACCGGTAAGCATGCACTTGTTTCAAGGAGAGGTACCGGATGTTTTTCCAATACAAGGCAATGTCCAAGGATGGCAATATTGTCATCGGCAAGATAGAGGCCGGTAATGTCAACATGGCCGTTGACACCCTGTCCTCCAGCCAGATGAAAGTCA
>CAYNGH010000151.1:0-8143 GCA_964396845.1 uncultured bacterium | reverse complement strand
TGAAGGAATCCGGGGGAAAGGTGAACCGGGAAGAGTTCTGCAGGGCTGTAGAAAATCTGTTGGACGCAGGGTTTACACCTGATGATTTTGCTGTTTACCTGATGGCGGGATTGCCGGGTCAGACCCCGGAACAGGTGATGGAAAGCATCGATTATGTGTTCCGGATGGGACTCTCCAGCCGTCTTTCCTTCTACAGCCCGGTCCCCGGCACCGATGATTTTAACAAAGCTCGGGATATATGGGGCATGGATTTGCAGGATCCCCTGACTCACAACGGCACTTATCATTTTTATCAGGGACGGTGGGCAGATTTATTGACCCGAAAGGCTATAAAGGACACCGCAAGCCGACTTCCATAAATATTTTTTTTGAAGGATCATCGAAATGAACAGTTAATTTAGTTATATATTAAGGAGGTTAAATTACAAAAAAAGAAAGGGATGAGGTAAATTGATAAAAAGTGTTGGCATTATGGGAGATAATTGTAAAATATTCTTTGTATTGCTTGTATGTTTAATGGCGATTCAGGCAGGGGGGGCATGGGGCAGTCCCCTGATGGCTGCTGACTATGTCCGCAAGGATCTGGTCTTTGTAAGCTATTACCGTCATCATGGTTTCGGTAATTATGACAAGGCTTATGGTGAGTTGACAAGAATTTCCAAGCTTCATCAGGGGACTGAATATGGAGCATGTGCCCTTTTTCTGCTTTCCACCGATGACAGTCTGGCCCCGGCAGAGCAACAGCATTATGGCAAGGCCCTGTTGAGTCAGTATCCAGATTCCCGTTATTCCTTTGCCCTGAAGGCCAACAGGGCAGTCAATGGCACTTTAAGCCGGCACTCCTTGAATGAATTAAACCAGCTTCTCTATGAGGTGGGGGGGCCGGATTTATTTTCCATAATGGAAAACTGCTGGCATGATTACAATGCTGATGATATTCTGCCACAATACCGGGAAGAGGTGAGCCATCTCATCAAGTATCTGGCCACCCGCTTCAGCAAGATTGACAGGGATACGGCCATAAATTTTTATCTCTTTCTCAGAAACAAATTTCCACTCTATTCTAAGGGATCCATCGAGATGAAGATGAGAAGCCTTGTTCTGCAGAACAACGGCCTGAGCCTGGGGGACGTGGCTTATACAGAACGGAATCCTCCCATCATCAAGGTTGAGAATGAAGGACTTTTCTCCGGCAAGGGGATCAGCTTCACTGTGACCGATGGCGATATTTCCCAGTCCCAGGTGGATCTTTCCCGGCTGGTGTTTACTGTCAACGGCATGGATGTCACTCAAGGGATCACAGTCAGGTCAGAGATTGACAGGAGCGCAAGGTTTGATTTGAATGATCCCTGCAGGATTCCCTTTGAGATATTAAGGATTACACTTCAGCCCTCTTGGGAGCTTGAACCCGGAGTCCATGCGGTGTATGTGCGGGTTCAGGATGGCACCGGCAACAGGGCCGAGAAAAGCTGGGCTGTCAATGTGCCATAATCACAGCTGGGATCGGTATTTCTCCCTGACTCTTCCCAGGAAATCCAGAGTAAAGGGATCCTGGTAATCGGGATATGTATGGGGCTGTGGGATAAACCTCCCCCTGTGCCATTGAAGGGTAACTTCCCCATAAATGCCACTGCCGATATATACCCGGTGGGAGAAGTTTTTTGTGGTGGCCAGGATAAGTTTTGCCTGCTCGATATATCCCGGATCCAGGTTTACCTGTCGGCTTCCGTCCTTTCGAGCATATTCGTCTTCAATATTATTTGCCTTAATTTTCAGCTGAGGCAGAATTTGTGGATCCACAAGGTTTTCAAAAGCCCCGAACCGGCGAAGTAACAATGGCCCCATCTCGTTGCTGTAATAATTTGTAAAATCAAAGGGGAATTCCCCTGAGTCCATGTCCATGGGGCCCCATTCCTTTTCAATCCTAAATTTCAGAATTGAAAAATCGACTTTTGGGGTATATATGAACCCGCAGATTATCTTTACCGGTGAGGGCGTTTTTATGCTACCCAGGGGAGTCCACCTCCTGGGGTTTTGTTTTTATCCCGCCCCTGCAGGCCTTCTGGCATACTCCGCAAATCAGGCTCACATGAAGGGTCTTTGCAAAATGCTCCAGCAGGTGCCGGCATTTTTCCAGGTCGTATCCATCTTCGTTTATGGCTCCCGCCGGGCAGGCACCCTGGCATGCCCGGCAGTTACCGCAGAGGTTTTCCATAGGAGCGCCTGCAGTCAGGGGCATGTCCGTGAGTATGGACACATAGCGAACCCTTCCTCCATAGATGGGATTGACCAGAAGGCTGCTTCGTCCCCTCCAGCCGAGGCCAGCCAGTTCACCGATAGCCCTGTGGGATGCATGGGCGCTGAGGCCGTCCCATTCTATCAGCTGAGATGCTGGAATGGGTATATAGTTGTATCCCATCCTCTGGATTTCTCCCCCAATCTGAAGGCTCAGTTGATCAAGGAACATGTTGGCCATTTTATAATACCGGGAATACAACTTGTTGGGCCGGTCAATGACAGTTTCAAAAACCAGATCAGAAAGATGAACCCCCAGGCTCAAGGCTCGGTCAAGGGAATCCAGCAGACCGGGAGGATGGATCCGGATATGTTTCTTGTGGTTTGATATGTCCGCAACGCCGAACAGGTCAGCTCCCCGCTGTGCCGAGTATTTCTGCAGGTGGCAGAAGTTGTCTAATTCAGGATTCATTTTTATCTTCCTTGATCTTGAACAGTTGATTCACCAATGCTTTCACGGCCAGCTCCGCCTGGTATGAAGTCCTGATCTGCCGGGTTTCATCAAGGTCAAGAGGCTCATCCAGGGGAAAGACTATGCAACGGTGGTTCAGGGCATGACGATTCTGCCGGTAGGCTTCATCATCGAGGATTAACCCTGCCAGGGCTGAGGATTCCTGACTGCGGGGAATAATAAAGGCTCCCCGGGGAATTGTGAGTCTGGAGGTTTCAATGGGTTCCAGAGTCTGATAAACCTTGATCTGGTGGATTAAAAGGCCCAGGATAAATTCCGAATCAGCAGTCAGAAGGACATAATTATGAGGCATTGGGCTTATGGTTTTCTTGTTTGGGTTTCCCGTGGTAAAGGCAACTTCGTTGACTGATCTGAATTTTCTTTCTTCAACCTTGATTGTTGCTTCAAAACGATAATTAGTGACTGGTTTTCCGTTAATATTGACTTCCCGGGGCATTTTTTCAAGGCTTCGGGTAATATATTTTCGCTCCAGGGATTCCCGCCGGGCCTGGTCTGTCACATCGATTAATTTCTGCCGATCCCGGGAAACCCTGGCCAGGATATTCTCCAGGGCCATCCTCTGAAGGTGTTTTCGCCTGCCCAGGTTGCTTTCGCCCCGATCATATCCAGGAGTTTCAATCAATATGGTCAGAGCGTTTCGCAGGTTGAAATAATCGGCGCCGGTGGCAGCCATCCGCTTGGTGGAATCGATAGAGCCTCCGGCTACTGCGTAAAATTCTCCTTTCAAACCGATTTTTTTCAGGCTCTGGAATATATCATTCCGGGCAATATCCAGGGCCATTTCTGCCAGGGGAGGGTAAACATCGGGATGACGGCCTGCTCCCACCAGAAGATCAAAGTATGCTCCTCTCCACCAGCCGGATCCTCCTGTGAGCAGGGGGACTGATGAAACCTCGTGAAGATCCACCACCACTCTGGGCCGGATGCGGTTGAAAAGGTGAATCAAGGCCTGGACTTCATTGGTTTGTGCCCTGTGGAAATCCCGGTTCATATCCAGTCCCTGCAGGTTGTCCCGGCCAGTCCAGTCCCAGTATCCGTCGGTTGATTCATAATGCTCCATGGCTTTGCGGGAACCTTCTGGGTTGACGCAGGGCACTATGTAGAGGTCCATCCCGGCGACAAGTTCTCTGGCGTTTCCTCTGTTTCTGACATAATCCCCGATAAAGTCTAACAGGGCTTCCATACCCGCCGGTTCACTGCCATGTATTCTTGCGGTGATCATTACCCGCAGGGGAGGGGTGTCATCTTTCGTCGGTTTGTTAGAAATAAGCACCAGGTATATGGGGTCCAGGCTCACCGAGGAAGTTCCGATGGGCACCACACTTACCGTGGGATCAATCCTGGCGGCTTCAAAGAGGATTTCTTCCATTTTATCCATGGGGGTGAGGGGAGCATAGTCATCGATACATTGAGCAGTACCAGTCAACACTCCCAGGATGAGTGCAAACAGTGCAAGTTTTACGGCGTTTTTGGCTGTCATAGATTCCTCCGGAGAATATAAACGCCGGTATTTATGATACCGGCGCATATATTTTCGAAACTGAAGCCCTGTTCTCCTGTCAGTTTTTATCGGGCCAGGGAATTATAACTGCTGGAGGCGTTGAAGGGAGAGCCTTCGATATGATTGAGCTGTCCGGCAGGATATGTGGAACAGTCATAAACCCGGATTCCCCCTCCCTGGGGATGGTTGTCCAGGGAAATCAGCAGAAGCCGTGGATCCAGAAGATAAAGCATGTCCCTGGGGGGGATATTGCTCCAGAAGACCGGGTCGGAAATTTCACCATATGATGGTTCCGGATCTCCATTGACATTCCATGTCCGCACCCGGTAGGAAGTTCCCTGAACCTCGCCGGTGAAAAGCCGTGAAAACTGAGTGTCCAGGGCCATTGTCAGAAGCTGACGGCCAACAGGAGTATCCCCCACCAGGGTGATATTGGCGGGGTCTTCCACATTCAGAGTTCGGATGAACATTCCACTGCCGGATATGACATGGAGCCTGTCCCTGCCGGGATGAAACACCAGTCCCACAGGGTTTTCAACTCCACCGGGGACTTCCGCCAGCTGGACTGATGCGGCAAGATCCACCGAGATTATCTGGTCCGATGACGGACAGGCCACAAAGAGAATGCCATCTTCCTGATTTATAGCCATGGGGCCGGGGTCATCCTGGGTAAGAGTGATAAGATTTGTCTGGGTCAAGTTATCCCCGGAGAATACCATCTCCTCGATCATTCCGGGAGAAGAGCTGTTTCTTGAAACATACAGGCGGTTGCCGTTGCTGTAATAGACAGCTTGATTCGCCCTTCCTTCCACCTGAGCCAGATCCAGGGGTTCGCCAATCTGGTTCAGGGTGGCAGTGTCGATGAGTGTCACTCTTCCTGCCTCCCTTTCCTCGCCGGTGACAACATATAGCCGGGACCTTCCCCGGTGAACTGCCAGACCTGCAGGTTCGGCGGAAATGCTGACGGGACTGCCAGCATCAGCCTCAAGGGTTCCATCGGACATCACCCGGAACACAGAAACCTGATCCTGTCCCGCCTTGCCGGCATAAGCCACATCCACCTGAGTGGGGGTGACCGTGGGCTCGATGGTTGGGGACGGAGTTGCCGTGGGAGTCAGCTGAACATCCAGGGAGCGGGTGAAAGGAGCCGTCACGCTGATATCCCGGATAACCTTTGGATGGTATCCTGATTTCTCAAAATAAACATCATATAAACCGCCTTCAAGATACAGGCGGTAAAAACCTGAGCTGTCGGTGTAATCCCAGTCAATGTCATAATCATCATAGTAATAATCCCTGGAATATGCCTCCACATATGCGCCCTGGATATTTTTTCCTGAACGGGCATCGGTGACAATGCCCCTGAGTTCACCGGTGGTCAGCCCTATGGTAAGACCTGTACACCCTGCCTGTATGACTATGCCAAGGGTGATGACCATAAGCAATATTGCTCTGATATTTGATGTTCCCTTCATTTTGCCCCCTCGAACTTGTGATTAAAACTCCTCTGCCGGCATTCCCGACTTCTCCCTCAGGGTTTCCAATAAATTTTACCTTAATAATTGCCTCAGTGCAAGGAAAAATATTTCCATAAATTGAATTCATAACAATTAAGATTCGCAAACATGTTCAGGATTGCTTTACTGAAAGGCCAGGAGGCATATATAATAGTAATTAGAGAAACAAGTCGCTGCCATGGCCTGGAAATGACCGGATTCATTCATCCCGGCCTTGTTTGGTGTTCAAGGAGTTTTGCGTGGTAAGCTGTCTTAACTGCAACGGGCAGAACAAAGAAAATGCGCGGTTTTGCCGGCATTGTGGTGCTCCTATTGTGGAGCAGGCAGGTTTTTCCACCCGTCTTCAGCTGGGGACGGTTCTTGACGGCCGGTATAAGATTATCGATTATGTGGCCAAGGGAGGCATGGGGGCGGTTTACAAAGCGGTGGATCTCACCATATCGGGCATCTGGGCTGTCAAGGAGATGCTGGATTACTTTGACAACGAAAAAGAACGGGAATATGCCATCAACCGCTTTGCCACCGAGGCCCAGATATTATACGAACTGGACTATGAATCGATCCCCAAGTTTGTTGACTGTTTTATTTCCGAGAACCGTTATTACCTTATCATGGAATTTGTCGAGGGTATCGACCTGCGAAAACAGCTGGAAGACGCCCAGGAGGCAGGCCGTCAGGGGTTGGAAGAATGGGATGTTTCCAACTGGTCAATGCAGTTGTGTGATGTGCTCCACTATCTTCATTCCCAGGATCCGCCGATTATATACCGGGATTTAAAACCCGGCAACATCATCGTATCCCAGGAAAACAAGGTTTTTCTCATCGATTTTGGCATTGCCCGTCTTTTCGACCCCCGCACCAAAGGAACCATGGTGGGCACCCAGGGATATGCTCCCCCGGAACAATACCGGGGACAGGCAGAACCCCGGTCGGATCAGTACAGTCTTGCTGCTTGCATGCATCATCTTCTTACGGGCAAGGACCCCCGCAATGATGTTCCCTTTACCTTTCCTCTTATTCGTAACTTGAGAAAAGACCTGTCGGGAAAGATGGAAAAGGTTCTGGAAAAAGCCCTGTCCATGGATCCGGAAAAACGGTTCACCAATCTGCTGGAGATGCGGGAAGCCCTCATCGCTCCTCAGTATCCTCCGGTTGCTCCGGTTACCCTTATCCCGCCGGAGATTCACGATGTTCCAGGGCTCTCCGATGAACGGGTATTGGACATCCCCCTTGAGAAGCCAGTTGACATTGCCTCCCCCACCCCGGTGGAAGATGATTATGATGAAGACTATGTTCAGAGTGAAGAGCTGATGAACAGCATCCTGCGGGATCTGACCTCGGGGAGAGGAAAAAAGAACAACAAGGCAGTGGCAGTTCAAGACAATGTGGCGGTGGAGCCTCTGGACGTGGCCCACGGCATTGAAATGCCTGCAGAAGATTTAATTCTTCCCGACGAGGATATTATTCTGGACCCGGAACAAGATCTGGAACTGGCCCGGGAACTGGCCCAGTTGAGCCGCATGGAAGGCTTTGAACCGCCAGATGAATACTCTGCACCGGCTACTCCCCCGGAATCTTCCCAGTTGGATGATGAGTATGAGCAGTTGCTGGAATCCAGCTATTTCGCAGAAACTGAGAAGGAGATTTTTCCGGATCAGCTTCCCCGGGAACACCATACACATCCCGATGAAGAGATAATACCTCCTCCCGATTTAGCCCTGGAGGGGGAGGAGCTTCTGCCTGAGGAGATATACAGCCAGGAAGATCCCCTGGCCCCTATGATGGATGATATACCCCTGCCGGGGACCGTGGAGGTGGACCTGCTTCCTGTGGAGTCAGCTCCGGTGACCTCCGCTCCCAGGCCTGAGTCCCCATGGTATATGTTCCGCCAGGACAGCCGGCACAGCGCATCAAGCCCTTTTGGACACAATATCAAAGGTCAGCTGGAATGGACATACAAGACCGGTTCACCCATCAGGTCATCACCGGTAATATCTCCCCTGGGGGATATTTACTTTGGCGCAAACGATGGTTTTCTCTATGCCCTTTCTCCCGAAGGCGAACTGCTTTGGAAATACGAAACCAAAGCAAGGATCCTGTCATCTCCATCCCTTGACAGCAATGGAAACATCTTTATTGGATCTAACGACTGCTATCTTCATGCTCTTTCTCCTGAAGGGGATCTTCTGTGGAAGTTCAGAACCTATGGCCGTCTTCGGTCTTCTCCCTGCATAGAAAAAGACGGCACTGTTTATGTGGGATCCTATGATCATTACATGTATGCCATCAGCTCCCAAGGCCGGTTGAAATGGCGGATCAACCTGGGGGGTTATCTGGAGGCGACTCCGGCCCTCTCTC
>CAYNGH010000150.1:0-8181 GCA_964396845.1 uncultured bacterium | reverse complement strand
CAGCCGGTGAAGCTCCAGGGCTTCATCCCCGGTCATGGCGATGGGTTTTTCCACGAACACATGCTTGCCTGCTTCAAGGGCCTGCAGGGTCATCTGATAATGGGATGCCGCGTGGGTGGCCACTGCAATGGCATCAATATCAGGGTTGTTTATCAAATCATCAAAATTGCTTGTTGTCTTTATGGATGGATAACGTTTGTTAATAAATTCCAGACGCTCAGGCCGGACATCACAACACATCAACACCCTTGTGTCGTTAATCTCCCAGAAATTCCTGACCAGGTTAGGCCCCCAGTAGCCTGCACCAACAACG
Source organism: uncultured bacterium (assembly GCA_964396845.1). Taxonomy (GTDB): domain Bacteria; phylum Vulcanimicrobiota; class JAJTBE01; order JAJTBE01; family CAYNGH01; genus CAYNGH01. The sequence goes on along the minus strand of CAYNGH010000150.1, from coordinate 7,868 downwards.
CCGACCGATATCATATGGCAACTCCTTTATAATTTAGTATTTCCAGCACTTCTTCTTTTACATTCATTCTCCTTTGCCGGCATAAAGAGGAATTACCGGCGAGGCAGGAAAATTCCTGTCAGAAAGTTGTTTTTTTGAGGTAAATTTCCTGGATCCCTTATTTGCAAAAATTCTTGATAATGTGAAATCCCGCCACCTGATTGACCGGGGAGATTCCGTCACCGCGGCATTATCCGGAGGGCCTGACTCGGTTTTTCTTCTGCATTTTCTGTATAAAACAGCCAATATCATGAACCTTTCCCTCAGCGCTGTCCACCTGAATCACAAAACCAGAGGAGAAGAAAACGACGCTGATGAAGCCTTCTGCCGGGATCTTTGCAAAAGCCTGGACATCCCTCTCATCGTTGATTCCTGCCCTGTCCCCGCCAGGGCTTCCGCAGAAAAAAAATCCCTGGAGGAAGCCGGCAGATCCGCAAGGATAGAGTTATATCATAAGGCCGTCGCCAACAGACCCCGGGCCAGGGTAGCCACAGGACACAACCGGGATGATCAGGCAGAAACAGTGCTCATGAGAGTTATCTCCGGTGCCAGTCCCCAGGGTCTTTCAGGTATCCGATGGGTTTACCGGGGCTTCATCATAAGGCCTCTGCTGGACACCGGCAAGGAAGAAATCCTTAATTATCTTCATCGGGAGAAGATCCCATATCGGCAGGATTCCAGCAATGAAGACATTTCCTTTATGCGAAACCGGGTTCGGCATCAGCTTCTTCCCCTGCTGAAGGAAAGCTTCAATCCCCGGGTGGTGGAAGCCCTGAGCCGTCTTGCTCGAACAATGAGTCTGGAAAGAGAATATCTGGAAGAGATGACAGGCCCGGACATGGCCCGGGCAACAGCTTCGATGAAGGATCCGGGGGCAGTGGATGCAAATGTCATATCAGAGATACATCCATGGGCAGCCATGACCATCCTTCGAAATACCGCCATCACTGCAGGAGTTGATATCGGTGAGATGTCCCTCCATCATGGACTGTGCCTTCTGGATCTGATAAACGGCCCATCGGGCAGATCCATACAGTTGCCCGGCGGGTTCAAGGCCCGAAGAGAATATGACAGGATTGTCATATCCCGGCACAACCCGCTCCCGGCAATCCCGGCTCCCGTTGAAATCACCCTGCCGGGAAGAACTGAACTGCCTGGCTGGGGAATCGCCGTCACCGGCACATACATGGATCCCCCTGATGATCTTAGAATCCATAAGGAGAATGAAGTATTTCTTGATGAAGATTCAGCCCCGCCGGGAGTTTATGTGATTCGAGGGAGAAGGCCGGGAGATGTATTCCATCCCCTGGGCGCGCCGGGAAAAAGAAAGCTCAAGGATTTTCTAATAGATCGAAAGATTCCCCGGCATCGGCGGGATCAGATTCCTCTGCTGGTAAAAGATGACGAAATCCTGTGGGTAGCAGGACTGGAAATAAGCGAAAAATGCCGGGTCGGGAGGAACAGCAGGAGGGTTTTAAAAGCTGAAATAGAAATGCTTGACAAATGAACAAAATGACCGATGACATAGAAGAAATCCTTTACAGCGAAGAACAGATCCAGCAGAGAATAAAAGAACTGGCGGGACAGGTTTCCAAAGATTACAGAGGCAAGGAACTCTGCATCATAACCATCCTCCGGGGAGCTGCCATGTTTCTGGCGGATTTGACCCGGATGCTGGAGGATATTAATTTTACCATTGATTTCATTGTCCTGTCCAGGGGCAAGGGAGAGCCGGGAGAAGTAAAAATCATCAAAGACCTGGATCATCCCATCTATCACCGGCATGTCCTTATCGTGGAGGATATGATCGACATTGGAGAATCCCTCAACTACTTCATCGAGGTCCTGAAACTGCGGGAGCCTGCCAGCGTCAGGATCTGCACCCTTTTTGAAAAGCCATACAACCGCATTCTGCCGGTCAAGCAGAGCGACTACACAGGCTTTGTCCTGCCGGATCGATTTGTTGTGGGCTATGGGCTTGACTACCGCCAGAAATACCGCAACCTACCTTTTGTGGGCTCCCTCAAACAGAACCTCTCCCCATATTAAAATCCACCGCCACAGGTGATATCTTTGAAAAGGCAAAAAATCCTCACCTATGCTGCTGTCGCTGTTGGAATAGTGATACTGCTGATCCTGGTCAGATGGGCTGGAATCAGACATTTGACAAACCTGGGCCAGAAAGAAGAAACCCGCTACAGACAGCTTCTCCATCAGGGGAACATCCGCAGTGCCAACCAGACGGCAACAAAAACCATAAAAATCTACAAGAATATCCTGATTCTGGATCCCGGCAATCCGGAAGTGCTTTCCAGCCTTTCACAGCTGATGTCAGAACGGAGAAACTATGTGGAAGCCCGTCGATACAGTGAGATGGCGGTAAAAGCTGACCCCGGCAATATAGAAAATCACTATTATCTGGGACTGTCCTGTATGCGCATGAAACGCTGGGACATGGCAGAAGAGGCCATATCCCGGGCCCTGAAAATCGATCCGACCCATGGCAGATCCATAGAAGCTCTGGCCCGGCTGAAAATTAAACAGAAAAACAACAAAAAAGCCCGGGAAATTCTCACCGGGGCCATAGAATCGGGCTACGGCACGCCGGAGATATTCTTTCTGCTTTACGAAATCACAAGGGATGCCGACAGGATGGATATGGCCATCGACACTCTGGAGAAAAGCCTCACCCTTGATGAACCGCCTAAAAAGGCATACAAGGAGCTTCTGGAATGGTACAAGAAGAGTCAGCAGGAAGACAAAATCGAACAATTGAGGAAAACCTGGCTGGAAAAGTACTCCCGGGATTCCGCTGAACATATCAGGGTTGCCAACTCTCTGATCCGGGAGAATCCTAAGAGGGCAGAGGAGATTTACCTCCAGGCAACCCGCATTGAAAGGGAAAATCTTGAATCGATAAATCCCGCGGAAAAAGACTTGTCAGCCCATTTTATCCTGTCAGGCTTCTATCACCGCCAGAACCGCCACAGTGAAGCCGTCGAGATACTCGAAGAACTGATTCCCTTCCTGCCCAACTCTCAGGCCCTGTATTTCTATCTGGGCTTTTATCATTATTCCGCAGAAGACTTCAAAACAGCCCGGCGGGAACTTCTGCGGAGCATTTCTATCGACGAAACAAACCCCGGCCCCCTGAACCTGCTGGCATGGATGTACCTGACAGCCCCCAGGGAGAGTCCATTTTACAATCCAAAAGAAGCCCTGTCCCTGTCCCGGCGTGCCGTGGCAAGAAATTCCAAATCCGGAGCCTTTGTAGATACTCTGGCCAGGGCATATTATGTCAACGGAAGAATCCAGGAAGCCCTGAGGTACTACGGCAAAAACGAGAGAAGAAAAAGATCCTACTCCTATGCCCTCTACGGGCTGGCCTTATGCCACTATCACCTGGGGGATGAATCAAAGGGCGACAACTATATGAAGCAGGCGGTGGAAAACCGCTTCAACGGGTGGAAGCTGGTTCGAAACGATCAGGATATTTCTCAGGTCAGGGATAATCCTTACCTTCAGGATCTGCTCCGGAGGCATACGGAAAATGAACACGAAGAAAACTGAACCGTCAGGGAGAAAAAAAATCCAGACACTGATGACCGCTGTTATGATGGCGATTCTGGCATATGGCGTCATAAACCATATGATCTTTGCCTGGGCACGTCAACAGCTCTCAGAACTCCTCACAGGATCCGCCAGGGAGGTATCCTCCCTGCAGGTAAAAATATCCGGCACTTCCCTGCCCCGGCTCCTTATGGGATATGTGGAACAGGTGGATATTCACGCCCAGGAAGTGGAGATAGAAAACTTCCCTCGAATATCCAGCCTTTCCTTTACCGCCAGAGGACTTCGAGGCACCCGGCAACAGATAACCTCGGTGGACACCACTAAAGCCCTGATTATCCTCAAGGAGGAGGATATAAACCGCTTCATCCGCCAGAGGGCCGAATTGCATCCTCCCTTTCCACAGCTGGATATTTCCCGGGAGAATGTCAGAGTGCGGATCCGGATGCCCTTTATCAGAGGAGCCTCTCCCCTGTCAGTGGAAGGACGATTCAAGGTTGACCAGGGGGCCCGTCTGGAATTTCTCCCTGACGGGGTAGATTTTTTCGGCAATCCCATTCCTGGAGAAGTAACAGATATCCTGAGCCATCGAGTCAACCCCCTGCTGGACTTTACCGACCTCAATCCCAGGGCGGTTATAGAGGATTTTACCACTGGAGATAAGTATATTCGGGTTTTTGGACGAATAGAATTACATGAGCCGATAATTTTCAGGTAACTGCAGGACTGGTACTCTCCAGCAGGAGGAAACCGGCCCCCACGGAAGAATAAAAAGGCAAGTAAATTCATGGAGGCATCAAACATGTCAAAATCCAGGCATAAAAGAATCCTTGTGGTAGAGGACGAAGAAAGAATCAGAAAAATAATCAGCATAATCATCCGGGGCGAGGACATTGACATCGATGAGGCCGCCGATGGCAAGGAAGCCCTGGACAAGATATTCAACGAGAAATATGATCTTGTCATCCTGGACCTGATGATCCCGGAAATTGACGGTTTCGGAGTTCTGGAGAAAGTAAGAGAAAACGAAGAAACCCAGGACCTGCCGATTATTATTGTTTCAGCCCGCACCAGTGACCGGGATATTCTTGAAGGCCTCAAGGGAGGTGCCAACTATTACATCCCCAAGCCCTTTGAACCCCAGGAACTCACCAGCAGTCTTGAGCTGATACTGGGCATAAAATACTGAGAACAGGGATGTTTTCCCAACGCCCCATCATCCCTTTTGTAGTTTCTCTGGCGGCAGGAATCCTAACTGCAAGGCTTGTGACTGCCGCCTTTTGTGTTTCGGTTCCCCTTATGATGATCTTTCTGGCTGGTGGGTTCATCGGGTCAGAATTAAACCAGAAAAAACTGACAGAGGCAATGGCACTGCTGTTTATATTTATGGCAGGATTTGTCCACATGTCCGGGGTTGACCGGCAGGTGGCAAATAACGCTGAGATAACAAGCCATCACCATGGCGGAGGAATCGAGGGGATTCTTGCCCGGCAGGTTCAGCCTCGGGGTAGCAGGGCCGGCAGTTTTGACCTTGTCCTTGAAACTGCGGACAAAACCCCATTTGAGCCGGGAAAAGGCCCACGGGTAAGGGTTTATTACCAGGGAGAGGCTCTGACAGAAAAAGTAGAAGAATTTCAGCCCGGCGACAGGGTAAATCTCAGGGTGAATGCTCCCGGAAAAGATTCCACAGGACTCAATCCAGGGGAGATGGATCTGAAAACATATTTTACCAACCTGGGGATCAGCAGGGTTTATTTTTTACAGAGAGTGCAGGAACACAAACCCACGGGCAGATTCCGGAAGTTTTACTCTTTTTTCAGCCGGACCCGCCGGGGTATCAGGGATATTTTCCACACCTATCTCCCGGAGCCCGGGGACGGCCTGATGACGGGGCTTATCCTGGGTCAGCGCCGGGAATTGTCCCCGGAGATAGAAAAAGCCCTCAAAAACACCGGGACCCTTCATATCATGGCAGCATCGGGATTGCATGTGGGCATTGTAGCAGGTTTTTCCATCCTGTTTCTGAGATTATTGAGGGTTTCAAAAAGACTCGCTCTGTTTCTGTCGATTATCCCTGTTGTAATGTACGGGTTTCTCACAGGCTGGAGCATATCCATAACCAGGGCTTCAATCATGGCTGTGCTGATGCTTTTGGCCATGGCACTGTGGCGGGAATACGATCCTCTCTCGGCGCTTTTTTCCGCTGCAGTGATAATGCTTCTTATTTCTCCGGGGATTCTTTTTACCGTCGGCTTTCAGCTCAGTTTTACTGCGGTGCTGGGGATTATACTTATGGCCAATCCAGTTAAACGGCTGTTTCCTTCGGCCATGTCCATAGAAAAGCTTATAATGAAGGGGATTCCCGGCGAGGCAGGCCGGTATTTCGCCCTGGCCACAGGATGGACATACCGCAGCCTTGTCACCCTTACAGGAGTATCCTTAGGGGCATACCTGTTTGTATTGCCCTTGACCGCCCGTTATTTCCACCTGATTTCCCTGATGATCCTTCCGGGAAACATCCTGCTGGTGCCTTCCGCGGGACTTCTGATGCCAATGGGGCTTACTGCCGGCCTTTTAGGGCAGTTGTGGCCACAGATAGGAGGATTTATCCTGAGTCTTCTGGTTCACCCAGTAAACTGGATCGCCACTGCCATCCTCAGCCTTGGAAACATGCCTCTATCATCAACATCAGTGGCGACTCCCGGCTGGGGAACCACTGTTGCTTATTACATTATTCTGATATTGCTGGCTTCCAATATTCCAATACTAAAAAGCAAAAACAAAGCAATTAAGATTTTCATGATATTGTTGCTGACAGGAGTGATTGCCCTGTGGTTTTCTGATTTAAACCGGGATTATCGGGCGGTATTCTTTGAAACTGACAGTGCCGGCGCACTGCTGATTCACGGCAAGCCGGGGAATCACCTGATTCTCAGGGTTCCTGCCGGGGACAGCAGGGATCTTTTCCAGGACATCAAGTATAAAATAATCCCTTATATAAAATCCCGGGGTATCGACGATCTGGATACCCTCACGGTTCTTTGCATCCGGGGGGGATATTCTCCCGATGGTTTTCCGCCGGAAATGCCCCCGGCCCGCAGAACCTTTGCCGTGGGGCCGGTATCCGGGGACATCACTCCAATCCATCACCGGGGCGGTGTTCTGTTGGAGTGGACAGGTGCCGGGCCTGCCGTTGCAAGGGTTATCCAGAAGCCTTCTGATGCCCCTTTTGTTTACCAGGATCCTCAAAGAAGAATAATTGTTCAATTTTACCTTGACGAAACATCATCTTATCGGGGGGGAGATCTGATCTACGGCTGGACTGGAATAAACGGCCCGGGATATGCCCTGTTGATTATGGAGGAAAGCCAGCCGGCAACCCTGAAAAAGCCCGGCATTGGAGGATTAATATTGGACATGTCGGGATCAGATCCCGTGGTAATCCCATGGAAATGACCTCCTCGGATGAAGGACGGCGGGTTTCAGCTTCGAATTAATTCTTATGAAAACATCAGAAACCGAGGAGCATAAATATAATGGAACTTCAGGATGACAACTACTGTTTTGCCTGTGGCCGGGAAAACCCCGTGGGGTTGAAAATGGAATTCATCTACGATGCAGGAGCAGTTCGGGTTGAGTTTACTCCAAAAAAAGAACATCAGGGCTGGGGCGATGTGGTTCATGGAGGGATCCTGTTTACTCTGATGGATGAAGCCATGGCCAGATTGCTGATTGATCACGGGGATTCTGTGGTCACCTCCCGTATGGAGATAAAGTTTCTTCGTCCTGCCATGGTGGAACAGCAGTTAATTCTGGAAGGAAAAGAAGACCGCCGGGAAGGAAAATTCATATATACTTCGTCAAAACTCACAAACCCCCGGGGAAAGACCGTGGCCACCAGCAAGGGAGTTTACGTGCTGGTTTCCTGATTAGACGACATTCATGAAAAAAGTTATTCGCAAATATAAGAGAGTCTTAATATTCACGCCTGTTGCTTTGATTATGGTGATGGTTTGTGTTTTTACAGGCTTTTATCTGTTCCATCCCCAGGGCCGTTATTTAGCGGTTCAGGGTTTTTATCAGTTTAAGATAATATTCAACAGACAATCTATCAATAAAATAATCAATAACCCGCAAACCGACCCGGAACTTCGCAAAAAGCTGATACAGGTGGGAGAAATCAGAAAATTTGGCCAAAATCTGGGGCTGAAGGATACCTCATCATACACCACGGTTTTTGACACCGGCGACAGACCCGT
>CAYNGH010000149.1:0-8267 GCA_964396845.1 uncultured bacterium | reverse complement strand
GGGCGAAGACAGTTTCATCGGGGGAGTCCATGTCAATGGTACGCACTGGAAGCATGGGAAGGTATTCCTTGAGAAGGGTACCGTTGAATTCGCTGGGGTCCAGATTTGTAGAAATAATAAGATGTCCCCCGGCAATCACATGTTCAATGATGGCTTTTTCTCTGGCCCGATCCAGATTAAGGGAAGGGTAGTCGTTTATCAGCAGATAATCAGCAGAGTCATAGCATTTCCAGTGGATGGGCAGGATTGAGGGATCCGGATATGCCAGGTTGATAATGGCATTAGGGCCGGTGAATATGTCGGAGAAGCCCGACAAATAAGCCATTCCTCCCCGCTGACGATTTAGGATGATAAAATTAATATCCCCGGGGTTTGCCCGCCGAGTCATGACTGGCTTTTCGATGAAATCTCTGCCCCGGGAAACCTTCACGGTAATTTTTGATGATACATTTTCAACCGCAGGGATATAAAGAAAGAATTGTTTTCTTCCCCTGGCGGGGACCTGGATTTCCTGGTAATAACTGTCAGGCTCTCCAGTGTGGTATCGATAAAGGTTCAGGGACAGTTTGCCCTGGAATTCTTCCCCGGAGTTGGTTATTTCCACAGTCACCGGCAGGGAGCAGTTGTCTTTGAGGAAACCCCCGCTGGAAAGTTCTGTCTGTATTTGCAGGGGATGTTTCAAGACATCGGCATCTGCCGGGCCTCCCAGGAGAAGCAAAAGCAGAACAAGGACATGGGTGATTATTTTAATTCCCGGGATTCTGGCTTTCACGGGGCACCTCGTTAATTATATCTTCAATGAGCTGATCCGGCTGGACACCTTCAGCCTGGGCTTCGAAATTTAAGATAAGCCGGTGACGCATGGCTGGGACTGCAATCTTTACCACATCATCGAAGCTGACATTAAAACGTCCGTCGATTATGGCGTTGACTTTACCTGCCAGGGACAGGGTCTGGGCTGCCCTGGGACTCGCTCCGAAGCGGATGTAACGTTCTGCCCCAGAGGTGGACTTGTCCTGACCCGGGTGAGTGGCCAGCACCAGCCGGGCAATATATTCCTTCACCGGGGTTGACATCAGGACTTGCCGGGACAGCTCTCTCATCTCCAGTATTTCCTGTCCTCCCATGACCTTTTCCACCTGTGGAACATCAGCTCCCGTGGTGCGATCCATTATCAGTTGAAGCTCCTCTTGGCCGGGAAATCCCACAATGGTCTTGAAAAAGAAACGATCCAGCTGGGCTTCCGGCAGGGGATATGTTCCTTCCATTTCGATGGGATTCTGGGTGGCCAGCACCATGAAAGGCTCCGGTAGCTGGTGGATTTTTCCCGATACTGTGGCGGAATGTTCCTGCATGGCTTCCAGCAGGGCCGATTGGGTCTTAGGGGTTGCCCGGTTGATTTCATCGGCCAGAACAAGGTTGGAAAATATGGGGCCATGTTGAAACTCGAACTCCCGGCGGCCTCTTTCACGTTCCACCACCAGGTTGGTTCCGGTGATATCTGCAGGCATCAGGTCCGGGGTGAACTGAATCCGGGAAAAGTTCATGTCCAGAACCTGCCCCAGGGTTCGCACCAGCATGGTCTTTCCCAGTCCCGGCACTCCTTCCAGCAGGATGTTGCCGCCGGCAATCAGGCATATAAGGGTTTCCCGGACCACGTTTTCCTGGCCTACAATGAATCGGTTTATCTGGGCAGTGATTCTCTCAATTTGCTCTTTGAACTGGACAACTTTTTCTTCTGCTTGCATCGATATCTCCCGGATTATTATCCCCATAGTCAACTAAATATGTTCTTCCTGGGGTTGTCATTACCTGCAAGATTCTGGCATCCCAAGAGGATGTCCGGCCCCGGGGCTGATTATTTCCCGGGGTTGATGTCATCGTAATAATGACGGATAAGACTGCGATAACGGGAAGGGATCTGTTCTCTTCGGACTGCTTCTTCTCCCTTTGCCCTGGCATCCACATAGACTTCTGCGGGATCTCTTGTGGCTTCTTCGCCGGTGGTGGGAGCGCCCCGCACCGATGAGCGGATGCTTCTGATGACAGGCCCTTCGCTGAGTTTTCCACTGACTTTTCCTGTGAAGGTTTCAAATTCATCTCTTTGAGGCTCATAGAGCTTTTTGAATGCTTCCTGGGTGGTGCTTTGATCTTCACTGCTTCTTTGACCGTATATATTCCCCGGTTCTCCGGTGGGTTCAGGGGCTGCCTCATTGGTAGTACCCTTGCCGAAGTCCGCAGGTTCGGAGCCTTCCTGGGAATAATCTGCCCGCTGGCCGGTGAAGGGCCTTGAAGCCCTCCTGCCAGATACCATTTCTTTTGATTCTTCCAAATCTTTCATAGCCTGGGAAAGGGCATCGCCAAGCTGTTCTTCCCCCTGCAACTGATCCTGGCGCGCCTGGAACTGACTGCCCATCTGTTGAATCTCCCTTGCAGCAGAATCCATATCCCCCTGCCGGGCCGATTCTATGGCCTTTTCGATGGTCTGGGTATTCATGCCGGCCTGCTCCATCTTCTGGCGGGTATCATCTAATTTCTTCCGGATATCCTGCTTTTCTTTCTCCGAGAGTCCCTTTTTCTGCGCCTGTCTTTTAATCTGTTTTAAGGTTTGGGACAACTGATCCAGAAGCTCTCTTTCCCGGCGGGTTTCATTTTTCTGCTGGCTTTCATCACCAGATCGACGCATGGCTTCTTCCATCTGCTCCATAGCCCCGCTGTCGGGGGCCAGGTTTTTTATCTGCTCCTGGGCTTTGGATATTTTCATCAAGGCCTGTCGCTTGTCAACTCCCGGTTTTTCAAGCTCCCGGGCCAATCGATCCATTTCTTTCCTTGCTTTTTCAATCTTTTTTTCAACTTCCTGGGTATCCACTTTTCTATTCTTCAGCTTTTCTTCTCCCTTTCGGACAAGCAATGCTCCCTGGCGGATCTGTTCTTTTTCCTGGGGACTCACTCCGGGCACCAGCAAAGATAACTGGGGAACGTGGAAAAAAACCACCATGGCCAGAAGTGCCCCTGTCAGCCGTCGGGAAGGTTGCCTCCAGTTCACGGGAAATACCTCCGCCGGGGATATGTTCCCGGCACTTTCGGCGGTGTCCCGCAACAATCCCCGGAACATGGGGGTTCTCACCTTTTGATCCTGCACCCATTCCAAGGCAGTGGAAAGCCGTTCCTTCAGGGTCAGAATCCGATCTGATTCCAGGGCGACTTCCATGAGGGGGGGCTTTTTCAACTTGTGATAAACAAGCCCTGCCGACACTGCAAGAATCATCGGCACAATGATGAAAGAGAGCCCTGCTTCAAAAAGCCCGGTGATACGGGAAGTCAATATGAGAAGGGCTGAGGCTGACATTCCAAAGAAAATCGACCAGCTCAGACGAATCCATAACCGGGTCAGGCGGTATCTGCGGTAAAGTTGCCAGAGTTTTTCCATTATTAAGGCTTCTTCCAAGTTCATCACCACCGGAGGTTCTTCTATTCAGATTATACCCTGAACCAGTTCAATTATTCCATTACATCAGGGGATAACCCTGCACTTCAATGTTGGTCAGCCCTGCATCCCTGGCCCATCTCACAGCATCGTCATATTCACTGCGGGTGATTCTGCGGGAAATTTCCTGATACCGGGATGCTTCGTACATGGGCCGATACTGGGACATAACGTTGACATATGTATCTTTTGGCAAATTAGCGCCGATCCACTCCATTACTTCTCGGGTACCGCCAACATTGTTGGGCATTACAAGATGCCGGATCATTAATCCCCTCCTGATGATGCCGTCCCTGTCCGGTTTTGCAACCCCCACCTGACGGTGCATCTCCAGCAGGGATTCCTGGGTTACCTCGGGATAATCCCCGGCTCCACGGGAAAATTTTGCCGCCATCTCCCTGCTGGAATATTTGAAGTCCGGCAGGTAAATATCCACCACGCCGTCGAGGTTCTTCAATATTTCCATTCTTTCCCAGCCGCAGGTATTATAGACCAGGGGAAGCCGCAGGCCCTTTTCTGCTGCCATGTCGAGAGCCAGCAGAATATGGGGGGAATAATGGGTGGGGGTCACCGTGTTTATATTCAGGCATTTTTTCTTCTGAAGACTCAGCATCATATCGGCAAGTTCTTCAATGGTGCGGGCCTGTCCCCAGCCTTCCTGACTGGTTTCCCAGTTGATACAGAAAACACAGCGAAGAGCGCAGTGGGTCATAAATATGGTGCCGGAACCACCCCGGCCCACTAGGGGTTTTTCCTCGCCAAAATGAGGGTTGTATGCGGAGATTTTCAGCTGTGAAGTTGCCTGACAGAAACCCCTTTCTCCCTTAAGGCGGTTGACACCGCAACGTCTGGGACACAGAGTGCAACTTTTCATTATATCCCACAGAGCTTCACCCCTTTTCTTCAATTCTCCCTTCCTGTGAAGCTTCAGGTAAGCCGGCTCAAACCCGGCACTGCCTGCCTGATGAGTTGAAGATACCGGCAGGCGGGCAATGTTGTTTCCCTTGCAACCGAATAATGCAGGTATCACTGCAAATCCGGCGGTCCATGCTCCATAAAACATGCATTTTCTAATAAAATCCCTTCGTGACTCCTTTTCCATGATAACGCTCCCTTGCATCATTGTCATATGGCCCTGGTCTTACAGGCGGATTCAGCAGGAGAGATATTTCCCTGTTATTATGAATTATACATAAGAAAAAAATATTAAAACATCTCCTCGATGCCAATATTTATTGATGCCAATTTGATGAATGAAGGTATCGCCAGGATTATAATTATTAAATTTTTCTATAATCCGGCTTTATGTTTCAGGTTCAAGGAACATCTCAAGCTGGGTATATATGTTGCCGGCAAATTCCAGAGCCTGATTCCTGATTACATGATTGGTATCGTGCTTGAGCATTTCTTCCACTTCCCTGATGGCGATGGAATAATCCGCCTCATCGGGCTTGGGGATATTTCCTGTCAGGGCTGAGTTGTAATAATACCAGTCCAGAACAATCTTCAACAGGCTCAGGGTTGCCAGGGAAACGACAATATTAGAAATCTTCAGCAGTTCCTTCCTCCAAATCAGGTGTTTAAAATATTCTGTCTGTTTCATATCATCGCCCTTGAGGGCTTTCTGATGTAAGAACTCTGCCAGATTTTCCACCTGGATTGTCCCCTTGAATGTAGTGGAGATGAAATCTCCTCCCTGTTGCAGTGCCTGCAGGTTTGGTTTTCTGTCCTGGGCTTCCGGGGATTCTGCCAGGGCAACAAGATACATCGCATAAAAATACTCGTAGCCCCGGTAATCCTGATCCCTTTCAAAGGGAGGAGAAAACGGCATGTCAAGAAGCTCGGACAGCTCCCGGGCTGATATTTTCCCCCGGGATTCTTGTTTCAGCGTGTGGCATGTATTCATGATTTTCATCATGATATCCCAAAGGTTCCGGGAGATACTTCCACCCCTGTTCAGGGAATCTATAACATGCTGTTCAATTACCCGGTAGCCTTCCCAGTCAGTGGTTATATCCCCAAAAATGGCCACATCACCGAAACCACAGCGACAGTCAGATGAATCCCTGAGGATGTCCTTGAGTCTTGGTATCTCGTTTTCCCCGGGCTGATAACCGGTGGAGGAGAAGGTGACTCCGGGACAGTTGAAAGAAAGGCCCACATAAGTCCCATCGGGAGTTACCGCCATGATATGAGGAAAATAACGGCAGGGAACGGGCTTGGCATCAAATCCCATCTCCCTGTGGATGACGCACAGGTTGTCTTCCATCATGGGGCACAGTCCGTCGATTTTTCTGATGGTACATTCAGAATTTTTTATGTCCAGAAAGAAAAGCTCCTGGCCATTGTGTTTTTGTTGAATTTTTCTGCATGTGTCTGAATCCTTCAGGTTGCTGTAAGAACGGAGATCTATATAAATCTTCCAGTCCCTGCGACAGCATGCACCGCATGTGATACACTCATAGTCGAGGTTGTCAGGAAATATGAAATGGCCCTGGTGGTGTTGACGGGAACTTTTCCGGGTACTTTTCATGGATGCCCCCTTGTTTTTCTTTAATATTACAGCATGACCTACACAGATCCTTTATCTGTCAGGGGACAGTTGGGCATCAGGATTTCGCCAGCTTACAGCCAGTCGCCTCGGCACAGGGTTGCCCGGAGTTTGTTGAGGGCATCTTCTTCTTTCTGGCGGATTCTTTCCTTGCTGATGCCGAAGTTCTGGCTAATCTCCTTGAGAGTGCGGGTAGTGCCGTCCACCAGTCCATAACGAAGGCAGAGGATTTTCTTTTCCCTGTCGGTAAGGCTTTCAAGAATCCGTCGAAGTTCTCTGGTGAGAATTTCCGGCTGGTCATTGCCGGGGCAGGCCACAAGATCCCCCACGGTGGTGTCATCTTCTCCCAGGGGAGTTTCCAGGGATATGGGATCCTGAGCAAGGTTGACAATACTTTTGATCTGGGATTCCATCTTCTTTTGCATCTCCCAGACTTTTCTGTCAACTCTGGGATCGTCGGGGGACACTTCTTTTTTTAGCCGGCGGGCGACCTTGCGCCGGGCCTTTTCTCTGGAAACCGGCAGAAGCTCCCGGGCCACTTCCCGGAAAGTGGGAGGACGGTTGTAATTGTGGAGGAATTCTGAGGAAAATTTTATATAACGTTGAAAAATATCGGAAATGTGCACCGGCAACCGGATAGTACGACTCTGGTTGGCGATTCCCCGGATAATCGACTGGCGTATCCACCATGTGGCATAAGTGGCAAACCGGCAGCCCCGATCCGGGTCGAATTTTTCCACTGCTTCCATTAGCCCCATGTTGCCCTCTTGTATCAGATCTTGAAAGGTGAGCCCCAGGCCCAGAAATTTTTTTGCTATGCTAATTACCAGCCGCAGGTTTGATTCGATGAGAGCCATCCGGGCTTCGCCATCATTAAAATCTCTGATGCGATAGGCCAGAGCCACTTCCTCCTGGGCGCAGAGCAGGGGGATTTTGTTTACTTCGTGAAGATACGCCCCCAGGGAGTTGGTCTGGCTGGGGAAAGCCCCGCAACCACGGCGATGCCTGTATTTAATCTTATCGGACAACTGGTTTATAACCTCGTCGGAGAGCTTCCGGGGGGGATGTTTTTTTGTTTTCAAGGGTGACATGTCAGATAATTACCTGCTTTCGGGGATATGATTCTCCCAGATACAGTTTAAACGAAAAGCGAATTTTGCGCATCAACTCATCAGGTGAGATTCCAAGAAACTTATCTCAACTGGGGGTTGATTTTCTGATTTTTTTATGCTAAGGCTCCCCGGGACAGGTAAGTTTTTTGATCAGTCGAATTTACGAAATAAAAATGAAATGTGAAGAGATATATGAAAGCTGTTTACGATATCGACCACAAACCGCCATTGCCCCTGGGGATAATCCTGGCTGTTCAGCACATATTGGCGGCGTTTAATGGAATTGTTGCAGTGCCCCTTATTGTCGGTGGAGCCATTGCCCTGGAGCAGGGAATCCTGGCATATTATGTCAGCTGTGCCATCTTCTGTGCAGGGATTGTTACCATTATCCAGACCCGATCCTTTTGGGGGATTGGAGCCCGCCTGCCCTGTGTCATGGGAACTTCTTTTACTTTTGTTGGCCCTTCCATAAGTGTGGCAAGACAAATGGGGATGGCGGGGCTTTTCACCGCCACGATTCTGGGGAGCTTTGTCGAAACCGGCGCAGCATTTTTTGTCCCCCAGGTCAGGAAACTGTTTCCAAAGGTGGTCACCTCCGCAGTGATTACACTGATTGGTCTTTCCCTGGTGCCTGTGGCTGTTGATTGGTCTGCGGGAGGAGTGGGATCTCCGGATTATGGGAAAATGTCAAATTTCTGGATTGCCGGTCTGGTTATTGCTGTGATCCTGATTCTCAACAGCCGTAAGAACTTGTTTTTGAGCACCGGCGCTGTCTTTTTCGGGATGCTCACCGGCTATATCCTTTGCGCCTTCCTGGGGATGGTGGATTTTACTCCCGTTGCCGAGGCGGGATGGTTCAACCTGCCCAGGCCTTTTTATTACGGACTCCGGTTCAGCTGGAGCGCACTGCTTCCCTTTATTATCGCATATCTGGTAACTGCAGTGGAAACTATCGGTGATTTGAGTGCCACTGCCAGGGTTTCCGGGGTGGAGCTTACCGGAGAGCACTTGAAAGGCGGTCTTCTGGCCGATGGAATCGGTAGCGCCATTGGCGGTATTCTGGGAGGTGGCGCCAATACTACTTTTACCCAGAATATCGGGATAATTTCTCTTACCG
>CAYNGH010000148.1:4971-8288 GCA_964396845.1 uncultured bacterium | reverse complement strand
ATTATCGGCACCCCTGGATTTGCATCACCGGAACATTACGGCCGGGGGGAAACTGACCGCCGATCCGATATATTCAGCCTGGGAGCCACAATGCATTTCCTTCTCACGGGGATTGACCCTGCCGACAAGCCTTTTCACTTTGATATTCCTTATCATGTGAATCCCAGGATTTCTTTTCAGACATCCTCCATTGTAATGAAATGCCTGGACCTTGATCCTAATCGTCGTTATCAGGATGCCTCTTCTGTCAGAGAAGCCATCGAAAATCGTGCCCTTCCCGGCCTGTCCCAGGCTACCCGGCCCCTGTCTGCGGTGGAACCCCTAAGAACTGCAGAGAATTACCGCACCCGCAGTGATTTTATGGGACGAACTGCCAAGTTTCTGTCATATACTTCGGTTTTTCCAGCCAGTATGGGGCTTTCCGGGCTTATTACCCTGGGGGTTTCTGTCCTTGGCCCTGTGCCGGCTCTATTGGCGGGGGTTGTGTCATTTCCTGTTCTTTGCGCAGAGTTCTGGAAAAGGCTGGATCGAGTATATATTGATGAATTCTCTCAGGTGACTGTAACCCCCGGGGGAGTTTCATATCTGTCCCGTTCTATCAATATCGGCGTTCCCTGGGAAGAAGTGGTGGAAATGCGCCTCATCAGGAACAGGACATTATTCGGCAGTAAAAACATCAAAAAAATCCTGGTAAAAACCCGGTCCGGGAATTTTTCCTTCGACTCATCCATCAGCAATTATCGCCGGCTGATCGACACCATCATCACTCAGGGAGGGCTTTTCCTGATGGATGACGGCAAATATGAATCAGTTTATGTGAAACGTTGAGGAGTGCGGCTTAATCTTCTTTTTCTTTCTGCCGGCTTTCAAGAACAGGCTTGACAAAGGGAGCACTCCAGCTTTTTTCGAAACTTTCCCTCAAGTCTTCTGCTGGTTTTTTCCCGGCAATTACCACCCCTGCATTCCGACATGTGAAAAAGTAGCCGTATTGCCAGTTCCCGGTGCCAATCCAAGAAAGTTCGTTGTCAATTATCATGAATTTGCAGTGTTCCACCCGGGCAAAGGGGATGTGTCCTGAGGAATGTTTTGGAACACTGCTGATTTTAACCTGTATGTTGTCATGTCTGTCCAAGGCTCTCAGATAGGGGATTTTGTCCTTGCCGATGCTCCAGTTTGATACAATCAACCTCACCTTCACTCCCCGGTCTGCCGTATCTTTAATGACATCGTCCAGAAGCATCCATGGCACCTGTTTCGGATCTCTGGGCTGGGGCGCATAAGACATCACCTGGATCATAACTTCATTCCGGGCCGTCTTCAGAAGGCGCAGAATCTCTTCCAGCTCGTTTTCAAGACCGCCATAGGTGAGGCCCGGAGGTGAGAATGCCGGATAAAGGGTGCATTCTTCCCCCCGATAATTGAGTTTCACAGGGTTTCTGCGGTTAATCCTTCCCACCATGGAGGCGGATATTCCCCGGTATTCACCTTCGACATCTTCGGCAATACCCCAGTCCAGCTGAAATATCCGGTGAAACTCTGATGCTGTTTCCGGGGACTTTATGCGAACTCCCAGCTCATGAATATGATGCATGGCCCGCCAGTCAAAATTGGGGCTTCCCAGAAATACTTCTTTTCTGTCAACAATGAAAAACTTGGCGTGCATTATACCGCCGGCCACCGGCTCGTAATTTATTACCCGCATGGTTATGTTGGGGAGCTTTCCCAGGGATGTTGCCGGTTCGGGGTATTTTTTGAAGAACTCCGAGTCAACCATTATCCTCACTTTCACTCCCCGTTCTCCGGCAGTTTTAATGGCTTGGATTACCTGGTCAAAGGGTTCTCCATCTTTCGTGCTTATATAAAACACTTCTATATCTATGGATTCCCTGGCACCATTTATCATATCAAGCCAGGTAGTCAAAGTGTCCCTGAAAATCTTATTGCCCAGGTCTGTTTCATGGGGGATGGACTGAACAAATTCCAGCTGTTGCGCCGGGACGGGAAAAATGCACAGGGAAAATATCAACAGTGTCAGAAACAGGATGATTTTTGTATGCTTGTTCATAGGTGCCTCCATATTGCCCGGACAAGGGGTTGTTTTATTATAATCTATTCCATTAAGAACCATAAAAACCTATTTTATTCCGGGAATAAATCTTATCTGAACTTGTACATATTATCAGGATCAGGTTGTATATCTGCAGGAGTCGGAGATTTGAAGGATTTTTTCTTGTCCCGGCTAATAAAATCAATGGATTGGATGATTTGATTCCAGTATGATTGTTTTTATCTGAATATCCCACGACTGTCAACGAGGATTCTCAGAAAAAAGGGTTTGATGGAAAGCTATGACCAAAAGAATTAAAGATGATGAATACATCCGCCAGGTACGGATGAAACGGAAAAAGCAGGAAGATCAGGACAGCCAGGCTATCAAAAGCTCCGTCCTGGTTCTTGTTGTTGCAATGCTGGTGATTGTAGGCATATTCGGGTTTACTCTGTTCAGGTCCGCCGGGAATCCTGAAGCAGCCAAAGATCCCATCGCCACCACAGAGAGTTTAGATCTGGCTGAATCTTCACCCATGCCTACTGAAAAGGTGAGGATACCAGTTCTGCCCGATGACCCCATCGAAGAAGTCACTCCCGAGGACACAATACCTGGTGCGCCTGTGGATGTGTCAACAACGGGCCCTGCGGGGATCCCAGCGGAAATACCCACAGAAATACCCACGGATATACCCACAAAAGATTCCGGGGATATTCCCTCGGAGATACCCACAGATGTTCCTGATTCGTCTTTTTATGATCCTTTAGGTGAAAGCCCGGATATTCCCGACCTTGATGACTATCTCTCCGGGGAAACTCCCGATTCTGATGCTGAAACCACGGCAAAGCCCAAGGAAAAACCTGAGGCTGAATCGACAGCCCGGATAACCATATCCCGTCCCCTTATTCGACCGGTAATACCGGGTATTGTTGTCCCAAAAATCGAATTTGCCAGTGCAGAGATGGTGGGAATGAGGCCTCCGCCATCCAGAAGCCGGGTCGGCAGAACCAGCTCTTCAGACACCCCAGGGGGGAGCACTGCAAGGATCGATTCCGGTGAAGTGGAGGACGACACACCGCCACCTCCGGATGCCGCCCATATAATTATTTATCAGTCTGATCTGGAGGGAGCCCAGGCATTCTTGTGGGACAACCGTTCAAATCGCCGGCTGATGATCCGTTTGGAAAAGGCCGGTGACAACAAATATCGGGCCACAGTCCCTCCGGGAAGTTATACCATGCGGATTACCAAGACTGACTTCAGGCCATAC
>CAYNGH010000148.1:0-4961 GCA_964396845.1 uncultured bacterium | reverse complement strand
AACACCAAGTTTGAAATTCAAAGCGGAAACAAGATTGAGATAGAAACACCCCTGGAAAAGGCTGGCAGGGCTACCCTGTTTGTCAACTCGGATCCCCCCGGGGCTTCGGTTTACCTTGACGACAGGCTCTCGGGGGTTACCCCCGTTACCATCACCGGTCTTGAAAACCGCAGATACAACATAAGGCTGACAAGACCGGGATACAGGCCAGCCTTGTCCACCATCGTTCTGGATCATAGCAGGAACAACTCCCGGGACATCCGAATGGTCCCTGAACAAACAGAAAATTGATTTAAAACAGTTAATGGGATCTGCTGACAAAACAGTCATTTTTATGCCCGGCATATGTCCGGGTATTTTTATTCCTGAGGTTGCATGGCTGGCATGACAAGGCCATCTCCTGATACGAAGCGGGGAAAATCCTCTGGATGGTGTGTCGGGGATTCACCATATGTTATCGGGTATCCCAGCAGATGGAAGACTTTCGGCTCACGGGTGTGATGATCTCCCCGGCAGAAGAAAGTGAATCGACGCTGGCCTGATGGAGAATGGAAATGCTGATATGTGCCGGAGTAGGTGTCAGCACCGGCGGAAGGACATGTGGGGATGGTTTCCAGGTAATCAGGCTTCAGTTTTGATATGCCGTCGGGAAAAACCCCGTCATTGTCGAGTCCATACATCTCCAGGGCTACACCTATCAGCCGGCAGTTTTCCCTGCAACGGGCAAGAGATTCACCATGGGAGAATACTCTTTTTTCCCTGGCGCCGGAGTTGAGAGTATGTCGGGAATATGCCAGAAATAGAACAACCGATAGAAGCCCCCCTGCCAGAAGTAGAATCTTAATTGGAAATAATGCCTGTCGCTTATTATCTGTCTTGTTCATGGGTGTTTATTCCTCTTGATCCTGGATTTCAACTGTTTTTTCCAAAATTCCTCCGGAGGATTATAGAAATGCCAACATAGTCTGAATCTTGTTTCCCTGGCAATAATTACTGTTTAAAAGGGATCGGCTCTGCCCGGGGGGAAAAGAACCTGTCAGAATAACTATCTCTTCAGGAGGAAAATAATGCGGAAATCACCTGGAAAAAGATTTGCAACCTTTATCTGCTTTGCTGTCCTGCTGGCACTTTTAAGCTTACGGCCTGTTTCTGCCGGAGATATTGGAACAAGGCTCCAGCTTTCCAACGGTGTATTCTGGGTGAAAGTATCCGATGAATATCGATCCTGCACCCGTCAGGCATATGACAATGGGAGATTTCGTCTTGAAAAACTGGCCCGGGACAAAGAACCGGGAACATGGTGCGTGGTGTTTGATATGGATGAAACCCTGGTTTCCAATATCAGCTTTCAAAAGGAGTTTCTGGGGCAACAGGCAATGGGAAGGGATTTTGACAAAAACCTCTGGAACGAATGGTGCAACCGGGCCGAGGCAACCCTTCTGCATGGAGCACTGGATTTCTGCAACCGAGTCCGGGAACTTGGAGGGCGGGTGATTATCATCACCAACCGGAGCAGTGAAGCCAAGTTAGGAACAATAAAAAACCTTGAAAAATTGGGAATCCATTATGATGCCCTTATTCTTAAAGAAGGGCCTTATGAAAATGATCACAGCAAATCCGCCCGGCGAAGGGATCTGGCCGGGGGAACTCTGAAAATTGTTTCTGATGGAGAGCCTCAGCCGTCCCTTGAGATTCTGATGCTGGCTGGGGATCAGCAACATGATTTCTATGATCCTCAGGAGCATAGCCTCGAATCAATGATTCACCGGTTTTCTGAAGATTTTATTATCCTGCCCAACCCAATGTATGGCGGGTGGACTTCCAGAACCGATTCTTATAAGGATATGCATGTTGCCGGCGATGATCTTTATCTGGAAGCAGTGACCGGCCAGCAGTTGACCATACTCCTGGACTCAAATCCTACCACTGGTTATCGTTGGGAAATGGCCCAAGCGGTGGATAGCGCCGTCATAAGAATAGATGAATTTCTCTTTGAACCGTCCAGTGATGGTAAGCCCGGCAGTTCTGGCAAGGAAGTATGGAAATTCCGAGCCCGGGGTAGGGGAGAAACTACTCTGCATTTCCGATATTCCAGACCATGGGAAAAAGATACCCCGCCTCTCAAGGAAAAAATGGTTCATATAAAGGTGAAGTGATACAGAATCTGCATCGGTGGCTTAGCTACAAGTAAAGTAGAACCAGTCATTCAACAGTCTTGCACCAGATGGACATGTTTTCCAATTGTCCGCAGATGGAACAGTTATTCTTCAGCTTCCCGGTGAACTGGTACCCCGCCAGACGGAAAACTCGGTTCATTCCAAAGGAACGGCTCCTGGCAATGGTGTAGAAATAGCTAATCCCTTCCTGCCGGGCTTTGTCTTCCAGACGATCCAAAAGAATCCCCGCCAGACCGTTGCCTCGCTGGGAAGGGAGGGTGGCAAAATCTGTCATCTCAGCATTTCTGTGTTCTCGATCCATCTCTGCGGATGCCGCTGCGACGGCATTGCCCTTGTCGTCATAGACAATCCCGTAAAGAATATGGCTTCTGGCGGTTTTCTCGAGATACTCAGGGTCAAATATGGGGAAGGGATATGTCTTGAATACCTGGGTGTATAAATGGGCCAGGTCTTCAAAGTGCCGGGGACTCTCGGCAATCACAAGGTTGTAGCCTTCTTTCAGCTTTCTGGGCCCGCCCTGCCTGGGTTTCTGGGAACGAACCTTCTTTAGAATCTCATCTTCTTCCCGGGCAGTGTCAGGAGGAGTGAGCTGGCGGGATGAATCATCAAAATATGCCACCACCGATGCATCAGTGCCGTCGAAAAACCCCCGGATCTCCCCCTCCCGGTTAAACCCTTCCCGGAGGAAGTGGCCCTCGTGATATTTCGGCACCTTGGCAAATACCTTGGTGGCAAAGTCGTATCGGCCCGCCATCTTAATTAACTGCCGGGGTACCTGTTCAACCTGCGGGCCCTGGTAATCCACCAGGCGCACCCGTCTGTTGAACGGAGAAACAAAAGCCTCCAGGGAGAATCCTTCCTGTTTGACTGATACCTTTTCTCCATATTTTACTTTATCTTTATCCTGACTGGTCAACACCGATTATCACTCCTTGAAATTTGCATCTGATTGATGTAATAAATGCGCTGAAACTTCACTGTTCATCCTCATCCATGGTAAATCGGGCTGCCCGGATGTTTCCTTCGGGAATAAGACTCACATCAGTGGAATCGTGAACCATCAGCTTTTCCACTCCCACCGGGTCAATCTCGTCCTGAGAGCGGGAACATTTCCACCCGCAAAGATTGCAGTCGGCAGGACACAGCTTGCGATATTCTTCCATGTTCACCGGCTCCCGGTAAACTGATATTACCCCTTCATAATTGCGAAGTACTGTTTTTCCATGCCCCTGGGACACCATGTAGTTGGGTTGAATGGGTATCTTGCCCCCGCCACCGGGAGCATCGCAGATGTAACGGGGAATTGCCAGCCCAGAAGTATGGCCGATAAGCCTTTCCATTATCTCCACTCCCTGGGATATGGGAGTGCGGAAATGCTCGATGCCGTGGGACAAATCGCACTGATAAATATAATATGGGCGAACCCGGTTTTTCACCAGCAGGTGTACCAGCTGTTTCATTACATCAGGACAGTTGTTCACTCCCCGAAGTAGAACCGACTGGTTTCCCAGGGGTATTCCTCCGTCGGCCAGCAATCTCAGGGCTTTTTCCGACTGGGGAGTAATTTCCCTGGGATGATTGAAATGAGTGTTTATCCAGATGGGATGGTATTTCTTCAGCATCTCCACCAGCTCCGGGGTGATCCTTTGAGGCAGAACCACCGGCATGCGGGTTCCGATGCGGATAATCTCCACATGGGGTATTGCCCGCACCAGGCGGATAATTTTTTCCAAACGATCATCGCTGAGGATCAATGGATCCCCGCCGGAGATGAGAACATCCCGGATGGTGGGGTTTTCCCGGATGTACTTTATCCCTTCGATAATCTGACTCATACATATTGCCTGTTCCTGATCCCCGACTTTTCTCTTGCGGGTGCAGTGACGGCAGTTCATGGAACAATTATTTGTGGCCAGAAGCAACACCCGGTCAGGGTATCTGTGGGTAAGCCCTGTCACCGGGGAATCCTTGTCCTCGCAGAGGGGATCCTCCATCTCATATTGGAGGACTTCAAGCTCCTTGACATCAGGTATCGCCTGGCGACGGATGGGACAGTTGGGATCTGACGGATCCATGAGGGATGCATAATATGGTGTGACAGACATGGGGAATACATCCATGGTCTGGCGGATCCTTTCCCGGTCTTCGATTTTAAAAGCCATATACCGATCCAGCTGTTCAATGGTGGTGATGCGATTTTGCATCTGCCATTCCCAGTCGTGCCATTTCTTGCTCTCAATGAGCCACTTGCTTGTTATTTCATCAATCTGTTTGTTGATTGTATCTTTTGATTCTGCACTCATCTTGGAGAATTTACCTCCTGTTGTTTTTAATCCATCTGTTAGTTGGTGTCAAAATGACAACATCTAAACCTATCTTATAATATTACATTGGTTCATGAATGTCAAATTTGAATCAATTCTGCTTCGATTCCCCGGAGAATAGGAGTCATGGCAATTTTGACGGCATGGAGGTAAATTCAATAAAAATCCTCAAACTACCATGATACCGGGGATAATCAGGAATTAAATGAAATATCGAATAAAAAAACCATTAACATTGAACATTCTGTGGATAGGATCTGTTAAACTCAGCAGACATCTATATTTGCCGGTAAATATATCTAAAACAAACATTCACAGGTTTTTGTAAATTTCTTTAATTGCCGATACGAGAATTGACAAAAATTAATATATTAAAGAAGATACAAAAAAACAAAATAGATTTTATACAGGACTTACGCATTTTTTATTTTCGGGGGAAACTTTTTCGTGAAAAAGTATT
>CAYNGH010000147.1:0-8301 GCA_964396845.1 uncultured bacterium | reverse complement strand
CTCTGGATGTTATCCTGACAGAATAGAGCTTCCCAATCTCCATGGGGCGGCCCCGTCCCAGAAGAACCCCCAGGGCCTCGCTGATCATGGGTCTTAGCTCATCTTTTGTATATGTCTGGGTCCAGCGGAACCGCCCTGCCCGGGAATCGTAGGTTTCCGGGGGGTTGTCGATGAATTCCTTCAAGTTCTCTTCCACCGACAGGTCCTGGTCATACTGGCCGGGGCCGTCAAAACCTCCCATCAGATAAGGTTCATCGCCCCCCCATACCGATGATGCCCTGGCACCGAAACCCCCGTTGGTGGCATGAAAGGTGGTATTGGGATACTTTCCCCGGAATGTGGCCACAACTCCTCGGGTCTGGGAAATGGCATCATTGCTGAATTTTCGTTCCTTGATGATTCCCTGGTAAACCTGGCAGTGAATCTGATCACATACATGAAAACCGTCGTCTTTGTGTTTACTGCTCTCCACAAGGCTTCCGGCAAAAGTCCGGGCTGTTACCGCCATGGCCTTCAGGGCTTCGCCGGGGTATGAGGCAGGCATTTCGCTGGGGACCACCCCTGCCAGGTATTCCTCCATGGTCAGGTAATTGTTTACTAATAATCTTCCTGATCGGGCGGGATAAAAACGGATCCATCCCCGGAATGCCCGGTATGAATAAGTGCCGTTGGAGTTCTGATCATATAGAATTACTGGATCCCCTGCTTTATCGGGTTTGAAGGTGAGAGGCCCCCGGCACCGGGCCAGGATTTGCCCCGATGAGGAATATACCGCTATGTAAGGATCTTTTCCCACCACGGTGACTCCCCGCACCTGGTAGCGGGATCCCCCCGCTGACTTCAAGGCGGGAATCCCTTCTTCGATGGCATTGCCGTCACCGCTGAGGGTCACCCCGGAAAGCCTGCTTCCCCCGGAAAAACTGCCGTCGCCACTGCAGGTGAGGGATACTCCGTCGAAGGGATCCTTTAGCCCCACAATTATCTCACTTCCGCCGGGTTTGACCGTGTTGATGATTTCATCGGGAATCTCAAAACCCGGCGCTATCCATCCTTCATCGCCGGTGATTCTGTTCTTTACTGCTCCCGGGGCCAGCATTTCGATGAGGCTCCCCACATAGGCCACCACCTGGGCAGAGCCGGAATTTTCCGGAGCGAAGAGGTCTTCTCCCATATAGATGGCCCCGTTATCGGGGTTGTATGTGACCGCTGGAGTTCCCTCCGATGGGGAATCGGATCCGCCCTCCCACCGGGCCAGAACTTGAGTTCCCTGATGGGGCTTGATCAGCATCCCCTGGTTTCGTCCTAATTGAATCCTGTCGCCCTGGCCTGGGACAAGATGCCCGCAGTGGGGCTTTCCCTGAACCCAGGAGGCAAAATCCACCCCGTAAATATCACTGAGCAAATAATTGTTCACCGGCCCCGACTGCTGGTTGTTCTCGTCCCTGTAGCCTGCCATGTATGTGGCCATTACCTTCCCGCCGGATTTTGCAAATTTCCTGATTCCTTCATAAGCCTCTGCCGACATACACCGGGAATTGGGAAGAAGAAGAATCCTGCAGGGATATTCTCCCCCGGAAAGCTGATCTTCCGGGATATAGGCGTATTTCACCCCCAGGCGGTGAAGGGTATCTCCTGCGGATTCCAGCTCCTTTTCACCCCTCCAGCCGAAAAAATTCAAACTGGCAGGGCTTTTTACTATCAACACATCATAAGTTGCGGGATCCTTGGTTGTGTCCGGGGAAACCGCCGGAGTGCCGGGCTTTTTCGGGTCAGCCGGTATGGTTTTTTTACCGGCGCAACCCCAGAGCAGAATCAATGCAGTTAAAATGAAAAAAATCGAAAAGGTCAGTGCAACAAATGTTTTTTTATTTCTGTATCCCTTGTGCCATATCATTCCCAAAGCCTCCTTGGTAAGAACTTGCTCCCGGTTTTGTCCGGGGATGGGGTATCATTACCACTCAATTATACCGAAACCTCCCGGGGGGATTTTCATGTAATGATTATCGTTTTTTTCTATGACGGGTTTCTCTGTGACCTTGCCGTCAAGGCCCACCGCCTTTATCAGGCTTGTGCCGGGGTCGATATTCTCGGGGATCAGCAGTTTTTTAGGGGTTTTTTCTCTGTTGTTTATCAGCAGGAGTTTCTTTCCTGTGGAATTGGAAAACCACCGCCGTTCCAACACCGGCTGGATTACGATGCAGTCGATGATGGCAGGCTGGGTCAGGAGAAGCCCCCGGTATCGGACTCCCACGGTATGAAGTCCCTTCATCAGTTGCACCGGCTCCATCACTCTCTGCATGGTTAAATACGGCTCACCTGTGGCACCACCCAGGGGAATCAGCAGTATTGGGCCTCCGTCAACCCGGACATTCACTGCAACGGCAGATGAATAAAAAGGCTGGCGCTGAAAGGACATGAGGAGGTAATAATCATCGTCATAATCAACATTGAACTTGTGCCAGAAGGTGTTCCGCTGGCGGATGATGACCACCTTTCCAGATTTTCCATGAGTGTATTGTCTGGGAGCCACTTCAAAATCGGTGTTTACCGGCTGGCCTTCTTCGGATTCCAGAACCAGAAATGCATGAACCTGATCTTCCCTGTAGTCGAGATAATCAAAACCACTGGTGCGGTGAAGCTCCATCAGGGTCAGGTTGGCGCAGGCAGAGCCGGTGAGGCATTTGCTCATTTTCAGCTGGTTTTCTTTTACCCCGGCAAAACAGGAGCCGTCATCGCTGGAATAAACTGGATGCCCCGAGGGGTTTCCCCTGAAAAACCACGCCCCGATGATTCCCGCCACCTTGAAGAGGCTTTCCCGGTTATCTGCCTGGGCCAGGGTGGCGAAATTCTTTGTCAGGGTATATGCCCCCAGAGGAGTCTGGGGACTGATGTCGGGATGAGGATAATAACCGTCGATAGGGCCGTATGAAGCCGGAAGGTGCATCAGATGGCCTATAATCTCCCGACGGCCTTCTGCCAGCCAGCTTCCCCGGTCAAAATTCTTTCCTGCCAGGGCCAGAGCTGCGCCTCCCAGGGCATTTTCTGTTCTCCAGATTCCGGGATTATCGCTGAAGGAGAGCAGGGCATCTCTGGGAAAATCATCGGCTCCGCTGAAACGAAACCGGGTGATGCCATCGGCCAGTTTCTCCGCGGTCTGCTGGATACTGCCGTAGGGAAGCCTCCGGGCAGACCGGGCAAGGCCGTAAAGATACATGGCGCTCAGGTCGCCTCGTCCCTCAATGAGCCAGGAGGGGATCTGCATCTCTTCAAAGGTCTTATAATCACCGTAAAGGTGGAGGGGATCCTCCATCCATCGGTTCAGGCTGTCGGTTACCTTTGTGAAGGATTTTTCCAGAGCGCTGAAGTCGCTGGTGTATCCCCCTTTGAAGGTGTCGATGCCCACTGAGAGAGTTATGAAGGCCTGGGCGGTGGGTTCTGTCAGGTCCGGGGTCCCCGTCCGGGGATCACCCTGAATGTCCCCTTTGAGATGGGGATAAAAACAGCCCGACTCATCCTGCATGTAATACAGGAATTCCAGTCCCTTCAGGGCCTTGTCAAAGCTCTCTGATGACTGGAACAGGTGATAATGAAGAAGATATGCCCTGGTTACAAGGGCGGTTTCCCCGGTGGAGGCCACAATCCCCCGGCTTTTAAGATCCGGGTTTGCAGTTTTCCATATGGTGATGGATTTCCCCCTGGGAAGCTGGAATTGCTCCATCCGGGAGTCCATGTATTCAAGGTTTATTTCAGGCCCCTGGGCCCAGCCCTTCAGGGATAGAAACATCAGGAACAAAATAATCAGTATTAAGGCGAATTTATTGCTTCCAGGGGATTTCATCAAGTCAGATCCTCCCGATTTTTTGTTTTAACGGGGAATTCCCCCATCATCAAAGGGGGGACGGGGAACCACAATCTTGTCAGGGACCCTTGGCGGGGTTTTTGGGGATGCAGTATCCTGTTTTGATCCGTCGGCATCCTGCTTCAGGTCATCCACAATAAAAGTCCCGGTGACAGCTCCTTTTGCCATAAAAGTCTGACGGCGGAGATCGATTACCGCCTGTTCAGAAGTCATCCAGTTGCCGGCGCCCTGTTCAAACCGGACTTTCCCCGACAGGGTGATGATTTCCGCTCCTCCGTCATAGTAGGCCTGACTTGCATGAACCCGGCGATCCTTCTGGATGACTGTCACATTTCCCCTGGCGGTTCCCTGTTGCCGTGTCCACTCATATTCCATCCGGTCTGAGGTGATGGTGGTCACCCCGGATTCCAGGGAGTCTTCTCCGGTGCCGGTGACATCTCTGACGGTGACAATCTTTACATCTTCCCGGATGTCCGCCTTCTGGCTCTTATAGTCAACCTCCATCCGGTGGCCGGTTACCGTGGTGCCTGGCTGGGATATGCGGACTTTTCCTTCGATGGATCCCACCTGGGTTGTGGTGTTGAAGGTGGCCCGGTTTCCTGAGAGGATGGAATCCTTGTAATAAAAGTGAACATCCCCGGACAGGATCAGCTGATCCTTTTCCCTGTCATAAACCAGCTGGCTGGCGCTGAGGCGTACCTGTCCCTGATTGTCGGACTGCCCGTAACCGGGATGAATGCATATCGCCATCAGAAAAATCACCGCCAGGGCAGTAAGCCACCGCAGTGCAAGTTTTCTTTTCAAGTTGCCTCCCTGCGACGGCAGGTGAACAATGCCGCCGGATGTCTAATTTTATACGCCCGGAGTCAGGATCCTTCTTCTTCTTCATGGACAGGGATCAGCTCCGGAGTTGGCCCGGGTTCCAGGATAACCTGATTCTGTTGGTTTTCATCTTCCGGAGGATGTGGAATTTTTTCGATTTCTTCGGCAAGCCGGGCCGCCCGGGATCTTATCTGTTCCTGCCGGGACTGGAAAGGCTCTGAAAGACCATCGGCAATCTCCCGTGCTTTTTGAACTTCCTGTATTGCCTGTTCCCGGTTGCCCTGTCTTATGAAAATCTGTGCCAGCTCCAGACGGGCTTCTGCCAGTTTATTGTCGGCTTCTGTGGCAGATGTGAACTCCCCGATAGTCTTCTGCCGGTATTCTTCGATAATCTCTTTGTTTTTCTCGGGATCCAGCAGTTGATACATATTCGCCAGACTCCGGGAAGTGATTCCCAGATAGTAATGAGCCATGGCTTTCTCGGGGCTGTCGGTTTGGGTCACCCGGGTAAAGATCCTCTCGGCCTGGTGCAGTTTTGCAATTACCCGGTCGCCTCCCTGCTCTGTGGCAAGGAAATGTTCCCTCATGATTTCCGCCTGATCCAGGGCTTCCAGACCGGCCTTGATGTTTATCCGGCTGATCATAAATATGTATAAGCCTGCCCCTGCCAGGAGTATCAACACAATGACCACTGACACAGCAGTGGCAAACTTGCCCATGCGCCTGCCCCTGTCGATGAGGGATTGATCCCGGTTCTCTTCCTGGCGGGTCTGAACCATCCGGGAAACCTCTTCCCGGAGAGTCAGCATCTCCTGGCGTTTCTCCGGGGACATTTTCATTTCTACCAGCCTGTCGGTAAAACTCAGGGCTTCTTCCCAGAGTCCCCGATCCTTCAGAGCTACAGTTAGGGACAGCATTCGGGATATATCCCGGGGAGCAAGATGGTATATCCTGTGAAACACCCCCAGAGAAGACTCCAGCTGAAGGGCCCGTTGATACTCATCTGCGCACAGATGAATATCTTCACGGAGATATGCGCACCGGGCCAGACCCAACGCAGCCTCACTGCTTCCGGGCAGTTGCCGGGCCAGCTTCCGGTATATTTCCTGTGCCTTTTCCAGATCGCCCCGGTCAAGGGCATCCCTGGCGGATAAAAAATCCCCGTGAATCTCTTCTTCTCCGGGGGAGGTTGTTTTCATCTCATCCACGTTCATCACCTGCAGTCTGTCCTTACCGGCTGAGCCTGTCCAGTTCATCCCCGGCAGGCCCGAACCCCGGATTAATCCGGAGTTCCCGGAGAAAATACCGCCGGGCACGGCGCAGATTACCCTCCCTGCGGGCAATCACTCCAAGATGGTAATTGGCGGTGGGAAAACGGCGGTTCAGTGAAAGGACCTTTTTATATAATTTTTCCGCACTGCGGGGATCTCCCTCCATCATCTCCACGTATCCCAGCTTCATCAGAGTGCCGGCATGGAATGGATTCAGCTTTAATGCCTCCATCAGCAGGGGGCGGGCATCACTAAACCTGCCCTTTCTCATGTGGCCCGCAGCTTCCTCTCCCAGGCGGTATGGAGTCCGGGGAAGATTCAGCTCGCCGGAATGGGCCTTATTGATTATAGCATGATTTCCGGGGATATTCCTGATGAACAGAAGCTCAATATCATCTTCAAAAATCAGAACCCAGTCGGGGCTTTCCCGGAGGCGGTCGGGAAGATGATGCTGGTTGTGATGGTAAAGATACTTGTTGCAGAATATAAAGTTTACCTGGTGTCGATCCATGACCTGTTCCCATGTGGGATCTCCTGCCATGGAAAAAATTGATTCCCGGTAGATTTCCTCGGGATAAACGGTGTTGGCCCGGCCATCGATGAACACCTGGTAACGGGGATGCAACCGCCAGATGAAAAAGCCCCCCCATTCGTATGGATTGTACATCCTCCCCGGCAAGGGGTTCAACTGCAGAAATTTCACTCCCGCCACGGGAAACAGTTCGTTTACCAGTCCCAGACGATCTGTTGAGATGTTCTGGAATCGACCCGGCATAAAAATGATCAGGGCAAGTATTACTGCAATCCCCAGAATCCTGTCTGTTAAGGGATGCCCGAAGAACTGCCCCTGACGGAAAATAAACTGCCGGATCCTGATGCCCAGGGAGTTTATTATCACTGCCAGTATCGGGAGTATGGCAATAGAATAGAGAACCCCATGACGCACCACCGTCAGCCCCAGGTATGTGAAGGCTCCCAGGACCAGAAAATCTGTGAAACGGTGATTTCTGGCGGTGAGGAGAAACAGCACCGGCACAATTATGGCGGTGATGGTGAACCATAGATTAGTCCCCCACCAGTCGGGAGGAACCCACTCAATCAGGTGGCGTTTGTAGAATGAATCCCCGAACAGGGAAAAAGGATATGAAAAAATCTCCCCCCCGTAAGGATTCAGGAAACCAGCCCCCAGGGACAAAATCAGGACAACCCCGCCATGAGCCATAAGACTTGTCTTATTCTTCCGGGGATGGGTTTTGGGAGATTCTTCGCCCCTGTCCGGTGACAGAAGGCTGACCCTGTCGGCAAAATCCCTGAAAGGGGACAAATCGAATCGGAACTTATCTGCCAGGAATGCTCCCACCACTGTGAGGAGGTATATCATCTGGATTACATACGAAAGGATGAATCCGCCGTGGGCATTGATCCAGAGCAGGGTAACCGGGATCATCAGATAAAGGATTCGGGGCTGGTTTTTGTTGTATCCCAGGTGAAGGATCACCATGGTGGCTGCCAGCAGAATATAGGTGAACAGATATGCCCGCACATCAAAGTAAAGATTGCCTCCGCTCACCGCCAGCATTATCAGTACAGCCATTGCTCCGGCGGATG
This sequence comes from uncultured bacterium, assembly GCA_964396845.1. Lineage (GTDB taxonomy): Bacteria > Vulcanimicrobiota > JAJTBE01 > JAJTBE01 > CAYNGH01 > CAYNGH01. The sequence continues at coordinate 741 of CAYNGH010000147.1, read as the reverse complement.
GGTTGCTTCCGGCTCTTTTCACCCCCAGCCAGGTTACAGCCCCGTATGTGGCAAGAACCATGGCCGACTTGAATGCATAAAGAGCAGTCATTCCCCCGGCGGTCTGAATCAGATGGAACAGTACTGCCACCAGCCATTCATGGTTTGTCCAGGGAAGCCCGTATGCAGTGTATGAAAAGGGATCTGTTGAGGGAATCCCTCGTGACTGCCAGATAAGCTCCCCGGATTTGAGCATCCACCATGTGTCCGCAGCGGGAACAGGACGCAGGGTCAGAAAAAGACAAAAAATAAAAGCCCAGGATAAAAGGGCAAACCCCAGAACTGATGTTGTGCCTGCACGATCCGGCTCTGTTAGTGTTCTGTGGTTTTTCACGGAGGGTCTGTTCATAAAAATAAAGGGAGAAAAAATTCTCCCGGAAAGTTTCTGTGTGGGATGAAATCAGGGTTGGGCTTCAAGTCCGTAGAAGGATGAATATTGAGGCCAGTCCTGACCGTCGGGAACTCCCAGTTCGACATGATTTGTTTTGGTACAGAAGAATGTGTAGGCGTTGGGATTCATAGCGCCTCTGTAGCTTTCGCTGTATGTGTCAAATCCGGCGGAAGGACATGTGGGCATCATGGCAATATGTCCCGGAACAATGAGGTCCATGCCAGGAGCGCCGTATTCCGTGGGGTAATGGCCCCGGTTGTCGGTGGAGTACATCTCCAGGGCAATGGCCAGGTTTCGCATGCCCTGCTGGC
>CAYNGH010000146.1:0-8398 GCA_964396845.1 uncultured bacterium | reverse complement strand
GGATTCTTGTAAAAGGAAAGAGGGGCAAAATGCCCCTCTTTCTGTTTCGGAGAGAAAAATATTTTTTTAAACTCAGATAAAAACCGGCTTGAAGGAGAGAAAAAATTGTCAAATCAAGCCGGCTGGCTGGCATCCACTCCCATTTCTTCCAGCTTGTGAACTATGGTGTGATGCCGGTTGTCGTAATAAGCCCCCCGGCCATCCTGGAGGAAGTATTGATGGCAGGTTTCTAAAAGTTCTCTATCCATTCCCTTTTTTGGTTTAAAATTATAATCCAGGATTATGATATTGAGATCCTTTTCTTCGAGGCTTTTGAGGGCTTCAAAATCAATATCCTTGAGTTCCATGGAGGCTTCAAGGATACTCTTGGGATCCATTTTGAAAACGCTGCCGTTTTCTCGAATCAGGTTTCCTTTTTCCTGAAGCTCATAATATACACTCATTTTTCCTTCCCGCAGAAGGACCATAAGCCGGTCATCCATTTCTTTACCGGCCACAAAACTGTTTCCTGGCTTGGACAGGGATTCTGCCACAGCGACAAACTGAACCTTCTCAGAAAGGCTCATCTTTGCAAACTGATCCAGGGCCTGGGGATCCTTTTGAATCTGGGCCAGCATTGATGGACTCATTGGAGGGATTTCTATTTTTTCACCGTTGATAACTAAAAAGTTATTGGCGCCTGTTACCTTTTGCTGGTAAGAGGCAGGCAAGATTTTTTGTGATTTTTCCTGTTTTCCTGACTCGCTGGTGACATAATTGCTGAACTTTTTCTCGATGTCACCGCGGGTCCTATTGTTTTGTTCATCAAGAGAAAAGTGCCCGTTTATCGATTCTGACAGGTGATCTCCCCTGGGTCTGACAGAAATATCATCGGGTTTCCCGGTAAAAGTTGACTCATTCCATGGGGGGATTGGAATCTGATTGGCATTTATATCCTGGTGGAGTTCCTGTTTGTGAATCAAAGGGATTCCATTGTTTATTCCCGGAGAATTCATGCGTTATCCCTCCATTATAAATCTATAATACTATCTTATATTACATTCTTTATCTTGTAAAGATCCTGATAATAAAAAAACATATTTCCACCATCAGAAGTGGTATTGCTGAAATGTATTTTTTTCTTAAAATTTTACTTCTGTCATATTTTTGTTACATCTCCAAGAAGATGTTTATCTTTAAACGAAGCTGGATAAAGAATACGAATACTTGTCAGTATTGGTTTCATAAAGGATGGTTTGGAGGTATTCCAACAGGATCTGTTGAAATTTTCAATCCAGCAATGGAGGAATCATTGAGGGAAAAACCATCAAAAAGACATGGCAAGCTTCAAAGAAGACTGTTGTATGTAGTCATACTTTCAGCTCTTATTCCTTCGCTGATATTGTTTCTGTTCAACTATTATATTGTTTATTCCAACATGCGTCTGCTCCTGGAGAAGGATCAGAAACAAGAAGCGTTACAGGGAGCAAGCCAGGTGGCCTTCTTTATTGGAGAGGTCAGATCGATTCTGCAACTGGCAGCCGTCACTGCAATAAAAGACCCTGATGTCAATCTCCAGGCAGGAGAATATCAACAGGACAGCCTGCAGATGTTAATTAACAGGTTCGATTTCATCAGGGTTCTTTCCCTGTATGATCATAAGGGGAAGGTTGTGGCCTCGGTGACCCCCAAGGGGATTTTAAAATACCCCGCAGATCACGACCTGGATCCGGAAGTCTTAAATGACATTATCAGCCAGGGCTGGTTTCTGGGGAGCTATCAACAGGACATCTCCCCGTTAAACCATGGGACGATGACAGTCCCGGTCATGTCTGGTGAGGATGCAGTCGGTTTCGTTCAGGCCCGTTTTGATCTTTCCTATATTTATGATTCCATGAGTTCTGTGGTTGGCCGGGAAGGTTATCTGGTATATGTAATTGATGATCAGGGAGTAGTTCTGGGACGGCGGTTGAACCAGGGTCTGCAGGAATTTCCCTGGCAGAAGCTTCAGGTTTCCCATGAAGATATTCCTGTTTACAGGTACACCAGTCCCCGGGGATTGAGGATAACCTCGGTGGCAGTTCCTGTCCCTGGAACCCGATGGATAATGGTAATGGAAAGGCCTGGTGCCGGGCACTTTTCCGGGCCTTTTAGTTTTTTCAAAACCTGGCTGATACTGTTTCTGGCTTTTCTCACCCTGTGTGCCCTGGGAGCTTACCTGCTGATTCATCACCAGCTGAAACCCTTTGAAAAACTCCACGAAGGGATTGATGCATTCTCTGCGGGAAACTATGAATTCAGATTCCATATACATACCGGTGACGAGATTCAGGACCTGGCGGATTCCTTCAACCGTCTTGCAGAGTTCCTGGAAGAACAGCGGAGGCAGACGGGTTTTGCCCTGAAGGAGCTGAAAAAGAAAAAAAGGGAGATGGAAGTGTCCAACCGGCACATGAAAGAAGCATCCCGGCTACGGTCAGAATTTATGGCAAACATGTCCCATGAACTGAGGACTCCCCTTAACACAGTCATCGGTTACAGCTCCATCATGCTGGATGGCATATACGGTGAAATTGAAGATAAACAGAGGGAAACCCTGGAGAAAATTTACAACCAGGCCTTTGAACTGTCCAAGCTGATAAATGATATTTTGGACCTTTCCAAGATGGATGCCGGGAAGATGCCTGTCTTCAAGGAACGCTTCAGAGTAACCCAGGTGATTAAGGAGATTCTCCTTCAGTTCCGTCCCAGGATTATGGAAAAGAACCTGGAGCTTAATCTTGAGATTAACTGGGATCAGGAAATCGAAAGCGATCGTTCCAAGGTGAAACAGGTGCTCAGCCATATCATTTCCAATGCTGTCAAGTTTACCAGAGAAGGATCCATTTCCATATCCTGTGAGAGAAGCTCCAGTCAGGATTATATTAAAATCAGCGTTGTGGATACCGGCATCGGTATTGACCGAAAGAGCCTCGGCAAGATATTTGATGAATTCCGGCAACTGGACGGTTCCCATACCAGAGAATATGGAGGCACAGGGCTGGGGCTTTCCATATGCAAGCGGATCCTCAAGATGCTCAGCGCCAAGATTACCGTGAAAAGCAGAAAAGGACAGGGGTCGAATTTTACCATCTATCTTCCCCTGTCGGAAACCGGAGAAGGGTCGAATCTATTGCCGGGCCGTATCAATAATAATGCCCCGGAAGAATCAAAAAACACCATGGAACCCAGAAAAATTGATCTGACCCGCAGGATATTCCTGTCAGTGGATGGAGATATGGAATTTCTGGGCATAATCAAGGATATCCTTGAGCCTTCCGGTTACCAGGTGATTACCACCTCGTCGGCATCGGAAGGTTTCCAGCTGGTTCGAAAGTACCGTCCTCATGTGGTAACCACCGATATGGTGCTTCCCAGGGATTCTGCCAGGGATTTTATTCGGCAGGTAAAGTCGGACCCCGCCACCTTTGACATTCCCCTGCTGGTCATAAGCACTCTGGATGAGAGAACCAGTGCTTATTCCCTGGGAGTTTCCGATTATTTCATCAAACCCCTGGATCGGGATCGTTTTAAAGAACGGCTGGAAACCCTGACCCGGATGCGGGGACGCCGGGTACTTTTAGTGAATACTAACCGGGAATATCTGGATTTATTCTATGTCATTCTCCGGGAGCATGGTCTTCAGGTCACCACCAGCAATAACGGTGATGATGCCCTGTCCCGGCTGGACAGAGAAAAGCCTGACCTTGCCATTATAAGTCACAGCATGCCCTGGGATGAAAGAAAGAGCCTGATTGAAAAGATATGGGAGCAGGATCTTCACCGGGAGGTTCCCCTGATGATTGTAACCCGGGACCGTTTCACCAGCGCTCAGAAGGAAAGAATGGAAGACAGGGTTTTTACATATATGGAGCATCTGATTCTTCAGAGAGAAGAAGTGGTGCCAAATCTTATCTCTATATTTGAAAGGCTCTGGTGTAACCGGGATATTCCAGACATTAATCTGGGAATCGAAAAGAAGGACCCCGCTGGTGAAGATGGAATTGAAAAAAACTGATATTGAGGGATTATTGCCCGTCAATCGGTAAGAGGTGAATCACTTGTTGACAGAAGAAAACGAAGCAAAAATTCTGGTGGTGGATGATGACCCCAATACTCTGGAGATAACCCGCATAGGGCTTGAGTTTCGCGGTTATAATGTAATCACTGGTGTAAATGGGGAAGAAGCCATAGAAAAGATTAACACAGAAAACCCTGACCTGGTTATTCTTGATGTTATGATGCCGAAAATTGACGGGCTGGAAGTCTGTCGCAGGGCAAAGGAGAATTTTTTTACCAGCCAGATTCCTATCCTGTTGCTGACTGCCCGGGGACAGGTGGAAGACAAGGTTCAGGGGCTGGCCACCGGTGCTGATGATTACCTGGCAAAACCTTTTGATATGAGGGAACTGTTGGCCAGGGTCAACATGATCCTCCGGCGGACCCGGCTTTCCATGGAGGCGAATCCTCTGACGGGACTGCCGGGGAATATCGCCATACAGCGTGAGATTGAACAGCGGATCCGGGAGGGTGGTCTTTTTGCGGTCTGTTATATGGATCTGGACAATTTCAAGGCATATAATGATCTTTATGGTCACAGCTCCGGGGATAAAGTTCTAAAGGCAACAGCAAGGATAGTTACCGAGGTTTTTAAAAACAGCGGTCATGAAGATGATTTTGTGGGCCATGTGGGAGGCGATGATTTTTTGTGCATCACCGTTCCCCATCGGGCCGAGGATTTGTGCGACAGGATTGTGAAGCAGTTCGACGAAACAATTGTGGAATTTTACCGGGAAAAAGATGTGAAGCGGGGGTATATCCAGAGCGTTGACCGACTGGGCCACAAGCAGAAGTTCCCCCTGATGTCCATATCCATCGCCATTGTCACCAATGAGAAGCGGGAGATTGATCACCACGCCAAGGTTGCCCAGATTGCTGCGGAGCTTAAAAAATATGTCAAGCAGTTCAAAGGATCCAACTATGCCAAGGATCGCCGGGCTGATGATGACCAGAAATTTTTCTCCGATGAGATTCAGGATATAAAGGAATTTCAGGATCAAGTGATCAAAATGCGGGATGACGAGGATTGATGTCAGGATGCCTGTGGAACAAGGGCCACAGTTGAACAGATGATTCGGTTTCCCAGGGTGTTGAATTCCTGATATTGTTTTTTTATGTAATCTTCAAAAAGATGTTTTTTTAGGGGATGCTTATTCCCCAGCTCCCGGCAACGTTTTTTTATTCTTTCCATCATAAATGATTCGGATTTTCTTATCTCATCAGGGGATATGACAACCTCCCCAGCTATTTCCATTTCTGCCTGGCTTATTTGTTCCAGAACTGTTTCCCGGGATTCCACCTGGGGATGAGAAAAATCCTTGCCTGATTCAATGAATCCGTCGTCGATTATAATCACCCCCCCGGGGACAAGGCATTTCTTCAAGCTTGTCAGGGTCTGGAAATAGTTCCCCAGCACCGGCCCTGTAGAACCAAGAATGATAACATCATAATCACTGCCGGAAAGAACCCGTACCTCCTCCCGAATGTCCCCCACACGGAAACTGCAAAGGTGAGCCACTCCATTTTCCATGGCCTTTGATTTTGCCGTGTCGATGAAGGCCTCTATTGCGTCAATTCCGAGGCAGGGGCGGTTGAATCTTTGTGCTGTCCTGATGGAAACTGCTCCTTTTCCGCAGGCCAGATCCAGTATCTTGAAACCAGGATGCATCCGGGCATGTTTTTCCACTAACTGTATAACAATTTCCGGGGATGTCCCCAGCTCCCAAAGATCCTGAAGAATATATGGGAGGAAGGGATATAGCTCAATATTATCACAGTCCAGGGCATTCATGACGCTTTCTTTTAACGATTTCAATAAGCCTCCTCCTATAATCTCTCCTCGTCGGGAGCCCCTTCCAGAATATCCTTGGGGATGATTTTTCTCTCGGGGTCTGCTCCCACTTCAACGGTGTCCGTGGGGAAGCCCTTCAGGGCCACATTGAACCATAATTCACCCTGGGATCCCCGATAGACAAAACGGGTGGCAAAATCGTGGGAATCTATCTCCAGCACGTAATTTTGATAGTTCATCTTCCGGTTAATAAGGTCGTAAAGTCCCCAGTATTTTATTGTGACACTATCGGTGATCCGATAACCGATTTGCCCGTCGATATTCATCCAGGTGCGGTTGTTGTAGTCATAGTTGGATCCGAACAGAAACACCGTCCGTTTGTCCGGGGACAGCTCCAGCCGGGGGATGATGGATTGGTATATCCTGTTGTTGAAATCATATGCTCCCGTCACCTGAAAGCGGAAGTGTTCTTTGTTGTAAAGCTCCAGGGTAGCTCCCGACAGGTGATATTTGTCGAAATAATCCATTGCCAGGGGTGAATGCCCGTCCCTGTCCTGAAAATGATGGGACAGAATCACCTTGAAATGATCTCCCAGCCGTTCTTCCATGGCCCAGCGGGTTCGAACAAGGTATTTCTTTTCGCCGGAGCCGTATATGAACTGCCGTGCTCCTGCCGCCAGTGCCATGTCGGTGGATTTTCCCAGGGGTATTACCTCGTTAAAAGCTGTAAACTTGATGTCGGAGCGAAGGGCGCTGACTCCCGAGGGCATCTCCCGGAAACTGCCTGCAGAGAAAGCAACACGGCTGTTCAAAGGGCCAAGTTTGAAAGGATGTCCCCGGAGGGATACTTCCGGCAGTCGGTTCGCATAAAAGTTGGAATCTCCATGGGTATGATCCAGAATCAGCCAGGTGTCAAAAAGATCCCCCTTCTGCTGAATCCGGGCCAGGGTGTTTAATCGATAACGACGGTGGTCATCGCTCTGGGAGGAGAGATAATCCAGCACCAGGCCCGTGGAGAGCCGGGGATTTATTTCGAAGCGGTGGGCAAAGTTGAAGCCGTAGTTGCGGTCAGTTCCCAGCCAGTAATCCCGGATATACAGGGCGGAACTGGACCAGGCTGTGTTATGGCTGACAAACAAATCAGCATTTTTTATATTGGGGGATGAATAGCCGGGATATTCATAACGGTTGGCAGTATAGTTGGCAGATACAAAATAGTTGCCGGGAAACCGGTAATAAACCCGGTTGGACAGGTCATAACGGTTTGAACCGGAACGGGGAGATCCCATGGTATAATAATTAAATCTTCCTGCTCCCCGATCTCCCAGGTGATAATAATGCTCCACGCCTCCGGCAAGTCCCGCCCGGTCGAACCAGTCCAGGCTTACAGTGCCATAGTCCCGCTTTCCCCATTCATACCCCACGGATTCTTTGACATAAAAGCCGTCCAGCTGGTTATGACCAATGCGGGGAATCAGAAATATCTGGTTCCTTCTCTGGGGACGAAGGGGAATCACCAGACTGTTTAACCCCAGCAACTGCTTATTGTTGTAAAAAAAACGTCCCTTTCGGATTATCATTTTTTCCCTGGGAATGATGATAATTTCCTCACCGGTGATGTGGTAATGACGCTCAGCCCTGGGGTTGTCACAGGAAGACAGGTCCCCGTTGATTATGGTGATATTTTTGTCCAGTATCACCTTGTCCCCCCAGAAGAAAAACTCTCCCTGCAGTTCTTCATCCCCCAGGGTTGTATCGGTGAGGACTCCCCTGGGATTGGAAAGGCTGGCCTTATTGGTTTCTATTTCCAGGGTCAGGGTAGTGCCGTGGATCTGGTTCTTTTCATGTTGGATAAAAACATCTCCCGCAGCTTTTACAATCTTTTCGCTGTGGTGATAGCTGATGTTGTCCGCCTGCATTTCCATATCCCGATAAATTATCCTGACATTTCCCGTTGCAGTGGTAACATCCCCCTTGTGATGAATCTCGTCGGCAGTCAGGCGGAGCCTTGTGGGGCCTTCGGTTTCATATTCCTGCCTTTCGGGAAACAGTTTGGGCCTGGCGCGGTTTATGGGGTATAAGGGGGGCATATAGCCGGGAGCAGTAAGCCCTTTTTTGGGTAGCTCTTCCGGTATGACAGGTTCCCTGAACAACTGCCCTGTCCCGTTAGTTATAAGGTCCTTGAAATCAAGCTCCCGGGCATGGCATATATAAATATTGCTGACTGCAGAAAAAAACAGCATGACAGTCAAAAACAGACCCGCCATCAGGGTTCGTATTGAAAGGGCCTTCTTCATTTTTTCCACTATTTGACGAAAGGCCCTGAACACCTTTTAACGGACGTTGATGAAGCCGATGTTCAGATGAGATGTGGCAGAAACAGAATCGTCCCGGGCATTCTGATACCAGAGCCTTACCAGAACGTGCATTTTGCCCCGGTAAAATATGTCTTCCCGCCGGATGGGGACGGCATTTCTCATGAGATTTTCCTGACGAGGATCAACTCTGAATGAAACAAAATTATAATAA
>CAYNGH010000145.1:0-8477 GCA_964396845.1 uncultured bacterium | reverse complement strand
ACTTTGTGTCCCCACCCTCTTCCCCATCTCGAGGAGGCCTCTGGGCCCTGCCCCCGCCGAAGGGTTCCATCTGGGTATAGGACAGTATGATACTTATATCCTGAATAGCAGATGAACCGGGATCAATCAGCCACTGGGCATCCTTTTCCTTCTCCTTTTTCAGGATATATGTGTTCTCTTCTTTTACATTCTTGTCGCCATATATGTATGACTCTCGAACCATCACTCTGGCACCGTTCTCCACCAGCTGGGTATCAACAATTTCGTATCCGGTCAATTTCCATTCGTTGAATATCTTCTCTTCACCGGGAGCCTGAAGCTTTCCGATTCTGGAATATGCAGGATAATCACCAGGCAGACCGTTGGACAAAAAATGGGCGCCCTTTACATAAATAGTATAATTACGGGCCTCTGTATTATATTCATACCCGAAATCCTCGCCACTGGGTGCCCTGGGAACTTCATCCAGTATCACCGGACTTAAACCCGACAGGCTTGTGGGATACCTCCGATTGATGAAATAATACTTTTCAATACCATCAGCAATCTTCACCAGATCAAGCTTTGTCTTGTGGAGTTCTTTATTTCTGGGATCTTCAGGGGTGAGCTGACGGACAAACTCCTTGAAGGATTCCTCCATGTTTTTTCCCAGGGGAACACCAATCCCCTGTTCCAGGGCACTGGAGTATTCTTCCTTCATCAGGCTTTCCATAAACCCAACCACAGCTTCATTTGCCTGCTGTTTCATTTTGTTCTGGCTGGTAACATTGATGAAGAAATATGCCCCGGCAGCCAGAATAATCAGCAGTGGAATAATAAGAAAAACCATGGGAGATGTCTTTTTTGCCTTTTTCTTCCGGGTAAAACTCTCCAAGGCTTCCTGATCTACCTGCTGATCAAAAGATGAAGACTCCGACGACTCGAAATGAACCAGCGGGTTTCCGCATTTGTCGCAGAACTGGTTCTGTTGCTCGTTTTCACTTTTACATAAATCACAAATTTTTGCCATCCAGGGCCTCCTGTTTATACCTACGATTCTAATGAGAAGATGACGATCTCGGTTTTACCTTCCCTGCCCCGGGGCTTGATCATAACCATCAGCAAATCATCAGATTCCCAAAGCTCCCTGATGCGCCAGGTGATGGTGACCAATCCCTTTTCATCCTCGATGATGGCAGGGCTGTCAAATAGACCGATAAAATAATCCCTGACTTTTGACGGCTCATCCTCGGTCAGGAAAACCGCCGTTTTATGAGTCATCCCATGCACTCCCACCGGCAGGCTTGCAGTGAAAGCCTCTACTCTGTGGGATCCAGGATAAAACCCTATTCTCATTTGGGATTCATCCACATCTTCCAGAACTTTTCTTTCTGGTGTTTCCAAGGTGGATGACTGCTCCGGCTCAAAATCCAGGGGAGAACCATCAATAACCCCGTCTTTTGGATGGGGACTCTCATCGTGAGAAGGCCCGGGGGTTCTCTGTCCTCCAGGCGCACACCCGGGAAGAACCAGAACTGCCACAAGCACTATCAACACGGATAAAGTATAAATCCTGGACAGACTCAACTTGCACTTCTCTCCTGAATTAATAAAAGCCATTATAACTTCGATCCCTCCCCTTCAGATCCCTTCTGTTTCACGATTGTGAATACCTCCATTGCCTCGCTCTTGCCTTTCAAGTCCACCTCTCCCAGGGAACGAAGCTGGAAATGATCCCTAACCATCTCCGCAGTGCGGGGAGAAATAATGACAGTGGCACCCAGAACCTTGCTCTGCCCCTGAAGCCTGGAGGCAACATTGGTGGAATCACCGATGGCAGTGTACTGCTTGTGTCCTTCAGCTCCCACCAGACCTATGGCCACCCTGCCGGTACATATGCCGGTCCCCACTTCGAAGGCGAGGCGGTTCTCTATCTTCCATTTGTCGCAAAGTTCTTTCAAAGCTTCCTGAGTTTCCAAAGCTGCCCGGCATGCCCACAGGGCATGGTTTTCCAGATTTATCGGAGCGCCGTAAACAACCATCTGGGCATCCCCCATATAGTCAAACACCCGGCCATGATTTCTCTCATAAATTTTTACCATCCGGGTATGATACTCGTTGAGCATCTCCATCATCTGGGAGGGCGACATCTTTTCCGACAAAGTAGTATAACCCCGGATGTCGGAAAACAGGATGCTGACTTCCATCTCCTTGCCCCCCAGCCGGGCGAATTCTTCATCGGCAACCATCCGGTCCACAACCTCCGGCGCAACAAACTGCTGAAAAAGACGATGGGTGCGGAAAAACTGAACCCCCAGCACCACAAGAGTACAACCAAAGGATGCAAAAACCGGCGGAGCCAGGTCAATCCAGATACCCCGGGCAAAGAGTATGCTGTTTATCAGTGTATAAACAACAACAAAGATGGCTGCAAATAATATCACCCGGTGGGCCTTGGAAAACCTGCTGGCCCAAAAACCGAATAACAGGACCACCAGAAGAACCATCGCCAGATTCACCCACCAGGGAACCCGGCGGATAAAATTCCTGCGGATTACAGTATCGAGAATATTGGCATGAATGATGGCTCCATAGGTTTTCGGATCCACCGGCGTGGGAAAGTCATCCTGCATACCGCGACTGCCGGCCCCCACAATGACAATGGCATCAGAAAGCTCACGCCGGGCCTCGGGTCTTTCCATGAATTTCCTGAAACTCATCACTGGAAAGGTCATCCGGGTTCCGCCGGTTTCCTGACCGAAATAATAGTTTATCAATATTCCCCATCGGGGATCCGTGGGAATGCTGATATCTCCCATAATGATACGATTTTCTTCAAGGCGGATATTGCCGGGGTCAATCCCTTCCAGCAGAGCATAAAAAACCAGATCCAGGGAGAAATACTCCCGGTCATTGACAACCCGGGCCAGCTCCGCCCAGCGAACCCTTCCGTCGGAATCAACCCGCACCAGGTCGATATATCCCGAGTTTCCCGCGGCACTGCTCACAGGCTCCACCACAGGGACCAGCCGGGAATCCCCCAGGGCTGTTTCCACAGAGAAATTATCTGCAAGGACTATGGGAAAGGATGCCCCCATGATGGATTCTGCCAGCAACTCATCACTGGGAGTGGATTCCTGAAACAACACATCGAAGATGAGAATCCGGGGAGGCGCTTCTTCCATAAGGTCAATGAATTCAGCAAAACGGGCCCGGTCCCAGGGAAAAGCCCCGTATTCATCAAGACTGTTCTGATCAATGGCCACGAAAACAATATCACGATTTGGAGTGGGATTCCGGAGAAACCCCAGTCGCATGTCGTAAAACCACAACTCCCCCACCTCCCGGGTGAAGGGGTGAATGAACATTATCGCCAGAAGAGCCAGGGAGAGAACAATGGTAGCTCCCCGGCTCCCCAGTTTCTCCATAAACCGGTTCATGATTACTTTTCCTCTGCCTCATCCTCCACAAGCTGGAACATTGAAGTGGATGTTCCCATTACCGGTGAATCCTCGTCGGAAAAATGAGGAATTACCCGCCAGAAATACTCTCCATCGCCGGAGAAAATCTCTTGAGGGTTATCCAGCACCAGGTAGTTTATTTCACTTTCCCGGGTGATGACAGGATCCGACATGTCCTCTTTGGTGGAGATATCCACAGTGTATCTTTCGGCTCCGGCCACCGGGGTCCAGTCAAATACCATCTCTCCCGGGGCTTTTGGAACCGGGCCTGCCGGGTGAAGTCCCTTCACTCCCAGTTCTTCATAAGAGGCCATGGTAATCACCGCAGGATCGCTCCCCGGTGCAACAGGCTTTCCTTCTTTGTCCACGGGCACAACAGACCAGTAATATGTAAAGCCCGGCTTTAATGAACGGAAGCTGTAATCATATTTGAGATTATGTTCCTTCACCTGGGCGAAGGCATAATAGCCGGGATTCCGGACTCCCTGTTTCAGAGGCTCTCTGGTAACAAAGAACTGGTAGGCCTCGGCCTTTTCATGCTTGTCCCAGCTGAACTGAGGATAATAAGTGTCTATGGTTTCCCCGTCGGGTGAAAGACCTTCGATTTTTTTGGGAGGCTCTTCCTTTTTGGGCCTGCTGCCACTGCCGAAAACTCCTCCGGGAATTCTCACCGGTGATCTGGAGGATGCCTCGGATATGGCCCTTCTTTTGACAAACTCTTCGGGATTTTCCACAAGGCTCATGGTCTGGCTGGCCACTGACAAGGCTTGCCGGGCATGCCTCATTCCCCGGAGTCCCAGCCGGGAAGTGAAGATGGAAACAATAGCCTGCTCCTGAGGATTCAGACCGGGGAACCTTCCGTTCAAGGCGTTTCTCAGGTCATCGATGGTTCTTTTCACAACCCTTGCCTCCATATCCCTGCCATAGGTTACCTCCTGGCCGGGAGTAATGGAAAGGGAATCCCCCTGGGACGGCTCAAAGACCACTTCGCCTTCCAGCACTGTCACTTTCTCTTCATCCTGCTCCGGGTCTGACTCCACAACGAATTCAGTCCCCTTCACACCAAGGACACCCTTGCTGGTTTCCACATTGAAGGTTTCCTGCTTCTGACCGCTGACCTTTGCCCATATGGTGCCGGATTTGAGGATGACCTTCTCCACGGTACCTCTCTGTGTAATATCTCTAACGCCGGCTGTGGAGATAATTTCCACCTTTGTCCCCTTGTTTATTCCCAGCTGACTGCCGTTGAGAAACTCGATGCAGGCCATGGAATCCTTATCGGTTTCCAGAATATCACTTACATAATTAGGCATGTTTTCACGGCCCCGCATCCAGTGAGGACTGCTGACCCGCTTCAGACGGAAACCCGACCCCCTGATGGACAGAACATCCGCAGCATAAATCAGATCCTGAGCACTGGCATCATAACGGGATGCATCATCTTTTTCTCCGGGAGATGCATCCTGCGCCGAAACAGGCCCCGCCAACACAGTCATGATGCCAATAATAACCACCATGACAACAAATAAGACTGGTAAATAAAATCTTTTTCTGACCATTTTCCCTCCTGTTATACAAAGTCCAATATCTTTAGACGCAAAACATCCATTCCCTTTTCCCCGGCTGTTAATATCAGATTGATCTGTGTCCGGGGCGGGCCAAAAAAAAGTTGCCGGAGAAGATAAGCACCTGCCCAAAAAAATCTGCCCCAGGCAACATCCTATTCTTCTCCATCGAAGATTCTCACCAAAGCCCTGTTCAAGTCATCTTTTGTCATGTCAAGATACTTGTCCTTGAATGACCTGCTCCGGGTCAGCCCTGGATCAACCCTGTTCAGATCATCCCAGGCATCTTCCATCTGTTTTTTTATTTTATCGTCTTGCTCTCTGGAAAAACGGGTTCCGTAAACTCTCCGTTCTTCGGCCCTCACCAGCAGTTCCAGGGCATATATGTTGTATCGCAGGTAATATGGCTCCACTTCCCAGGGAAGAATCTTCATGGCCGATTCCACATCAGTGGCTGCCTGATGCAAAAGCATGGAATTGTCCTGATCTGCAAAGGTCTTCACATAGCCTGGCTTGAGCTTTTTGAGGCCCTCATATCTTTTCTGGACAAACAAATAATTGTGGCGGGCCACCGACAATCTGGCATCCCACACGGTTCGAACAATAAAATAACCGATCCCTATCACAACAAGAACAACCACCAGACCGAGGATGATTCCGGGAGCCTTGCTTGTCTTTGTCAATCCATGCAGACTCTGCATCTCCCGGGCAACCTCCTGGGCCCGTTCCGGTGACAAGGGCTTGAGCTTCAGCTTTTCTGCCTTTTCATCATCATCCTCCTCCTCCACACCCAGTCCTTCTGCCCTGACAATCTCATCATCCATAGCCATGCCTCCTTGCCAGCAATAATCAGGATTCGTTCAATTATATCACAGAAAACGAAGAGTTTTCAAAATCAAAGAGTTCACATACAGAACAGATAAGGCAGAACATATCAGGTCTTCATTATGTGTCCTGTATCAAAGGTGATGTTGTCAAGATCAGGATTATCAGCAATGGCCATCAGCATTTCCCTGGTAATCGGCTCGATTTCAGCATTGTTCTCAATCATCTCATCTGCTCCAGATTCCCAGGGCATTACTCCCGTGGCATAATTAATTCCAAATCCGATACTCACATAGGGAATCTCCAGCTCTCCGGCAAGGATTACTTCGTATCCCGCGGCCATGGTCAAGGCACAGGCCCCTACACTGCCCAGGAAACGCACTTCTGATGCGGTTTCCATCCGGGGTCCCAGGGTCTGGGCCAGGATTCCTCCCTTTTGAATCTCAATATCCGCCGCGGTGGCGGAATCGTGAACCATCCGGGACAGCCCCGGGGATACCGGGTTCCTGAAAACAAAGTGGCCGGTTTTTCCCTGGTCATCAATAAAATAAGTGCAGGGAGTTCCATCGGGAAGACGATTTTCGATAAAGAACAGGTCGTCAAATAAAATGGGATGCGCCAGGGGAATGGCCTTGTCGATGATTCCCACTGCGGTGGTGCCGATGATACAGCTGACTCCCACTTCCGCCAGGGCGAATATTATTGCCCTGGGGTTGATTTGTGTGGAGAGCATCTCCTCTTCCAGGCCAAATCGGGGAATCCAGGCAACGGGTCTTTCTCCCAGGTAGCCTGAATACAACGGCTGGTTGCCATATGGAGTTTCATATATCTTCCAGCGCCGTTTTTCGATCTCATCAAAATTTCTAACACCGCTTCCAGTGATAATCCCCATCATTTTCATAAAAAACCCTCCACAAAAAATCTCTCTCCGGGTAAAATTGATTTTCGATTAAGTTTCTCATAAACCTCCAGGCTCCCTGCGAAGAATAAAACATCTTTTTATGGAATCCAGGGGCCAATATTTTGAATATTATCAAAGAAAGAGTTTCTGGAAATGTGTCGAAACAGCATGGGGAATAAAACTGTCGATACTGCGGTATTACACATGAGTGTTCATTAAATAATAATATTGTCTTTAAACAGACAGGCCCGACATATTTCCAAAGGAGAGAGCGCCAATGAAAAAAATCATGCTATTCTTGATCCTGCTGGTGCTGGTGACAGTCAACTCCTGCACAAAAAAACCGGATCCTCAGCCGACTCCCACTCAGGAGGCCACGCCCTCCCCCACTGCAGCTCAATATGATCCCAAGATAGAAGATCTCCTCTTCGCATCCCAAAGAGGCGACAACATAGCGATAAAGGAGATTCTCTACTTCAAACCCCAGCTCCTCAACATGAAGGGGCGGAAGGAGCCCAACCAGGGTTACGCAGCTCTTCACCTTGCCTCGGCAGACAACAAGATTGGAGCCATGAATTTTTTGATTGAAAAAGGCGCAACCATTAACATAACCGACCAGACAAAACGGACTCCCCTTCATTATGCGGCGGACCGGGGACATATGGAGGCCACGGAACTGCTAATCAAAAACAAGGCAGATGTCAACGCCGTCGATGCTCTGGGTCTTACTCCCCTGCACATGGCGGCAATCCGGGAAAACCTGCCGGTAATGAAGAAACTGATAGAACACAAGGCAGATGTAAATGCCAGGGACCGCAGAGGCCAGACTCCCCTTCACTGGACAGCCATACAGGGAAAAATCAAAGCAGCCCAGTTGCTTATCGACAAAGAGGCCGACATTAACATGCCCAACATCAACAGTGTCACGGCAATGGATCTGGCAATTTCCAGAAACCAACAGGCTTTTGCTGATTTCCTCAAGAAAAATGGAGGGGTTACCCGCGCAGAAATTGTCAAATCCAGGGAAACAAACAGAGAAGCTGCCTTGCGGGAAATGAGGGAAAGGCGAATCAAGTTTCTTGCCCGCAAGGAACTGAGAGCCACTATTACCGATGAAGAAAAGAAAGAACTCAAGGACCTGATAGAAGGAAAACCCCTGGATCTGGAAGCCTTGAAAAGATCCCAGAGCAGACAACCCGGCGACGGTTCATCCCAGGGAAGGCCTCCCGGCGACGGTTCATCCCAGGGAAGGCCTCCCGGCGACGGTTCATCCCAGGGCAGAAATAATCAGCCAGCTGATAACCAGTAAATAAGACTTCTCCCAGCTCCCTGTGGGGAGCTTTTTTTTTAGCTGTTATGATGCCTGCCCTGTCCTAGTAACTCCGGTGGAATGATCTTCAGCAGGGGGGTTTTCATCTGCCAGGCTTTGATCGAAAGTCCTTCCCGGTAGAAGCAGATTCAGAGCCACCGCCACAATTGCCCCGGTAGTAATACCCGAGCTTAGAAGCATCTGCAACAGGACGGGAAAATTAGCCAGGATTTCCGGCCTTGTCACAACTGCCATACCCATTACCAGGGCAAGGCAGTATATGAGCATGTTGCGATTTGTAGGTTCAATCTCTCTGAGGCCGTTCATTCCAGCCACTGCCACCATGCCGAACATGACCAGCCCTGCTCCCCCCAGAACCGGCACTGGCATCACTGAGATTAAAGCACCCAGCCGGGGACAGACTCCCAACAGAATGA
>CAYNGH010000144.1:0-8509 GCA_964396845.1 uncultured bacterium | reverse complement strand
CTGCGGTGAGCCGAGTCGAAGGGAGAAAGACGCACCAGCCGATGAACTCCCCTTTCGGCTTTCAGGAATCCGTATGCATAGTCGCCCTGAAGCATCACCGTGGCGGATTTAAGCCCCGCTTCATCACCAAGAGATTCTTCCACCAGCTTGTATTGAAACTCCTTTGAGTCCATCCAGCGCAAATACATTCTGAGGAGAATCTCGCACCAGTCCTGGGCATCGGTGCCTCCGGCCCCTGCATGAACGCTGATTATTGCCGGGTATGAATCGTATTCACCGGAAAGCAGGGTTGCGGTTTCCTGGTCTGTGATCTCCCGCTCCAGCTTTTCCATTTCCCGGTCCAGCTCCGACTGGGCTTCATTGTCGCCATCCTGGGCCATCTCAAGATAAACTTCGAGATCGTCCACCCGGGTCTGGAGTTTTGTTATTCTCTCAGTGAGGGATTTCAGACCGTTGAGCTTCTGCAGAAGCTGTCGGGCTGAATCAGGGTTATTCCATAAATCACCGGATGTTGATTGTTGTTCAAGTTCTTTTATTGTTGCCTCTTTGCCCGGCAGGTCAAAGACACTCCTTGATTTTTAGTAGCTTCTCCCTCAGGCGGGATATATCCCTTTCAATTTCTATCATATCTTCAGTTCCTCCCACAGCATTTTTTATGTTTTTTTCCACTGCCACAGGGGCAGGGATCGTTTCTTCCCACCTTTGGCCCGCTTCTTCGACGTTGATAATTCTCCTGCCCTTCACCCCGGTGCTCCCGGGTCACCTGAACATTTCGCTGGTGTTGACGGGCAATGCCTTCTGATTTCACCTGAACCCTGAAGAGATACTTTACAGTTTCCTCCTGCAGGGATTGTTTCATCGCTTCAAAATAATCGAAGGATTCATTGATGAATTCTACCAGGGGATCCTTCTGGCCATATGCCCGCAGACGGACTCCTTCCTTCAGGTCATCCATGGTCTGGAGGTGGTCAATCCACTTGGTGTCAACCATCTGCAGTAATGTCCAGCGTTCCAGGGTTCTCATAAGATCCGGGCCTAATTTTTCTTCTTTTTGTTCATATACTTCTGTGGCCCATTCCTGAATCTTTTGCCGGATTGCGTTTCGATCCGGGGTTTCAATGTCTTTTGCCGACGCATCCATAGGCAACGGGATAAAGGTTTCCCGGCAGGCGGAAAAAAGCGATTCGATATCCCACTGTTCAAAGGGTATCTCCGGCGGGGTGTAGAGCATCATCAGCCTGTCGATACTCTGGCTGACGAAATCCAAGATATGGGGTTTCAGGTTTTCTCCCCGGAGGATTTTATCCCTCTCGGCATACATGACCTTGCGCTGTTCATTCATTACATTGTCATAGTCCAGCACTGATTTACGAATATCAAAATGCAGGGATTCAACCTTGGCCTGGGCTTTCTGGATTGAAGATGTGAAAAGCCCGAATTCCAGAGGGTTTTCCGGGTCATCTTCCCAGCTGGTAAGCCAGTCGGGAAGATTCTGGGAACCGAACAAACGCATCAGTTCGTCTTCAAGGGCCACATAAAACCTGGTGGTTCCGGGATCTCCCTGCCTTCCTGCACGGCCTCTCAACTGGTTGTCGATTCGCCGAGATTCGTGCCGTTCAGTTCCGATGATGGCAAGGCCTCCGGCATCAATAACTGTCTTGTGATTTTGTGTCCATTCCTTTTTTTCCCGGGCGACAATCTTTTCCCGTTCTTCAAGCTCTCTGCGGGCTGTTTCATTTTTTTCTTTCAGCTGGGGGATAAGCTCCTGATGGCCCTTGAGGGCCTTGGCATTGTCAGCAAGACGGCTTCGAAGCTCCGATAGTCTGGAATGAATGTCGTCGAGGGCTTCCTCTGCTCTGTCAAGTTGTTCCTGGTTCTTATCGGATTTTTCCTTTTTATGCTTGTTTCTTGCATCTATGGCCACAGTCCTGGCCTTTTCATATTCCTTCTCAAGCTCCCCGGCCAGCTGTTTCATCTCTTCCTGTTCCTGGTGAAGACTCTCGGTTTCCGACTCGATTTTTTTTAAGTGAGCTTCCGCAGATCGATATTTTCTCTGTTCCCTCTCCGCGGTGGGGACAGCTCCTCCCAGAATGATGTCAACACCACGGCCCGCCATGTTGGTGGCGATGGTCACAGCACCGGGCAGGCCTGCCTCGGCGATGATTGCCGCTTCCTTCTCGTGGTGTTTGGCGTTTAAAACATTATGGGGGATTCCTTTTTTCTTGAGCATCGATGAGAGCCGTTCGGACTTTTCAATGGATCGGGTCCCCACCAGGGACGGCCTGCCCTCTTTGTGAAGCTCCTCGATCTCCAAGAGGACCGATTCAAATTTTACCTGCTCCGATTTATATACCCGATCTGCCAGATCCTGCCTGACAATGGGTTTGTTGGTGGGGATTATAACCACATCGGTGTTGTATATTTCCCTAAATTCCTTCTCCTCGGTGGCGGCGGTGCCTGTCATTCCTGCCAGCTTGGAGTACATCCGGAAGTAGTTCTGAAAAGTTATGGAAGCCAGGGTCTGATCTTCTGACCGAACCTTCACATTTTCCTTGGCTTCAATGGCCTGGTGAATTCCGTCGGAATAACGTCGTCCAAACATAAGCCGGCCTGTGAACTCATCCACAATTACTATTTCACCGTCTTTGACCACATAATCATCATCCCGGTGGTATATCTCCTTGGCTTTGAGGGCAACTTCCAAGTGATGAACCAGTTCTACATTTTCCGGGGCATACAGGGTATGCTCAGTTTCGTGATCATCTTCCCTGCGGGTCAGCCCCAAATATTTTTCCACAGACAGAACACCCTCTTCCTTGAGGGGAACTGAATGGGCTTTCTCGTCCACGGTATAATGTTCATCTTTTATCAGGCGGTTGACGATTCGGGCAAATTTGCGGTAATTGTCCGAGGATCGGGAACCACGGCCTGATATGATCAGCGGTGTCCGGGCTTCATCAATCAGGATGGAGTCAACCTCATCGATGATGGCATAGTTCAACTCTTGCTGAACCCGTTCATTCAAATCCATCACCAGGTTGTCCCGGAGATAGTCAAAGCCAAATTCATTATTGGTGCCATAGGTTATGTCAGCCTGATATGCATCCCGGCGGGTTGTTTCCCGCAACTGATCCTGGCGGTCATCTCCTACAATATAATCAGGGTCAAAGATAAAGGCCTGATCATGCTGGATAACCCCCACGGAAAGCCCCAGATAATCATATACCGGCCCCATCCAACGGGCATCCCGCTTGGCCAGGTAGTCGTTAACGGTGATAATATGGACACCCTTGCCGGAAAGAGCATTCAGGTATGTGGGCATGGTGGCCACCAGGGTCTTGCCTTCGCCGGTTTTCATTTCCGCCATTCGTCCCTGGTGAAGAACACAGGCTCCCAGTATCTGGACATCATATGGCCTTAGGCCCACTGTCCTCCGGGCAGCTTCCCGGCACACGGCAAAGGCTTCAGGCAAGATGTCGTCAAGACTCTCACCATTGTTTATCCTTTCCCTGAGTACAGGAGTTCTGGCCTTGAGCATTTCATCGGAAAGATTGGATATTTCTCCTTCCAGCTCGTTAACAGCGTCAAGGTGTTTTTTCAGCTTATTGATCTCCCACTGGTTGGGGTCAAAGACATTTTTTATTTTTTTCAGCATTCCCAGCATTATATCACCTGATTATTCGGTTTGGCCGGCACAGACCGTTCCCTGTCTTCGTCGGCTGACGGTGTGCATATATTCTATGCCGGACTTGATCTCCCTTTGACGGCAACGATTGCCGGGCTAATTATAACACAAAAAAATCCCTTGTCAAAAGCTTTTATAAGGATTAAAATTTTGATATAATCATCCACGGGAGGACTTTATGAAGAAACTGTTTGCTGTTAATGTTGTGCTTGTAGTTTTTCTGCTGTCTGCGGGCTGGACAGATGCATTCGGGACTGAATCTCCAGCACCGGACAGAGATTTTTATACCCCACCGGAGATTGCCCGTAAGAACCTGGATCTTGAAAGCTTGAATCTTATTCGATCCCTGGAGCTGTCAACGGAGCAGATGCTCAAACTGTTGCCTCTCCTTTATGAAACAAGACTCCTGGAGAGGGAAGTATTTCTGGGATATAAAAAAGACAGCGCTCATGCCATGGAGATGCTTAATATGCTTCAAGAAAAAATCTATATGGATGATGGGATTGATGTTCCCACCGAGGAAAAGGTATGGTTTGCCCTGGGGACTCTTTATGAATACGAATATGACCGCCATCAGTCCCTGGAACGTCAGGTGGAAAAGGCGAGGGAGATATTGAACCGGAACCAGTTGCAGGTTGTATCAGAATATATGCCCTGTATCATTCCGTGGTCATCAATCAAGGCTCCCCGCCGGATTGGCCAGGCAGGCTCAATTCAAAAGCTGGAAATGATCCTGGATCAGCTGCGTCCTCTCTCGGGAGAGGCATATCAACAGGCGAAGCGGGATTATCTTGTCGAGCTGGATTGGCGTCTTCGAATAGATAGGCACGAAGATGACAGGACCCGCCAGATTCTGGTCCGGGAGATCGATTCTAAAATAGATCGGATTCACCAGTTGCCCGAAGAAGAATATCAGATTCGCAAGACAGAACTGGCCCAGTCAATCCGCCCGCCGGATCTGGAAATCCGTCCTCCCCGCACCGGTGAAGAATTGGATGAATATATCCGGGAATATGTTCTGAACCCGGCAAATATCAGGTATATTCAGCTTCAGCTGGAAAAGGCAGACATAAGCTATCCCGAATCCCACGATGAGATCGATATTGATATTGATGAAGATATGGATATGGATTGAACGCCGGTTTTCCCCTGGCAACCAACAGATCCGCCCCAGACAACGAATAAACGAATAGGTGAATTAATTTGAAACTGGTTTGATTTGGGGCCAAATAATTTGCCATCAAACTAAATCAGTTTTGATTCGAGTGGAGCTGTGGTTGCCCGATGCCTTTTGTGATGGCTGTTCATTTTCAAAAGAGTATGTGATTTCCCCGGGGCAGGATAATGACCAGTGGGTTGGAGAATTTTATCTGGCCCCATAGTCCTGGCAGGGGCAAACATGGAAACGAAGGAGTTCCTATGCACATCACCCTTATCAGTGCCGTTCGTTTTGAGGAGGCTTCCCAGAGGGCCATCCCCACCATCGGCCTCTATTACCTTCAGTCTTATGTCAGGAAGTATTCCCCAGGCAACCGTGTATCGGTGGCCAGGACCCCTGCAGAGGTATTAGCTCTTAAGCCTGATGCTGTGGGAATTTCCGCGGTGACGGAAAATATGAAAGTGGCAGTGGCCTGGGCTGAGCAATTCCGGGAGAAATTGGGAGTCCCCGTCATCATCGGCGGAGATCACATATCCGCCCTGCCTCAGACTCTGCCGGGAGTCTTTGATGCTGGAGTATCCGGGGAAGGCGAGGAAGTATTTCTGCAATTGGTGGAAATGATGGACAAGGATCCCTGCTGGCGGGAGAATCTTTCATCCATCAGTGGCCTTTGTTACCATGACAGCGAAGGGCATGTCCGGGTCAACTCCAGGCCGGAACTGATTGAGCCCCTGGATCGGCTTCCCCACCCTGTCAGGGAAAAGTCGGTTTGGGGCGGTTTTCATTATATGTTTACATCCCGGGGATGTCCATACAACTGCACTTTCTGTTCTCCCAAGGTAATCTGGAAGACTTACCGGACTTTCTCCGGAGAATATGTAATTCGGGAGATGGATACCATCTTTGCCGATTTCAAGCCATTTTATGTGCATTTCTTTGATGATCTTTTTATCGGCCACCGGGACCGGGTCAATCAGATCAGCCGGATGGTTAGACAGAGAGGATATGACAAAAAGACAGTTTTTGGAGGACATATTCGGGCAGATATGATGGATGAGGATCTCTGCCGGGATCTGAAGGCTATGAACTTCATCTCCGGGGCATTTGGTGCGGAATCGGGTTCCGACAAGGTGCTGAAGTTCTTAAAAGCCGGTAGCACCACTGTGGAGCTGAATCAACAGGCTATTGATCTTTGCGTCCGACATGGGATTGACCTGAACCTGTCTTTCATCATCGGCACTCCTGGCGAAACCCCAAAAGATCTGAATATGACCATCGACTTCATAGATAAAAATCGCAAAAAAATGCAGGGGATAGAAATTTTCATCGTTCTTCCCTACCCCGGCACTCCCATTTGGAACCTGGCAAAACGCCGGGGGCTGGTCAGCGAGAATATGGACTGGGATCTTTTCCGAACCAGAGCATTTTTCCAGGATATCTGATGATTTTCTTTATCTAAATGATGCGATGGATCGAGATGAATTTCGGAAATATGTGGATATATTCAAGGAGATAGACCGGGAAATGAATAAAAATAACAAAGGAATATTTGAGTTCATCGAAAAAGGAGTTCCATCTCCTATTTTGGCGGGAGAAACTGAAAAAAAATGACGGAACAGTTTTTTTACAGAAAGGTTGGCTTGTAGAGGGGATTCGGGTTGAGCATAGAAACAGATATCAGTATTTTTTTGGGAGGGTATGTTGGCAAACTTCGGTTTTATTCTCGGGGGCAGTCCTCATCAGGGTGAAAAGATGGAAACCCTTTACCATCTTGCGTCTGCAGCCCTTGGCAGAGAACACAGCGTATTTGTTTTTCTTTATAACGAGGGAGTATATGCCCCTATGAAAAATCAGCTTCCTCTGGAGGAGATTGAGAATCCCCGGGATCTCATTGAGGATCTCATCAACAAGGGAGCCACTATCATATCAAGCAACATCGACATCCGGGCCCGGGGAATCGACAGCAACAAGTCTTATCTTGACGGCATCAAGACCGGTGGTCTGCCGGATCTGTCAGAAGCGATTTCCAGGATGGATCGGCTCATCGCTTTGTGACAACTGCATCTGAAAGGAATTTTTAATGGAATCGAAAAACATCCTGATAATCCTGTCAGACACTCCCATGGGAAAAACTTATATCGATCATATTCTCAGGTGTGCCCTGGGTATGAGTGCAGGATACAAAGAACACAGGATCAGTGTTCTTTTTACAAACGATTCTGTGTTGTTCGCCCTGATACCCCTGGATCATGGCAGTTCTGCCAAGCTGGTAAAAGCTCTCAGGTATCTTGACGCTTCGTTATATCTTGATAAAGTCGCCATCGAGGATCGAAACATCGATTCGGAACTTATCGAGGGGCCATTCAGGATCATGGATAGGGATTCCATAAGAGAGCTTCTGAACAAGTCCCATTTTACTGTGAGCATCTAATTTGATACAAGGAGAATTTATGGCTGTTTACCTCCTGGACAAGCGATATACTGAACTGGGGCTGGACCTTGCCTCCAGGGATGAAAATGCAAAGGTCGTTCTCCTTCAGGACGGGGTTTACCTGGGAGTAAGTCCTGTTGAAGGAAAGATGGAAGTCTATTATGTGGAAAACGATCTGGCCAAGAGAGGTATCGACAAGCTCCCCGGCGGTGCCAGAATGATTAATTATGATGAGCTGATCGACTTGATAGAACAGGAAAAAGTATATAGTTTTATTTAAAATATTGCCGCGGTGGAGAGAGTAATTGGACTGGTTTAAAAACCTTTTTAATCAATTGACAGGAAATGTGGAAGAGGTTCATTTTATTTCTACAGGCAGAGAATTTGAGCCTGAGATAGAAGATAAACCTTTGTTTCAGTTTACCCCCACCGTTGAGCGCTCCTTCGAAAAATTCATCAGCCAGGGTGATGTATTCAACGACGTACTCCTCTTTGACCCCGAGGAAAAGTCAGCATACAGCTATATTCTGACCCGGGACGGAGCTGAGGTTTTAGAAACCATTCCCATCGACGAATGGAATTCCATGGTTTTCACCTTGAAAAACATGAACCGCAAGAAAGTGGATATCGCCGGCAAGAGCTATCTGTTATTTCTTTGCATCTCCTTTACTGATTTGGGGGAAAGAGTGTCGGCGATTATATTCCCTGCGGATCAGTTTGATGATGAAGTTCTTCAAAGGCAGAAAAAGACCGCTGTTGCCCGGATCCGTGAGCTGAAACCTCCCACGGCCTTGAACCGATCACACCTGGAAAACCTTTACCGGATGCTGGATATGTGTCCCCAAAAAGACCCGGAAGCATTATTCAAGATTCTCCAGGACATGGCATTTATTCCCGATGAGGTATTATCAAAGCTCAGGGAATCAGGGGATCCGAGGCAGGCTTTGGCACACCCGGCACCCCGCAAACTTATGATCCGAGCCCTTGCACGATGGCTGGGAGTGGATTATTTTGATGTGGAGCTTACAGACATAGATGAAAAGGTTGCCAAGATGCTCCCGGAAAAAGTTGCAAAAAAAATCAGAGCTGTCCCTGTTGCCATGAGAGATGAGCATTACCTGGTGGCATTCTGGAATCCTTTGGACATGGAAGCTGTTAATAAGGTAAAGGAACACCTGGGAGATAAGATCATTCCTGTGATGGGATGTGAAGAAGAGATTAGATCCAAGGTCCG
>CAYNGH010000143.1:0-8530 GCA_964396845.1 uncultured bacterium | reverse complement strand
GGACGGCGTATCCCGGAGGGAAAGGAATCTGTGAGGCGACATGGAGCAAACCGCCCTGAAGCAGGAGAAAGACAGCGGGAGAAATCCCATCCGGACGGCACAGCTACTGAGTTATATTACTTAACCGAACACCAATGTGGCCGGCTTCGGCCCTTCCGGGAAAGGAGTCCTCCCGAGGCCCTCACTTTTAGAAGGTGAGCCGGTAATATTTAACAGGAGTTACTCAAAGTAAAAAGCAGATAGAAGTATATTTCAGGAAAACCCAAATATCATCGGAAAAACATCAGATAAAGCCCAAACAGGAAGAAGATGTTTAAAAAAAATATCTGATCCTACATTTATAAAAAAAGTAAAAACGCCCCGGCAGGGGCGTTTTTTATCCATATAATAAATATTGGCTTTACTTGCTTTTTTCTGGTTTTACCTTTTCAAAAGCGCCCATCCTGCGATACTTGTCATACCGCTTTTGAGTGAGCTGGTCAGGCTTTAGTTTTGTCAGCTCGTCCATTATGCGGATTATGGCATCCCGGACAATGTTGTAAGTGGTTTCCCGGTCTTTGTGGACTCCTCCCAGGGGTTCGGGAAGAATCTCGTCAACCAGTTCCCTCTCCAGGAGGAATTCCCCGGTGATTCCCAGAGCATGGGCTGCTTCCGGGGCCTTGGTGGCATCCCTCCATATGATGGACGCGCACCCCTCGGGGGATATGACCGAGTAAATGGCGTTTTCCAGAATAATCACCCTGTCCCCTGCGGCGATGGCCAAAGCTCCGCCGGAGCCTCCTTCACCAATAATCACCACCAGGATGGGAACCTTGAGGCCCATCATCAGGGCAATATTTTTAGAAATGGCATCATACTGGCCCCGTTCTTCCGCCTCGATGCCGGGGTAAGCTCCCGGGGTATCGATGAAAGTAATAACGGGGAATCCGAATTTCTCCGCCAGTTTCATGAGCCGTCCCGCCTTGCGGAATCCGTCAGGATTAACCATCCCGAAGTTGCGTCGCAGGTTTTCCTTGGTTTCCTTGCCCTTCTGGTGGCCCATCACCATATAGGTGCTTCCCTTCAGGCTGGCAAGCCCTGCCACCATTGCCGGGTCGTCAGAGTAGAAACGATCCCCGTGAAGCTCCAGAAAGTCATCAAATACTGCTTCGATATAGTCCAGGGTTGTCAGACGCTGGGGATGACGGGCCATCAGGACTCGGTCCCAGGGGTTGAGATTCTTATAAATCTCTTTTTTTAACTCCCGGGCTTTTTTCTCCATAGCCTTGATTTCCTTGGCTATGTCAATCTTGCCGGTTTCGTTGACTTTTTTTAACTCTTCGATTTTCTCTTCCAGTTCCAGAAGAGGTTTTTCAACATCTAATATCATATGTCAGTTCTCCCATCTGATGAATTGTCTAACTAACTGCTCCCGCCATTTCCTTGTGCTGTTCATCTCCGGTGTCTTCATTTTTCTGATCCTTCATCCGGTCGGGGTAAAAAAAATTCAGAATTCGGATGATGGCTTTTTTCATATGACGGCGATGAACCACCTGATCTATGAAGCCATGTTTCTGGTAAAATTCTGCTGTCTGGAAATCTGCAGGCAGTTTCTGGCGGATGGTCTGCTCGATGACCCGCCGACCGGAAAAGCCTATGATGGCACCAGGCTCCGCCAGTATAACATCTCCCACCGAAGCGAAGCTGGCAGCCACGCCGGCAGTGGTGGGATCCGTCATAACCACAATGTAGGGCACTTTGGCCTCGGCCATCCGGTTGACGGCGCCGTTGGTTTTGCAAAGCTGCATCAGAGAGAAAACTCCCTCCTGCATCCGGGCACCGCCGGAGCAGGTGACGATGACACAGGGCAGTTTATTGTCCGCAGCGTGTTCCATTATGGCAGTGATTTTTTCTCCCACCACAGAGCCCATGGACCCGCCTCGGAAGTAAAATTCCATTATTCCCAGGGCCACCTTGTGATTGGCCATATCAGCCGTTCCCGTGAGGACTGCATCATTGAGGCCGGTCTTCTTCTGATCCTTTTCCAGCTTCTGGCGGTATTCTTCGCCGAAGTTGAGGGGATCCGTGGGGATGATGTCGGTAAAAAGCTCTTCGAAGGTTCCCGGCTCCGTAAGAAGATTGAGCCTTTCAAAGCTGGACAGCTTATGATGAAATCCGCATTTGTCGCATACCTTCAGCTTTTCATCCAGAACTTTGCGGTATATGGGAGTATAGCAACCCTTGCATTTTATCCACAGATCCACCGACGACTTGGATGAAAGTTTTTCCTGGTTCTGTTCATCAACCTTTGGCTTGTTGACTCTGAATTTATCAAAAAATGAGCTCATAATTTACCCCTTTTTCTTTGGTAGAAAATTTTATTCAATATACCTGATACAAACCCTTCTTTTCAAGGCCCGGCCACTCCAAAACCCCTGACTCCGGCATTTTTCGCCGATTCCTGCCGGCAATCCCCGTTTTGCAATTCTACATATTTTGCAGTCTTCTGTCAAGATCAGATGGGAACTTGCCTCCTTTGCAGGCATTTTGCCGGCGGATGTTAAATAGACCCATATAATTCCTGCACTGCAGGAAACAAGAAGGGGTTTTTAATGAGTTATTACCACAGGAATTCATCGGACAATTCCAGCGAAAGGGGAGTAATGATGGCAAAAAAAACCAATGCAGAGCTGGCAGGAGAAATTGTAGATGCCATGATTGAACGGGGCGACCTGACACTCCAGCAGACCGAGATGACCTGCGAGGCCCTGCAGATTCTCAACGAAAAAGTGGGGGAAGAAATGGCCATCTTCCTGCTCACTTCCATGATCAAGGGAGGAGAGCTGAAAAATATCGAAACCTTCCACGAAAGGGTCGAAGAAGTCTGCAACGCCTTTGAGAAGATCGAAAAGACCATCATCGAAAACTCCGATACGGCCAAATCCCTCCGGATGTACGCCCAGAAAAGATAACCCCGGATTTCCGCCTGACAGTCACCTTCATCATATCAGAATACAGGCTCGACTGTCTTTTTTTTATCAAGATCTTGCATTGTAGAAACCAACATATTATAATATCAGAAATTTATAGGGAGGTTCCCGATGAACAGCATCAGATTCAACAAGAGAACCCACACCTGTGGTGAACTCCGGCCCGAACACCAGGAAACCCTTGCAACACTTAACGGCTGGGTGCAAAGGGTGCGGAATTTAGGCGGTCTTATATTTGTGGACATTCGTGACCGCTGGGGTGTGACCCAGGTGGTGTTTTCTCCAGAAAATAAAGAACTCTTCGACCTGGCGGAACAGCTTCGAAGCGAATATGTCATATCAGTGCAGGGAAAAGTCCGCCTGCGTCCCCAGGGAACCATCAACACCAACATTGACACGGGACTTGTAGAGCTGACCGCAGAAACACTGGAGATTCTCAACCCTTCCAGGACTCCTCCCTTTGTCCTGTCGGGAGAAGGAAACATCGACGAATCCCTGCGCCTCAAGTATCGCTATCTGGATACCCGCCGTCCCCGGATAATGAATCATTTCATACTCCGGCATAAATTCTGCAAAGCAGTGAGGGATTACCTGGACCAGCGGGATTTCCTGGAAGTGGAAACCCCCATACTCCTCAGATCCACGCCGGAAGGTGCTCGGGATTATCTTGTCCCCAGCCGGGTTCACCGGGGCAAGTTTTATGCCCTGCCCCAGTCGCCACAGCTGTTAAAGCAGATCATGATGATTGGCGGTGTGGAGCGTTACTTTCAGTTTGCCCGGTGCTTCCGGGATGAGGACCTGCGGGCGGATCGCCAGCCGGAGTTTACCCAGATTGACATCGAGATGTCCTTTGTGAAACGGGATGATGTCCTGTCCCTCACCGAGGAGATGATGGCGTGGTGTTTCCGGGAGGTCCTGGCCCGAGAGATTCCCACCCCCTTTCCCAGGCTTTCCTACCGGGAAGCCATGGATCGTTACGGCTCCGACAAACCCGATACCCGCTTCGGCATGGAGATTGTGGATATAACGGGCATCGCCGGGGACACCACCTTTGAGGTGTTTAAGAAAGTGATAGAAGCCGGAGGCACTGTCCGGGGGATTCTTCTTCCCGGGTGCGGTGATTATTCCCGCAAACAGACCGACGAGCTGACGGACTTTGTTCGGCAATTCGGCCAGAAGGGGCTTCTGACTGTTGCCCTCAAGCCCGATGGCCAGTTTAAATCCCCCCTGGCAAAGCATCTCAATGAAGCTCAAAAGGAAAAACTGCAGAAAGCCTTCGGCGCAGAACAGGGAGATATGATTGCAATACTGGCGGGGCCTGCAGACAGCATCCTGCCGGTGCTGGGAAGACTGCGATCCATGATGGGAAACCGCCTGGGACTGATCGACACCGACAGGGATAATTTCCTCTGGGTGATTGATTTTCCCATGTATTCCTTCAACCAGGAGGAAAACTGCCTGGAACCGGAACACCACGCCTTCACATCACCCCATGAAGAGGATGTGGATCTCATCCTGACAGATCCCCTGAAGGTGAGGGCCAACGGTTACGATCTGGTTTACAACGGCTTCGAGATAGCTTCCGGCTCCATCAGAATTCACAACCGCCAGCTTCAGGAGCATATTCTCGAAGGCATCGGCATGTCCCGGGAGGAAGCAAACCAGCGGTTCGGGTTTCTGCTGGAGGCATTCGAATTCGGCGCTCCCCCCCATGGGGGAATCGCTCTGGGATATGACCGGATTATTGCGGAGATTTGCCGGGAGAAATCCATCCGGGAGGTAATCATATTCCCCAAGAATACCAATGGCATCTGCCTGCTCACCGGCGCTCCCGTGGAAGTGGAAAGGGATCAGTTAGATCTCCTGGGGATCGGACTTTCCCGGCAAAAAGCCGGCAAGTGAAGATATTTTAAATTGATCAAAAACAATCACCGGGGGCTTTTTTCGGCAGGGAAAGGCCCCTTTGCAGTAAATTCTAACAAAAAAGCATAGAGGTTATTTTCATGCATACCCTCAGAATTGCCCTGGCCCAGATAAACTCCACGGTGGGGGACATCGCCGGAAACACTGAAAAAATCATCGAAGCCATCGAAAAAGCCCGGAATCAGGAAGTTCAGGTGGTGGTGTTTCCCGAGCTGGCCGTCACCGGCTATCCTCCCGAGGATCTGGTTCTTCGCACTGATTTTATCGACGAAAATCACCGGGCAATGGACCGGATACGCTCTGCCACAGGGGATATTGCTGCGGTGGTGGGGTTCATAGAAGAAGACAGCCACATATACAACTCCTCAGCCTTCATATATGACCGCCGTATTTACGGCACCCAGCGGAAGTCCTTCCTGCCCAATTACGGGGTTTTTGACGAGAAGCGGTATTTTTACCCTGCCCGGGAAATTTCTACATTCAGCTTTGGCAGAACGGTTTTTGGCATAAACATATGCGAGGATATATGGTATCCCGACGGCCCGGCAGCAGCTCAGGCAGTGGCAGGAGCGGGGATTATCCTGAACCTCAACGCATCCCCCTATCATGCGGGCAAGTGGAAACAGAGAGAGCGGATGATTTCAACCCGCGCTGCGGATAACGCAGTTTATCTCATTTATGTCAACTCCGTGGGAGGACAGGACGAACTGATCTTCGAGGGAGGGAGCATGGTGTTTGCCCCCGATGGAAGCCGGGTTGCCCAGGGCGCTTTTTTTGAGGAAGATTTACTGGTGGTGGACCTGGAGCCGGATCTTCCCTTCCGGGTTCGCCTTCATGATCTGCGCCTCATGGAGAGGGCTTCCCGTTGCCGGGGCGACAGGAAGATTGTTCACCATACAGTTCCCGTATCCCGGCCCGCAAAGGTGACCTCCGGCGCAACCCGCGATGACAAATGGCGCCAGATGAGCACAGAAGAAGAAATATACAGTGCCCTGGTGCTGGGAATCCACGATTATGTCAAAAAGAACCGATTCCATCAGGTGGCCCTGGGTATTTCCGGGGGGATTGATTCGGCTCTGGTAGCTGCGCTGGCCTGTGAAGCTCTTGGCCCGGAGAATGTCACCGGCATATTCATGCCCACCCGTTATACTTCTGAGGCCAGCCGGGAGGATGCACAGAAGCTGTCGAAAAGCCTCGGCTTTAATTATCTTGAAATCCCCATAGATAAAACCTTCCAGGGATACCTGGACATGCTGGCGCCGGTTTTTGCTGATCGGGAACCCGACATAACCGAGGAGAACCTTCAGGCACGGATCCGGGGAAACATCCTGATGGCCTATTCCAACAAATTCGGCCACCTGATCCTCACCACCGGCAACAAAAGCGAGATGGCGGTGGGCTATGCCACCCTTTACGGGGATATGGCAGGAGGCTTTGCAGTCATCAAGGATATATCCAAGACCATGGTGTATCAGCTGGCAGACCGTATCAACCGTGAGCGGGAGGTCATTCCCGAAAGAATCATATCAAGGCCCCCGTCGGCGGAGTTGAAGGACAACCAGAAGGATTCCGACAGCCTGCCTCCTTACGATGTTCTCGACCCGATCCTGGCGGGACTTATCGAGGAGGATCGGGACCTGGAGGAGATCATATCCAGCGGTTACGATCCCGCCACGGTTAGAAAAGTCGCAGGGCTGGTCCACCGGAGTGAATACAAGCGACGTCAGGCTCCTCCGGGGATAAAAATTACTGCCCGATCCTTTGGCCGGGACAGGCGAATCCCCATAACCAATGGCTTTGTGAGCTTCTCATAAAAAAATGTCTTCTCGGAGGCTTTAAAAAAGGATATGGAAACTTTTCCATCAATTCAATAAATGGAAACAGCCGGCTGGTTTCATCATGAAGGTATTTCCCCGCCGGCAGTGAATATACATCTGATATTACAGGCAGGAGGCGTTTGAATGGATTCGGGAAAGGATGCCTTTACAGGTTTTTACACCGAGCAGTTTATCAAGGAAGGCATAGAAAAGGAGATCCTCCGGGCGGAACGATACAACCGCCAGCTGACTTTCCTTTTATTCGATTTTGATATTCCTTCCCTGTACAAGGTTGACATGTTTTACCCGATTTTCAAGCGAATCTGCAAGGAGATTGACATTCATACCCGCCGGGTGGATTCCAAGGTTAGAGTAGCCAACAGGATATTGATTGTGTTGCCGGAAACCGACCAGTGGGGCGCTCACCGTGCTGCCACCAAGGTCAGCCAGACCCTCTCCAGCGTGGAGTTTTACCATCCCACCTTTGATGAATATTTTCATATAGGGGTGACATATTCCATCGGTACATTTCCTGATGACGGCATTGTCAGCGAGGAAATAATGAACAGCCTCAACCATCGGCTGGAAAATAAGCTCAGGGGGGCATCTCCCGCGGAGAGATCCGGCGAACCGGCAACTCCTTCACCGGGAGAATAAAAAAAACAACAGATTCTACCCTTCAGCGATTTGATAAGGATAACTCATGGGAAAAAAGAAGAAAACCAGATCCAGCAAAACAAAGGAAATTAACACCGAGAAGCCCCCCCGGGGGGATGAAACCCCCGAAGAAGTCAAGCCGAATCCATTGATTATCAATATTGTTCACGGCATTTTTTTTATGCTCCTGGGTTTTTTTGCCTGGAGCGGTTATATGGCATATTTTCGGGGCAATTTTTCCCAGCTCCTGATGTTGGGGTTTGCTCTGGGCGGATTCCTGGTGGCAGTTTTGTCCCGGCAGTTGTCGGCTTCAGGGTATTTCACATATTACCGGGTTCTGGCCATTATCTTCTTTGCCTTGATTTCCGTGATGTTTTATTTCATCGAAAGCCTCGACGGTTTCCTGACAGCTTTATTATGTGTTGCCGGCTTTTCCATTATGATCGCCTCCCTGTTGCCTGTGATCCGGGAAGGGCTTCCCCCGGCAAAGATGGCCATCATCGGCCTGTCTGTACTCATTGCCGGGTTGATCTTCATGATGGTCCTGGGCACCAGCACCGAAACACGCCGTCGGGCCACTGTGTCCTTCGAAGGGAATCTCAACTACTTCGGGACAGTATTCCAACCCGACGAAGACAGGATGTTTCTGCTGGGGGACAACTGGCTATTCCTTGAAGATGAAAAAATGAGCCAGCGGGAAATAACTTTCCGGGCCATTCACCAGGTTCACCCGGACAAGTTTTTAGTGGATCAGGCCCGCCAGCAGATGAAAGAACTGGAGAATATTTCCAGGGCTCCGAAAAAGAAAACCCAGGATGAAGACCCCGCTGATCCGGAGGAAGTTTCCAGCACTCAAGAAAACAAAGCAACAGAAAAAGAAGAAAATGGCAACCAGATATATACCACCCGGGGGAATTATTTTTCATGGTCCACTCAGCGTCAGGGCAATTTTGCAGCAGTGGCTGCGGTAAGTGAAAAGGGAGATAAAAACAGCCTTTTCCTGCTGGATCTGGAAAATCGCCGCCGGATTGACGTGGATACATCCGGCGACAAAGAATATATTTTCGGTTGGAAGAGCCGGACATACCCCGGATACACCACCTGGAATCCCGACGACACGCGGTTTTTTGCCCTGGTCCGCCGTCAGGACAAAACCCGCCTTCT
>CAYNGH010000142.1:0-8536 GCA_964396845.1 uncultured bacterium | reverse complement strand
CTAGTTAACCTTTTCTGTTCTTTTATCTCCGGCTTGAAGCTCAGGTTTTTTTCGTTGAGCCATGCCGGTTCTTCAAACCGGTTGGGGGGGAAATACAGAAGACTGTTTTTGTTAATAAATTCTTTTATCTTTTCTTTACTGCCAATTGGTTCAGGTGGTCTTGCAGTGTCATCATTTCCCATTTTACCGATAATGGCTTTTAGATGGTCTGGATATGGTTTTGGGAAATCTTTTTTGGGGAATCCTAATTGTATTTCTTCTGCTGGCTTCAATTTATCTCTGAATTCTATTTTTGAATAGTAATATTTGTGTGGATTTTTGATATATGATGGAGCCATGAGTTTATAAACTTTCCCCTTGTCCACTTCAGTATTTTTATAAACTTCTTGCTTCTGTAGAATCAACACATTAACTATATGAGATAATATGAGGCTCTTGCCGGAGCCGTTTTCCCCCACAATGACAACCGGCTTGGGGTTTCCATTTTCATCATCAAAGGGCATGTCCAGGTCAAATTTTTCTATGGGGCCGTAATTTTCAATAAATATCTTTTTTAAATACATGGCGGGATCCCCCTCTTCAATGACAGGTCTTATCGGATTGAACCATGTCATGTTTTATGAATTCTATCATCATTCCTTTAGGATTTTCAAATATCCTCTCGTAAAGTTAACAAACCGGCAACATTTATCATGTATATTGAAGCTAATGGGCATGTTATAATTTATGCAGGGAGATTGTTTTTGTTTTTATGAAATCAGGGGACGCCACATACAATCATATTGAGTCTATGGCCCGCCGTCTGGGGGTTGAGGATCCCCGCGCCTTTGCGGGAAGCATCATGGACAAGGCCCGGAAGAAAATGCCCGAGGCCGGCGATGCCATGGAATCTTCACCGGAGAAAGCCCCCGTGGGGGACAGCGTATCCATCGGGGCCAACATTGCGGATCATTTGAACAACAATCCGGTGCTGGAGAAGCTCAACGCCCTCATCGCCTCGGCTCTGGTAGTGTCGGGAGCAGGCACGGTGATTGCCGGCATAAAGAATCGGGACCGGGATCAGGTCCTGCGGGGCTCAAAGCAGACCATGTGGGGCGTGTATCATGGCTTGAATGCCATCGACACGGTGTTCAACACTGCTATGTCTGTGACTCCGGGGCTTCGGGCCATCGGAGGCTTCATCAATGTTGACCTGGGAGTTACTCAGCTTTACAAGGATTACAAGAAAAACGGCAAGCTGGATCACGAAAAAACTCTTTTTCACTCCGCAGCGGTAGCATGGGGGCTTCGTCATATGGCCAAAGGACTGGAGGGCCTTGCCGGGAGCCGTTGGGTTGCGAAGATGGTGGAAAAGGGTAGCCCTGCATTTAAGGCGGTGGCTTCCAAAGCGCCTCTTTTAGGGATAGCCGGGGCAACTCTGGGGCTTACCGGGGGTGTTCTGGACGCAGCCCTGGGAGTGCGGGGAATAGTGAAGGGAGTAAAAGAAGGGGACAGCGAGAAAAAGAAAATCGGCATGCTGGATGTAACCGCGGGGCTGGCCATGGGGGTTTCTTGCCTTCTTACGGGAGTTCCGGGGATTGGCGCGGCGGTGGTGGGTTCCGGGGCTATGGCGTATCGTTTCTGGCGAACCGACAGGGAAGCCGTGGGGGAAGTCTGGAACAGCATCAAAGCCGGGGCATCCAGAGTTGGACAGAGCATAAAAAAAGGCGTGGGGAAGATTATCGGCAGAACTCCATCTATGCCCGCCCCGGAGGGGAAACCTCCCGGCGGATAAGTTCCGGGAACTGTGAAGAATTCTGGTTATTTTTTCTGCTGAAAAATTTATTACAAAAAAAGGTAAGGCTTTTTTTTTGTTTAAACATCTAAGCATCTAAAAAATCAGAATATATATGGAGTAACGATATGAAGAGATATTCAGTGATGATGGTTCTGGCCCTTTTGATGATTGTGATGTGGGGTTGCGGTGAGGGCGGAGTTACTCCGCAACAGGGACAGAAGCTGGAAAAAGACGGCCTGAAGGCGGCTTTGCTGACGGCCCGGGATTTGAGAGTATCCTTTGACCTGACCCGGGAAGGACAGCAGATGATGAACGAGGGAAAACTTGACGAGGCCATGGATCGTTTTGAAGAATCCCTGAAGGTTAATCCGGTCAATTCCCATGCCTACATCGGGATTGCCGAGGTTCATATCCGCCGGGACAGGGGCGAAAAGAAGGCTGACAAGGAAAAGCCCGAAAACAAGGTGAACCCCAAAGCCCTGGAAGCACTGGACAAGGGTTTGGAGCTGGATCCCGGCAACAGTTTCATTCTTCAGCACAAGGGGACCATGCTCATGAAGGCCGAGAATTATGAGGAAGCCCTGGGAGCCTTTCAGAAGGCCCTGAATGAGGAGCCTGATAATGTAAGATTTCTTTATGCCATTTCCATGTGTCATGACAAGATGGGAAACCCAGACAAGGCTGACGGCATCTTTGAGGAGGCCATCAAGAACTCTCCGGACAATTTTGAGATATATCAGCTTTATGCCAGGAATCTCCGGAGCCGGGTTCAACAGGAAAAAGAGAAACCGGCAAAGGTTGAGCTTCTTCGTAAGCTGTATGATGTCATCGGGAAAGAGGCAGAAAACTATCAGGGCGACAGCAAGTTTATCCGGGCCAGGTATGATTATCAGCTGGCCAACAGCCTTCATCAGATATGGGAGATTACCGATGACCCCGGCGACAAGGAAACGGCAGTGAAAGCCTTCCGGGAATATATCGAAAAATACAAGGACAAACAGGAAGGCTACCGTCAGGCGGTTTTTGCATCAAAGAAGCTGGAAGAAATCACAGGAGAGAAAATCCAACTGCCAGATCCTCCTGCTCCCCGTCCCAGGCCGGGAAGACCACCAGCACCAGGAGCCCCCCGGGATGAAAATCCTGACAGTTCCGACACAAACTGAAGCTTGATTGTTCCGGCAGGCTTTACTCATATGTCTGGATTCTGACATGGGC
Source organism: uncultured bacterium (assembly GCA_964396845.1). Lineage (GTDB taxonomy): Bacteria > Vulcanimicrobiota > JAJTBE01 > JAJTBE01 > CAYNGH01 > CAYNGH01. Next base: position 5,544 of record CAYNGH010000142.1, on the reverse strand, counting down.
GGGAGTTGAAATTTTTGCCGGAGTGAATATGATAATCGATAATTACTTTAGCAGAACAGGAGCCGTTGATGGGTGAGAAGACCCTGTTTATGAAGAAGAGATCGAAGCTTTTCTGGATAATTCTTTTTGTTATATTATCAGGGATAATCGGTGGTCTTCTAATAAGATTCATCAAAAGCGAAGGGGAAATTGCCGGGATAAAGATTCTTCGGATAGTCACAAAGCCTCCGGGGGATCTTGTATTTATGGATCCTGTTACTGGGGCGCCAAGGAAAAATCTGGTCATACTGGTGCTGGGTCTGGATGAGAACCGGGATGAACGCGGAATAATGCACCACAAGGGATCCCGCACCGACACGATTTTTCTCCTGGGACTGGATAACAAGGCCAGGAAGTTAGGTGTCCTGTCCATACCCCGGGATACCTGGGTCTGGATTTCTGAAAAGTACGGACACAACAGGATCAACACTGCTTATACCGAGGCTTTTTGGGAGGAATACGACAGAACCGAGAATGATTATGAAAAAGCCAAGACTGCAGGGATTAATCAGGCCCGGGAAACCATCGGCACTTTCCTGGGAGTGGAAGTTGATCATGTGGTTCTTCTCAAGATAAAGGCTGCAGAAGAGCTGGTGGATTCCATCGGCGGGATAACCGTGGATGTGGAAAAGGACATGAACTATGACGATTACTGGGGGCATCTTCATATCCATCTGGAGAAAGGCCCTCAGAGGCTCAACGGTGAGCAGGCGGTGGGATACGCCCGTTTCCGTCACGACGAGGAAGGGGACTGGGGACGGATCCGCCGTCAGCATCAGGTGGTAGCGGCTCTGGTGAATGAACTGAAGAAACCTGCCCATATTATGCATGTGGATCGTATTGCCCAGGTTATAAAACGCAATATTGAAACAGACCTGGATGTAAATCAGCTCATTGATCTGGCCAGGGTTTATATGGAGTTTGATCGGGACAACATATTCAAAGGTGTGGTAATGGGAGAAGATGAGATAATCGAGGGGAATATGGTGCTGATTCCCCTGGAGGAAACAAAAAGCCGTATGACTGAAAGGCTTCTGATGGACCCGGAAATGCTCCCCGCCGACGAGATATGGATTCGGGTGTTAAACGGCTGTGGAATACCCGGTCTGGGAGCCAGAACCGCAAGGCTTCTCCGTAAAGAGGGCTATACCGTGGTGGAGGTGGGCAATGCTCAGGAAACAAACCTTGAACAGACCGTTATTCATGATCATTTTTTGAATCAAACCGTGACTGTGAGAATAGGCAGGATCCTGAATCTCAAGGAGCCCCGGGTAAGCCACCATCATTACCAGGAGAATGGCAACGGCAATGCTTATGAAAACGGTGATTCCACTCTGGATTTTACCATCATTCTCGGGAGAGATATGCGGGAGGCCTTGATGATTCTGGAGGATGATGATGACCCTGACCCCGATACCGATTATGACCCTGAGAACCAGAACCAGGATGGCCGTGAGGATAACCGTCATTATGAATTTGACGAAGACTGATTAATCTTTCGGGTCGGTGGAATCGTCGTCACAGTCGAATATTCCACCGGGCAGGGGGATGTTGATCCGGTATTGTCCATATTCTATCCGGGCCCGGGTGGAAAAACCGGGAAAATCCAGCTCTACAAACTGCCGATCAGGCAATATGAAATCCGACTCCCGGCGAAAATTGACCAGGGTTCTGATGACTCCCCCGGATTCATAGAATATCTCTGACTTGGGGGAAACATTCCTTTCTCTGTTCACCCATACCCTGGCCCGGCTGATGGGGGAATCTCCCCGGGGGATCATCTCCAGAATGGTGCAATGGATTTTGCCGTCCAGGATTTCTTCTCCGGCAATTCTGCCCTTGTAGTCGTCAGGGTTGAAGCTGGTTGGGATCATGCTTCGAAAAAAACCCCGGCGGTTCCGCAGGCTCCGGGGCAGATTATTCACCTTCAGCCTTATCTTGTCAGGATGCTGGAAGTATAACACTCCCCCGGCGGGGATTCTCATCCCTGCCAGCAGGAACTGCATGTTCAGATTCACCTGAAAGGTTTCCAGGCCATGGTTTTGCATCCGGGCCTGGTTGAGGACCTGGTGAAATGTGGGAGGGGATTCAGCTGCCAGGGGAAGGGTACACAAAAGGATCATGAGTATTATGGCAGTGGTATGTCGTCCTGAAGATTTCAGGCTATATCTTCTCCGGTATATCATATTGAATCTGCTGTTCCGGCTCCTCATCCTGCATGAAACTTTCCGTTGCTGCCATAAAAGCCAGTTTTAAGCCCGGATCATAATCGATGCCGAATTTTGATAGAAAATCTTCCAGGTATTCCTGTTGAGGTATTTGAGGGTTGTTGTCCCGACCCTCGGTATAACCTTCGGCCACCGAGAGAATCCTTGAACCCAGGGGGATGGACTCGCCGGAGAGATTGTCGGGATAACCGGTGCCGTCGAATTTTTCGTGATGATGGCGGACTATGGGGGCAACTTCCTGGAAAAAACGGATGTGGGAGAGCATCTGAGCACCATAAACAGGATGCTGATCAATATCCTGGCCATTGCGGTTCACCTTGACCATTCCAAGGTCATGGAGAAATGCCGCATAACACAGAACTTCGTAATCATCCCCTGAAAGGTTCAGCTCCTTGGCGATAGCCGAGGTGAGCCGGGCCACTTCCAGGGCATGATGCCGATTGATGGGATCCAGGCTTTCAAGACAGTCGATGAGGATCTCCACCACTTCCATGTAAAAGTTTTGGAATTGTTCCAGCAGGGTTGTGTTGTGGATGGCCACCGCCGCCTGATTTGCAAGGATGCCCAGATATTCCAGATCCTTTTCATTGAACTGTCCAGATTCTTTGTTGACCAGCTCCATGACTCCCATGATCTCATCACCCCACAGCAGGGGGACACAGGCAATGCTTTCGGTCTGGAATTCGATGGCCTTGTCAATGTCCTTGTTGTGGCGGGGGTCAGAATCCACATTGTTGACTGCCAGGGGAACCCGGTTCAGAACAACCCACCCGGCAATCGATTTGTCGTTGAGAGGCAGGCGGATGGATTTAAGCTCCTGACTCCTGGGGCCCAGGGCTTCCCGGAAATACAGGTGAAACTTATCCTCCTCCAGCATCAGGATGGATGCCCCTCGGGCATTGCATATCCGTATGCCGGTTTCCAGAATTCGGCATATCAGTTCTTCTTCTCCCATGGCGGAGTTTAGGTATCCCGTGGATCGGCTCAGGGTATGGAGGGCTTCCTGCTCCTTCTTGAGGGTATCCACCATCTCGTTGAACTGGCAGTCTTCCCGATCCTTTTCCCGGATTGATTCTGTGGCCCGCTGGATTACTTCTTTGGCTTTATCAGCATCGTCCATCACCACCGAGGTATTGCGAGTTATGCCCGGCAGGGATAATTTTGTGGGAATCACCTTTACGGCCTTTTTCTCTTCGTCCTTTTTTCTTTTGAGGAATGGGTGACGTTTCTTTGTTGCGTCCTGGTATATTTCTTCCCAGGCATTTTCAAGGTCTGAGATTAATGTGACATATGGTTCGATCTCCTTGCCGGTACGCATCTGGACATATTCCAGGGCGAAGGAATCGTTGGGATCGTGCATGGCTATCATCATTCTGCCGTCTTCGGTGACATCGGGGCAGACCAGATTGTATCGCTTTGCCATGGCTGATGGAATTCCCCGGGCAACTTCCAGATTTATTCTGTCCTTGTCCAGGGGAAAGGGTCTGGCCTCCAGGACCTTTGCTTTTGTATCCAAAACCTTCTGGCGGTTAACCAGGCCAAATTCCACCACCAGTTTTTCCAGGGGTTGTTTATTGGCCTTGTGAATGTTATATATGTCGATTAGACTCTTTCTTTCCACCAAGTTGTTGTCAACCAGGGCCTTGATGATTTTTTCGTCCAGCTCCATGTTCACTTCCCCTTCAGTTAATCTGATTTAAATATAATATATTGCCGGGTGAAATCATTTCTAACTTCAGGACTTTCAATATAAGAAATCGGATTCCTCTGTGATAAATTTCATTAATAATTCAAAAAAACAAACTAAAAAGGGCCATATTTCTATGGCCCCGTCAAATGCTTAGCCTTCTTTCGCCTTGGGTGGCGGTATCTCCTCTTGAATTTTGTGGAAGGTTTTAAGCTCATCCAGGTTGGTTATGGTGGAGCCCTCGCCGTGGTTTGTGAAATATGACAGGGAGCCTAACTGGATCATCACCGGGAAGGGTACCGATATGCCCATCTCTTTTTTCTTTTGTTCCTGAAAATAAACCGGCTTTTCATCCTTGAGCCTTGAAAGAGATTCAAAGGCGTTGATTTCCTGCCCGTGTCTTTTGCTCATGGCACCCTTGAAGATACCGAAGGCGGCGCCGACTCCCAGGCCTGTGACCAGTGCCACCGGGCCAGCAGCACCTACGCCGATGGCCAGGGATGAGAGCTTGGCGATATATGCAACGCCAGCGCCGATGGCTGCCCATCGTGTGCCGGATTTGACTGCAGCTTTTGCCGATGAAACTGTTCTCTGGCCCCAGCCCTGGGGCTTGAACATTTTCCATGGATACTGGGTCGCCATGGTTCCCTTGGTAAAGTATGCCAGCTCTCTGGCGGCTACTTTCATCTTGTCATCGGAGGCGGGATCGATTTTGATTTCCGGGTTGTAAAGCTCATAGAGGAATTTTAGATCGCCGAATCCTTTTATCTCCACTGGCTGGCCATGTTTAACTTCCATTCCGCCAGTCTTTATGTCCATTTTTCCGCTGACCTCGGTTCCGGTGATGTCCTTCGCCTTGAAACCGGGAGGATTGAACCCCAGGCCGATAACCCGCTTGGGTTGGAATATGACTGATTCGCCGTTTTTCAGGCGGTTGAGGGCTTCAAACTCGCCCACGGGTTTCATTTTGGTCAGGCCGGACTTGGGTTTGTAAAGGGCCCAGGGAAACCCCTGCTTTTTCATCTGCTGGGTAAAGTAACCCACCATCTTTGCCCCGTCATCGATGTTGATATTCTGGTAATCAGGACTGTCGTGATTTATTTCAACACTGGTATAGACCCGGTTGGGAACAAATTGATCAAGGGTTTCGGAAACTGCCTTGGAAACAGCTCCCTTGACTCTTCTGGCGGTACGCTTTATCACGTTGTCCTTCCGGACTGGTGATGTGCTGGCGTTATTTATCCCATCCATCTTCATTTTGTTCACTCCTTGGGGCATCTGTGAGAATTGTGCAATGCAAAGGCCTTGTCCCAGGACCTTATTATCATTTTAACACAACCGGGAAGATGTGTTAACTGCCTGTATGTTAAAATCATGTAAATTCCTGCCGGGTTATTTAAATCCGTTTTGGTGGTGTTCGGTTAAACAATATGTCCCCGGCTTTGCACCGATCATTTGAATACAATGATTCTCACCGATACACAACCCAAAACCCAATGGTATGACGAAACATAACCCACGGCCCGAGAGGTTTTTTTGCCGGGCTGGTTTGACAGTCTGCATCGGCCTTGATCCTTTCATCTAACATCG
>CAYNGH010000141.1:0-8586 GCA_964396845.1 uncultured bacterium | reverse complement strand
CTGCTATGTCCCGGCTGGGAATCCGATATTTGGTGGCTTCCCGGATGTCTTCCGGAGAGATTGATCTGGCAGTGCACGATACTGCCACGGGAGAAACTGCCCTCCACAGCATCAGCACCGGAGATCACCTGTCCTACGGCCATATTCTGAACATTCTTGAGAACCTGCCCCGGCTGGGGATACCTGTCCACCTGCAGAAATATGAGCTTCATTCCATGTCATACAAGGGGGCTGATTCCCGGGAGGCTTATCTGAAGGCCCTGGAGATTTTTCACGGCCAGGAGGATCCCATCTCTGCCACAGGAGAGATAGAAAAGGCTCTGACGATGGATCCCGCCAATATATCTGCCCAGCTTCTCCAAGCCCGGGTCTTTACCATTGCAGGCCGGTTTGAGGATGCGTCGGCCATATATGATGAAATCCTGAAAAAAGACACAGGCAACCTGGGATCTCTTCTGGGAAAGGGACTGGTGCTGGCGGCTTCCTCTGAATTTGATGCCGGGGCCGGATGGTTTGCCGAAGCCCTCAACCGGCGACCGGGAAATATCCTGCTGATGTACAACCGGGCATACTGCCTTGAGCGGGCCAATGATCCCGGTGGAGCTGAAGGGGTTTATCTGGAGATACTCAAGGCGGATCCCCACAATCAGGTTGCCCGCTATAACCTGGGGGTTCTTTATCAATCCCTGGGGATATATTCCCGATCCCTTGTTATTTTCAACCAGCTTAAAAATGACAATCCCCGGCAACCCCTTTATGCCTACCTGACCGCGTCGGCCCTGCTGGGAGAAGGCAGGGTGGAGGAAGCCAGAAATGAGCTGGCGGAATTATCCCGCCGGGGTGAATTCAAGGAAGTTTACAACGATCTGGGGCTTATAGAGCGGGCCAGGGGAAATAATCCCGGTGCCATGGAGTATTTCCGGAAGGCCCTGTCGGCGGACTCCTCATACCTGCCGGCATTAAACAACCTCGGGATCGTGCATCTTGCCGCGGGAGATTATGCCCCGGCCCGGGAAGCCTTTGAGAAAGCACTGCAAATGAACCCTGTATATTCCGAGGCCCTATATAATTTAGGTATTCTGGAAATGAACAGGGAAAACTTTGATCGGGCGTGGGTTTATTTTGCCAGGGTTTACCAGCAGAATCCCCGTATATACCAGGCGGGCATCAACCGGGGTATTTGTGAACTGAAGATGGGAAAGTTGGATGAAGCCCTGAAGACCCTGCAAGGTCTGGAAGAAGAACATCCCGGTTCATCCCTTCTGTTGTATAACTTGGGGGTGATCAACCGGATGATGGGGGAGCCTGCCCGGGCTTTGGATTATTTTTACAGGGTCCTGGCCCTCAGCCCGGATCATGTGGATGCCATGGTTAACGCATCGTCCATCCTGATTGTTTCTGGAGAATACCACAAGGCCCGATCCCTGCTGGATCGAGCAAAAATTCTGGCTCCGAAAAACTCTCTGGTCTGGTTCAACCGGGGACTTCTGGAGTATTTCTCCGGCAATCACAAGGTTGCGGTAGGGGATCTGTCCCGGACACTGGAGATAGAGCCTTCCCTTTCCCGGGCCCGTCGTTTTCTGGCCAGGGCCATGCTGATGGAGGGAATGTACCTCCCGGCCCGGGAGCAGATAGAAATTCTTGTTAATCAGGACCCCGGCGATTACCAGAGCCGTTACCTGATGGCGGTATATTACCAGCGCACCGGTCAGCCGGGAAAAGCCGTCCATGTGCTGGAGTCCATGACCGATGATTCCCGTTATTACCTGCAGGGGTATTATTACCTTGCCCGGCTTTATTACGACATGGGAGAATACATCAAGGCCGGGGATAACTACCGGGAGCTTATCCATCTTGAGCCGGACAAAATAGAACACCGCCTGGGGCTTGCCCGAACTGCTTACATGGCTGGACAGCTTGATATGGCAGGTGAAATTTCCCGGAAAATTATCCAGATGGAGCCTCGTAATGTCCTGGGATACCACTTTCTGGGAGTTGTTCTCATAGAGGAGAAGAAATTCCAGGAGGCGGCGGAGATTTATAAAAAAGCCCTGAGGCTGGACCCGGATAATTTAAACTACCGGGTGAATTATTCCCTGTGTCTTGCTCATTCCGGCCAGGGGCACGAGGCCCGCACCACGGCAAAGGAGCTTGCCCGGGAATATCACGACAGCCCCGATATAAATTATGTTGTCGCCGCGGTCCATGCCCTCACCGGCGATGCCCAGGGGATGCTGTTCTTTCTCCGGCGGGCCTTTGAGTTAAACCCACAGCTCCGGGATCGGGCATTGAAGGATCAGGATTTTGCCAAATACCACCAGGATCCCCGTTTCAGGAAGGCGGTGGAGGCTCAATGAAAAGTGCAGGGCGGATTTTATGCCGATGGTGCCGGAATTCAACATGAACCGTTGTGAGGCCCTGTTGCCTGATTATTATTATGCTGATTTTGCCCAGATCAGTTTTAAATCTCTCAGGGATCGGGGTGTCAGGAATCTGCTGATTGATGTGGACAACACCATTGCCCAGCGAAAAGCCGGTGAAGTATCCCCGGAATACTCAGACATCATCGGAAATCTGATGAGGGAGGATCCTCCCTGGAGAATATGCCTGGTGTCCAATATCATCTTTGGCAGTCACCGTTACCGCCGGGTGGAAAAAATCGCCGGTCAACTGAAGGTTCCCTTTGTGGCGGCATATTTTTTTAATCCCAAGCCCGGGCCGAGGCCATTTTTGCTGGGGATGGAAAAAATTGATGCCCGTCCAGATAATACCGCTATGATTGGGGATCAGCTGTTTACTGATGTTCTGGGGGGAAACCGCCTGGGGCTGGTGACGGTGCTGGTGAAACCCATGGGGTCGGATCACTGGGCCACTGCCCTTCTGGGGAGAAGAAAAAAAGAGTCGGCAATCCTCTCATCCCTGAACTTTAACTCCCAGGGGGAAAGGCGTGAAAGTCCCAATACATGAAGAAACTTGAATCATCGGGGAAATCAGTTAAAAAACCAAAAAAGAAGTTCTCTCTTCTCCGGGTTGCCCTGGGACTGGTGGCAGGCATCATCCTGATGTATGCTCTTTTGTTTCTGGATCAGAAGCTGGCCAGCATCCCCCATCATGAAGATCTGCTTCCCCACTGGAGTCCCGATGGAAAGAGCATCGCATATGTCCGCTGGCTCCCTTATATGGACGGCCATCAGAACCCCTTTCAGCTCTGGCGGATTGATCCTGATGGCGGGAACCCCCGGATGATTTATCAATCCTCTGATGGATTCAGCTGTTTTGGCATTCGGCGGTTGCAGTTTGACCGGGGTTCATCTTATATGGACATGCGTCTGAACAAACAGAGGTACATCACCAGTAAAACTGTTCACCTGGATGATATGATTGTCAGGGTTCCCCTGGATCCCGGCGAAAAGATACATAAATGGCTCCTGGAGAAAAATTATCCATATGATATTTTCCTGGCCTTTGCCGATGACCGGGTTTTGATTCGCAGGATGGAGCTTCAGAATAACTTTGCTGCCAATGAGCTGGTGGAAGCCCGTTTTCCGGGCCGGGAGATTATCAGGAGGATTCCCTTTGAATCAGGCCGGCAGGTATGCACCTATGCCACTTACTCCACTGAGGGGGATGAGTTATTCTGCATAATAAAGACTCCCGATGAATCCAGGGATGATGGCGAATGGCTTTATGAGCTTTACCGGGTTACTTCCGATAAAATAGAATATCTCTTCAATCCCGGCCCCAAGGTGAGATTTCTCCCGAAACGGGGACTCTTTGTGGAACACAACCCAGACAGGCCCTCCCGGATCAATATCCGGGATCGGGATGGGAAAATGATCCGTGAAATAGAAAAGCCCCTGGGCATGACAAACCCGGGCCATATTCATGTGCCTTTTGAAGAATCAGATATCATCTTGTTTTCAGATAACAATGTCTATTATATCAGCCTGGATGATTTCACCACCCACACCCTGTCCCTGCCCCTTGAAAATATTCAGGATATATCCCCCAGCCCCGACGGTAAAAACCTGTCCCTGTCCGACGGAAAGAGCCTTTATATGGTTGACAGGGCAGGCGGGGATTTACGTCCTTTGACGCCTAAATCCCCCAGAACCCTTATGCTGGAGAAACCCCTTTACTGCTGGTATATCCAGCAACGGAACCAGATAATTTATGGCCGGAGTGACTGACCATGGCAGAACCTGTCAGTTGAGGCTGTCCTTGCCCACATCGAACTTGATGTTGATGATATCTTCCTTGTTGACTTTAACAGTCTTGCCTGCCAGAGTCTTGAACTTCACCGACAGGGTCAGGATGGACCCGGTGGATTTGCTTCCGTCCTTGAAGGTTATGGTAGTGCCGGTGGTGACAAGGCGGATGGAGTCCATCCGGCCAACGGAGAGCTTTTCGATTCCGCTGTCGCCGACAAATTCGAAATCCGATTCCAGGACTTTGCCCACCACCTGCTGACCGTCAGAGAGGATAAGGCTGTCATAACGGTCAAGTTTTGCCGGGCCTCCACTGCCTGCCCTGAGAGCTTCTGCGGGAATGATTGCCTGGCCGGATTTTGGAACCGGGTAACCTCCCGAGTATTCCATCAGGTTGGTCTGGAATCGTTCTCCTCCTAACACATCCAGCCAGACCAGAGGTTTGAATATGACCTTTCCCTCACCGACTTTTTTCAAGGCAACAACTGCCTTGTTTTCGAGGTTTACCTGAAAAAGGGGAATCACCCCGGGGCTGTCGCTGGCAACGGCGCTGTACTGGCCGGGAGCCACCTGCATCAGGAATATCTGTATGGTCTGAACCCCGGTGCCCAGGGGATGTTCCAGCATGGGCAGGGCATGGGCGATACAGTTGATGCCATCCACCTTGCCTGCGCCGTAAGAATCACGGTGGGGCTTTCCCTGAAAGTCGTTCTCCCGGAGAGGAGCTTCTTTCATGCCGAAATAATTTGCCAGCCGGGAATCGTAAAACCACATGATTCCGCCGGACTTCACCCATCCCATCACCCGGTCGGCTTTATCCTGGTCAAAGTTTTCCGGGGGCACCTGAATCACAAGAAAATGCTTTTTTTGAGGAACTTCCGGAAGCCTGTCGATCTCACCTAAATTCCGCTGGGTTACAACAGTATATGTGATGTCATCATGAAGCTGGTCCAAAATATACCTGGGCAGATCATCCCGGGCAGCCATTGCGGTGGATCCCAGAAGAAAAATGGCAATGAGCAGGGCCGGCACAGTTCTTTTCATAATATACAGCCTCCCGTTTTTATGTTTAGTATGGAATTTTTCTTTTATCTTCCCTGCCGGCGCATTTTACCCTTCCATGGATACGGTGACGGCGGTGCAGGTTTTTTGCCAACGGCAGGCAAATAATGCCGGGGAGGAATTTATATTGGACTTGTGGTTCAAGGTAAAACAGTTCTGCTACAGCTTTGTTTTTAACGGGCTGGAGTTTGTGTTTTTCTTTACCCGTTACTGGTGGTGGAAGCTTCAATGGCTCCTGATGACCAGCTATTTTAACCGATCGGGCCACCACATATACGAGGCGGAGTTTGACAAGGCCGGGGACCTTGAGGAGAAAAACTTTTCTTTCGGCGAAACCACGGCCCTCACCACGAAACTCCTGCTGGATCATATCCCCCTGAATCCAGGTGCCATGGTTTATGATCTTGGCTCAGGCCGGGGAGGGTTCTTGTTTTCTGCTTATTTTCTACGAGGTTTTCATGGGGTCGGGGTGGAGCTTTTTCAGACATATATCGATATTTCCAACAATATCCGCAAAAAAATGAAAACCGCCAGTATCACCTTCCGCCAGGGGAACATCAAAGACACGGATCTTGGCGGTGCAGACCTGATTTATCTTCCCGCCACTACATATCAAGAGGATCTGGTTTGTGCCGTGGTCGAAAACATCAAAAAAACACCGCCGGGAACCCTGGTGATAATCGTTCACCACCAGCTCCCTGAAGAAGATTTTGTCCTGTTCGAAGAAGGCTGTTATCCCTTCTCATGGGGGACGGATCATGTTTATTTCTATCGGCGGAAGTGACCATGGACTCACCAGGCATATATATCCATATCCCCTTCTGCATCAGCAAGTGCAATTACTGCGACTTTGCCTCCCTGGGCCGGGATCGGTGGGACGAATCCATGATGGACGGCTATGTGGAATGCCTCTGCCGGGAGATCCGGCAGTCTTCCCACCAGATGAATCCCCGCGGGGTTATCCCGGATACGATTCATCTGGGCGGTGGGACTCCATCTCTTTTAGGCCCTCGCCGGGTGAGCCGGGTTCTTGATGCCCTGCTGGAAACCTTCGGGCTGGAAAATGGCGGAGAAATAACCCTGGAGATTAATCCCGCAACTTCCTGGGAGCAGGATCTGGCCGATTACCGCCGGACTGGGGTAAACCGGGTCAGTATCGGGGTTCAAAGTTTTGACGATGGGTTGCTGTCGTTGCTGGGACGTTGCCACAATGCTGAAACTGCCACTAAAACCCTGACTTCTGCCTGTGAAATATTTCCGTCAGTTAGTATAGACTTGATGTATGCCATTCCCGGACAAAGCTCCGGACAGTGGCAAAGAGATCTGCTCTATGCCCTAAGTTTTCCCGTGAATCACATATCCGCCTATGAACTGACCCCGGAGTCCGGCACTCCCACGGGGGATGCAATCTTTTCCGGGGTTCTTTCCATTCCGGAAGAAGAAGAAACCGAGGCCATGTATTTTGATGCCGGCAGAATCCTTGAAGAGGCGGGGTTTTGCCGATACGAGGTTTCCAACTACTGCCGGGAGGACGGCCACAGCCGGCATAATGTCAAATACTGGAAGGGAATTCCCGTGCTGGGGTTCGGCTCTTCTGCTTCTTCTCATGGTGGGATGTGGCGCTGGGCCAATGTTGGTGACCCTGTGGAGTATATCCAACGAATCAGAAAAGGAATGAACCCCATGGCCTTTGGAGAACGCCTGAGCACTGCCCGCCGGACCGGGGAATTCATGATGCTGGGCTTGCGGATGAGCCGGGGAGTGTCTGCCCGGCGATTTTACGAGCTTTTTCAAAGGGACATGATGGAATATTACCGGGAGGAAATCAGAGAACTGCAACAAGACGGGCTTTTGCACATGAAACAAGATGAAACCGAAACCCGGGTTTATATTCCAGGGGACAGGATCCTCCTGCAGGGTTATGTGGCCGGGAAGTTTCTGCCCTGCTGAAGCTGGCCTGTCTGGTCTATTCTTTGCCCGATGAGGCTTTTCGGGCCTTGTAAAAATCATCCAGGGCCTGGTCTATGTTTCCCTGCTTCTGATACAGCAGTCCCCGGTTGATGTATGCCGGTGAAAGGGTGGGGCAGATTTCGACGGCCTTGTTGTAGTCGGCCATGGCCCGGTCATAACTTTCCTTGCTTTCGTGGGCAAATCCCCGGTTAAAATATGCCGTTCCATCATCGGGTTTCAGGGCAATGGCCTGGGTATAATCGGCAATGGCCCGATCCATGTCCCCCATGCGGAAATAAGCGTTGGCCCGGCCAAAGAAGGCATCGGAATAGCCGGTTCGATAAATCATCGCCTCGGTGAAGTCGCCGATGGCCATCTCCTGATCTCCTTTTTCATCAAAACAGACTCCCCGGTTCAGATATGCCTGGGCAAAGTCTGATCTCTGGTTTATAGCCTCGGTATAATCTGCCAGGGCCAGATCATAATCATTCATCTTTTCATAGGCGATACCCCGGTTGTAATATATGTCCGGGTCCCCGGCTCTGTACATCAAGGCTTCGTTATAATCGTCAATGGCCATGTCAAAATTACCCAGAGCCAGCCGGGCATTCCCCCGGCCAAGGTATGCCTCGGCCATATCGGGTTTTAGTTTGATGGCCCTGGTGAAATCATCCAGGGCTTCCTGATACTGGCCTTTTTCGTTTTTTGCCAGGCCACGGTTATGATAAGCCTGGGCAAAGTCCGAATCCCCGGCGATGGCCTTGTCATAATATGCGATGGCGGAATCGGTGTCACCGATGCTGGCAAAATCCACTCCCTTGTTATAATAGCCCTGGCAGGACAACTCCTCGGTTATCTCAAGAATGCTGGGTTCCGAGGATTTTTCCCCCGATGACGCACCTAACTGGACTTCCAGAAACTCAATCATGGCACGGATATTCTGGAATCTTTCCTCCTCGTCCCGGGTAAGGGCAAGGCGCAGGAATTCGTTTATTTTTTGTTGCATCTTGTTGTCGCTGGTATAGTGGGGATGGAAGTTTCGATCTATGATTTCCTGAATGTTTTCGAAGGGACGTTTTCGATAAATCATTTCATAGAATATGACCCCCACTGACCAGATGTCAGTGCGCACCGAAGTCTTCCCCTTGAGGAACTGTTCCGGGGCCATATACAAGGGGCTTCCGGCAGGGGATCCAAAATAATGGGTCCCCACTCCCATCTTGGCCACGCCGAAATCAGAAATTTTGATGGTATCGTTTTCGGCAATGAGGATGTTGTCGGGCTTCAGGTCGCTGTGGAGGATTCCCTTGCTGTGAATCGCCTCCAGCCCCCGGAGGATCTGCAGGACAACATCGGTGGAGCGACC
>CAYNGH010000140.1:0-8594 GCA_964396845.1 uncultured bacterium | reverse complement strand
CCCTGTATGAAACTTCAATATCCGATGAAACCACCGGGCTTTATAATAAACGATATTTCCGGCAGAATCTTTCCCAGGAGCTGAAACGATCCGACAGGTATAGCCAGCCGGTTTCCCTCATCACCTTCGACATTGACAACTTTAAAAGGCTGAATGACACCTATGGACACCCCCAGGGGGACTTGATCCTCAAAGAACTCGGGGACATCATCCGGGGGACCTTCCGGGAGGGGATTGATGTGGGAGCCCGCACCGGCGGAGAGGAATTCTGTGCCATTCTCCCTGCCACGGAGCCTGACAAGGCCAAGGCCGCTGCAGAAAGACTGCGAAGCGCGGTTCAGGATCATGTGTTTCCAGGATTTCCTGAAGGGGCCAAAGAAAGAATAACCCTCAGCATCGGCGTTGCAACATATCCTGTGCATGTCCACTCGGAAAAGGATCTTATTGAAAAATCCGATGAGGCCCTTTATACAGCCAAGAGATCCGGTAAGAACCGGGTCTGCATGGTGGATGCCATGGAGGATTCTGAGATCCTGAATGCCCCCGATACGGGTATGTTGCGACGGCAGGTCCCTGTGGCCCCGGCCCTTCTGGATGATGCTACAGGCCTTTATGTCAGGGGTTATTTCGATGAACGGTTCATCGGTGAGGTCAAGCGGGCCGAGAGGACATTCCGGCCATGTTCTCTTCTGATGATTAAGCCGGATATGTCCCTGCCCCATACTGAACTGGTGGGAATACTCAAATCCATTGCCAGGATTATGCGGGTCAATTTGCGCCGGGGTATTGATGTGCCGGCTCGTTATGAACAGGATGTCGTGGTGGTGCTGTTGCCGGAAGTTGACCAGAACCGGGCAGCCCAGATTGCCCGCCGGCTCAAGTCAAACATCGACAAGTCAACTCCCCTGTCGGGCAACAAACGGGTCACTTTCAGCATCGGGGTTTCCAATTACCCCAATCTGGGCAGGACCGGGGAGAGTTTCATCGATGCAGCCCGCCAGTCCTTGCGGATGTGCCAGCAGATGGGCGGGGATCGGGCCATGATTGCCACACCCCTTTGAGGACAATAACAATACTGTGAAAATTTGGAGTTCACATGGATAACATCAATAATAAATGCAAGGCTGACAATGAGAACCAGCGCCCCGAGGCAGGACTTCAGGGAAATTCTGCGGATTTTTTTCTTCCGATAAGATCCGGTTGGGACCCGGTGCTTACCATGAAAAGCATTCAGAGTTCCTTCAATGAAATGATTGCCGATATCTTCAGCCATCCCAGGCAGTCATCTTCCCCGACTCCCTTCACACCACTTCTGAATATGTCCCGTTTTGGAGAAGTTCTTCATCTCAGTATTGCCCTGCCGGGAATCAGCAGTGATGATGTTTCCATTCATGCCACCAGGGATTTGGTTATCATCCGGGGAAAAATCCCTGCCGGCAGATATGATCGGGGAGATACTGTCTATTGCAAAGAGATGGCCCATGGAGAGTTTTCCCGTTCAATCCCTCTACCCTGCCAGGTGGAACACGAAAAGGTGATAACCTCCCTTGACAGGGGTATTCTTGAGATTACCCTGCCGGTTCGATCGTAACATAATGAGTACGCTTTGGCCTGTATATAAGCATATGTTGATATATTGGAGGATATTTTGAAGGTATTAATAACTGGCGCCGCGGGAATGATTGGTTCTTTTCTGGTGGAGAAGTTCCTGGAGGCTGGATACCAGGTGACGGGGGTTGACAGTTTTATCACAGGAACCCCGGAGAACCTGTCCCATATTAGCAATAAGGGTTTCAATTTCATTGAGGCTGATGTTGTCGAGGACAACTTTGATCCGGGGTATCCCATCGACGGCATTCTTCATTTTGCTTCACCGGCAAGCCCCGATGATTTCGTGAGGATCCCCTTTGAGATTCTTAACACCAACTCCATCGGCACCCGCAACTGCCTGGAGATGGCCAGAAAATACAATTCAAGATTCCTGATGGCCTCCACCTCTGAAGTTTACGGGGATCCCCTGGAACACCCCCAGTCGGAGAGTTATCCGGGAAACGTAAGCACTCTGGGGCTTCGCTCTGTTTATGATGAATCAAAACGTTTTGCCGAATCCATGATTGATGCATACCGCCGTTATCATGGCCTGGATGTGAGGGTTGTCAGGATATTCAACACCTATGGCCCCAGAATGCGTCCTGATGACGGCCGGGTAATTCCCAACTTCATCTGCCAGACCCTCCGGGGGGAATCTCTGACAGTCTATGGCGACGGCAGTCAGACCAGGAGTTTCTGTTATGTGACAGATCTTGTGGATGGGATTTACCGGCTTTATAATTCCGATTATACTATGCCGGTGAATATTGGAAATCCTGATGAATACAATATTCTTGAGCTGGCAGGCATCCTGGGGAAGCTGGTGGACAATCCTCCGGAGATCCTGCTGAAACCCCTGCCGGATATGGATCCAAAACGACGCTGTCCCGATATTACTCTGGCATCAGAACTCCTGGGCTGGGCACCGAAAGTCGGACTGGAAGAAGGCCTGGTAAAGACTTTTCAATGGTTTCAGGAAAAACTGAAGCTCCCAGGAGTAATCGCTCCTGGGAATATTATTGCAAAGTAGGACGACCTTTTTTAACATGAGAATGCTAACACAGGAGATAATTGAAATGAAAATATTCAAAACAATTGCATTGGTTCTGTCAATTTTTATTCTGATGACTGGAGCCGGCCTTGCAGAGGAACAGCCTCTGCCTACGGCGGAACAGCTTTGGGAAAACATAATGAAAATCAACCCTGGTCTTGAGGATTATTCTGTAGATATTGTGGTGAGGGTGAATGCAAAATACCAGATTTTCAGCCCCAACCTGATCCTGGATGGAACATATTATTTCAAGAAACCGGATCGGCACAAGCTCAAACTTCGCAGAGCCTCTTATTTTCTGGACAAATATCCCAACATATTTGGCTGGAGCCTGCCCCCCCTGAAAGAATTCAACACCAGGGTTGATGCTGTGAAGCTTAACGGCAGTGATTATTACAAGGTGACCCTCACTCCCAAGACCATTGTGGGGGATATTGATAAAGAGGAGATATGGGTAAACCGGGAAGATTATACCTTTCCCAGACATGTTTATCACTACAAGGGGGGCGGACTCATCACTCTGAATATCGATTACCGGACGGTCAAGGATTACCTTGTGTTCAACCGGATGCAGGCCAGCTTCAATTTTCCCAGGGAAAAACTGGAAGCCACCGCAGATGCCCGGTATGGGGTGTATAAAATCAACATCGGCCTCTCTGATGATTTCTTTGATGACTAAGCCTTGTTCTGTTCTTGCAAGAGAGAGAAAAGTAGATTATCAGGAAAAACTGATATTATTGTGATGGTAGATAAAACATGAAAAATGAGAATAAAACCGCCCGGGAGATTATTCCCGGAGTAAGCCTGCTGGAGCATACTTCTGATATCGGCATTCATGTGACGGCACCGGATACCAGCCGGCTAATGGAAAAAAGCGCCCTGGGTATGATGGCCCTGATTATGGGAGGCCAGGGGCCTTGCCTGGGGATGAGCTTGATAAATAAGAAAATGCTGATAGACGGAATGAACCGGGAAGAACTGCTGAACAATTTTCTCTCGGAGCTGTTATATCTGCTGGACGGAGAAGGCCTTCTGCTGACGGGATTTGACCAGTGCGCCTTCGAAGATGGTATGCTTCACTGCCAGGCCAGGTTTGCCTTTTTGAAGGATGCGGGGCTGACCATCAATACTCCCGTAAAGGCTGTCACTCATCATAAAATGAATATCAAGAAGATTGACGGTGTCTTTCACGTGGACATCATTTTTGATGTATGAGCCTGATAACTGTTTATGCCCAAGTTTAATGCAGATCAGGCATATGTTCTGTTGTCGGTTTCTTCCTCGGGGGGGCCGGCCTGCTGTTGTTCAGCTTCCTGGCGTTCTTTCTCCACTTCCGGTTGAAGCTGTCCTGCCTTGAGAATCAGGCGATCCTGCAGTTTGTCCATTTTCCATAATACTTCCTCCACCATCTGGAGGCCTTCGTCGGCGATGCTGATATTGTCGCCGTCATACTGCATCATTCTGGTGAGGGCTTTGTAGTATTCTTCCCACAGCTGGCCGGTTTCTTCCACCAGCAACCGGTATTCCTCGGGAATTTTTGCCAGCTGTTCCTTCATAGCATCGCTTTTAAAAGATTCAGAGCTGGTCCAGGCAAGGTTCAGAACCTCCCCCACTTCATCCTGATATTGATCCAGGGTGATTTCCCCGGCCTGAACAGCATCTACTGCATCCTGAAGAAGGATCAGATTTCTGGATTCCTCCAGGGGAATCTTTGAAATGCCGGTGGCTCTCGCTGCTGCAGATAGGGGAGTCCCTTCGGCTTGAACATAGGAGAATTCCTGTTCCTCTTCTTCCGGGGCAAAATCCTCACCGCAGTTTTCACAGGTTTCGCCGTTGCTGTAGCTGAGCTGGCCACAGCTGGGACATTTGTTCCCCAGTGCTCCCTGCAGGTTCTGGAGCATTGACATATCCGATGGCTGTTGGCTCATGAGTACCTCCCAGAAATTATTTTTTTATTGATTCAACGGCTCCTGGATATTATCCTCCGGGGAGATCCCCCCGGTGGTGATGCCCGAAATAAAATCATCCCTTCATGGGATGATCTTGATAGTTATTTGAATTTAGCCTTTTGCGCCGTTCATGGACTGGGTGAGCATTCCCACCAGTTCCTGTTTTTTACCTGATGAAAGTTTCATAGCCATATTTGCAACAGCCCCCAGGGGAGTTGAACTCAGGGCAGATCCTGCCACTCTTTTGGCCAGGCCGAGTCCTTTTTTGGCCACTCCTCCTATTGCTCTTCCCACGCTTCTAACTGCTCTTCCCATGTTGATTCTCCTCTCAAAAGTTGATATCATCTAATTATCCCACAAAAGATATACATGGTAAATATGGTCTTTATTGACAGGATATTAACCAGGTTAATATTATGTTAACAATCTGTAAAAAAACTGTTAACATGTTAACAGGATGTAAATTTATTTAACTATTATCCAGAGTGGATTTCCTTGCCCACTGCCGACTGTGACGGATGAACCCCAGGCTTTTGACGGCAGTTTTAAGGGCTCTGGGGTTGGAAGAAAGAACATCGGCATACATGCATGTGTAGTCATGTTCTGTCAGGTAGTTGTCAGCGCCTCTTACCAGAACATGGGTGGCATATTTTCCCCAGTAACTTTCATGAACGCTCATGTCAAAGAGGTAAGCGCACTTGTGGGGAGAAATGGCATCGGCCACATCGGTAATGAGGGAAATGAATCCAACGCTTTGCCTCAGGGATTTGTCCTCCACAATGAAGAAACGCTGACCGGGATCCCCGGTAATATCCATGGATGCATAGGAATTGTAATTCAATTGGATGTATCTGGCGGATTCCTCTTCCATTCCCGGCGGGACCAGGTGTTTGCAGTTCTGGGATGCCAGCATCAAAATGAAGTCCCGATCCCGGGGGATCGCTTCCCGGAAATGGTAGCTCTTTTGCATGACAGTGTTGAGGTCATGTTTTCGTGGCAGTCGGAATATTCGATTCTTCAGGGGGAAATATCCCCGCTCTTTTAGAACCTTTTCCATCACGACGGATTCCTTGTCCTTGTCATGAAGTATATCAATCAGGATCTGATGGTTTTGAAGGTCCATGGACAGGGCTTCCATGCAGGACAGCATGTCAGATGCCGCCTTTTCACCTGGAGGCCCCGGGGGAATCAGCCAGTCATATATCTGGCTGTGGAACCTTGGAAAGAGTTCATCCTCCACTTCCAGATCAGCGCACATGAATCCAGTGATTTTGTTGTCATCAGGGTCAATCCATAACAACACCGGATATATCTCCGGGTCTTCCCATACATCATTTCTGGCCAGGAGGTGTTCTTTTCTCAGTAACGGCTCTGTGATATGAGGATCTTCTGGGCCTATGTAGCCAGGGAAAACCCCCCGTCGGGTGATCAGCTCCATCAGGGAAGGAAGATCATCTGGACAGGCCGGTTTCAGATTGTTCTTGTTTTTCATTTTTACCTCCGTCAGGGCTGTTCTTTAATGATATGCAACAAAAACTTGTTCACTCCTTTTCTGGATATGGACAAGTTCCAGTATGCTTCATGTTTGACAGCAGTTGCCGGAGTTGCCAGATGGTGCCGATTAAAATGCCTGGGAAATTGTCCTGTCAGCTTGTCAAAGGCGGAAAAAAATCTGCAGAAAAAAAGTTGACAATATTGATTTCATAGTGTTTAAGGATTATGAAAAGCATAAAACAAGGGCAAAAAGCTGTGTTTTTCCAGTTAATTTTACAATTTTTTAACATTGCAATAAAAAATTTACTTTCTGTTAACAAATTGGCAAAAAAATTTACATACATGTTACATGGAAGAATATTTACTTTAAACAAAATTGTGGGATAATTAAGCAAAGAAAAAAAATTATTTGGAGGTATGTATAAATGAGTTTTATGTCTTTAGCAGCAGCGCAGAATCAGTTGGCAATTGCCAGCTGGCAGCGAACTCAACACTTTCCCGGCTTCCCCCAATTTCCCCGTTTCCCACGGCACCCCCAACAGCCCCTTCCTCCCTGGCAGAGCAAGCAGTCATGGGGAGATCAGCAGAGCAACAACCTGATTAACGGTGTGAAAAGCGGGCAGATCAACCGCAACGAGTTCAATCATCTTCACACATACCAGCTGGAAACCGAAAGACTCCGGGCAAGGTATGCCGAGGGTGGCCTAAGCAAAGCCGAGCAGAGAGTTCTCGCCGCCAGGGAACGGACTTATGACCGGTTGTACAACAAATATTCCAAGGGCGACCATAATCCCAATGTCAAGCCCCGCAATGAATATCAGCAGCGACAGCTGGATCAGTCCAATCATATTTTCAATGGTCTGTCCAACGGCCTCATCACCAGAGGCGAGGGGAACTATCTCATCAATCAGCAGAAGGGCATATCCAGGACCATCGGTCATTATCAGAGGGGTGGAGTCCAGCCCTGGGAAAGAGCTCACATCCACAACCGCTTTAACAATGCAGGCATGGATATTGGTCAGGCAACCTACAACTGGAATACCGACTGGAACCCGCCTTTCTTTGGTGGATTCGGCGGATTCCCTGGTTTTGGGATGTTCTTTTAAACAGCAGTTTTCTATCAGCAGGAAGCCGGTTCTGCCGGCTTCTTTGTTTTTATTCAGATGAAGGAGATTTTTACATTCACGATAAAATGAATATAAAAAAGGGGAGGCTTTTGATATGGACACCAACACGAAGAATCAAGAAACAGAACCGCAGAAGGTTGGGCTTGCCCGTCATCTTGAGATGATTTGCGAAGCCCTTGTGGCTATGGAGGAAAATAAGCTGGATCCGGATGAGAAGCTGGAGTATCATGACCAGATCATCGAAAGGCTGGAATTTGACTCTGAGAAAATCCGGGGGATTATCAGCTCTGCCCGCCAGGCTCATCAGGAGATGCCGGAGAAATCCAGCAATGTCATGTTTGAAGTGGATGATTCCATGGTTCGTTCCTTCAATTTCTTTCTGGATGCCATCAAGCTGATTCAGCATTTTCTGGACACAGGAGATCTGATGTACATTGACAGTGCCATGAAGGATATTGAAACAGGGGCAGATTTGATGGATGTAGCCAGAAAGACTGCAGAAAAGCTGAAGAAAATGATTGTGGATGAAGGCTACCAGCACGAGATAGAAGAAGGGGCCAATCCCCTGGAGAGTTTCAAGGAATCCCAGAAGGATCAGCCGGAGAATGAACCTTCTTGAGGATGTTTTTCTGGTGTTAACTGGCTTATGACTTCGAGAATTTAATGAGTATATGGGGCGACCCGGCTTGTTTAACGATGATGCAAGGAGGATCGGCATGGAAGAGGAGCGGCAGGAAGTAAAGACACCGGAGCCTGATGAAGCGGTGTTCGAGATGCCCGGCGGTATTACCGGCAAACTGTATTATTTTGCCCAGATATTGAGGGCCATTCGCGAGGAAGAGAAAAACCCTGATAAGTTGCGGGAGTACAACGAAGAGATTCAGCAGGAGCTGATGGATATGTCCGAGGAGATCCGACAGATGATGGAGGAACTCTACAGCGACGATCTGCCGGAAAAGGTGGCAGAGTTGACCCGTGACATCGACGACAAGTTTGATGAGGCATCCAGTCTTCATCTTGACGCGGTGGAAATGATGCTGGAATATATTGAAACCGCTCAGGAAAATCTGATAGATCAGGCCATGGAAACCTTGGAAAAGGCGGGGGGGCTTCTGGAACATGCCAGCATGCTGGCCGAGGCCTTCTCTGAACCCGGCGAAGGCAACCGTTCCAGAATACCTGTCAACCTGAACCTGGAGATGTAGTCGGACACGGGAGGGGATTCAGTCCCGGGGCAGGCTGGTGAGAATTTCTCGTCCCTGTGAGGTAATCAGGATCATTTCTTCGATTCTGACTCCTCCCAGGCCCGGCACATATATCCCCGGCTCTATGGTGACTACCATCCCCGGTTGCAGGATTGTATCCTGATTTCGGTTCAATGTA
>CAYNGH010000139.1:0-8742 GCA_964396845.1 uncultured bacterium | reverse complement strand
ATATCCAGAGCCGCATAGGCTGCCTCGGGCCAGGTATGAATGGACATGTGGGACTCGGCGATGACCACCACACAACTGACTCCCTGGGGACTGAACTTGTGGGTGGCCACTCCCTTCACCTCGGCCCCTGCTGCTTCCGCGGAGTTAATCATGATCTTTTTTATGAAATCCAGATCCTCCAGATAATCAACCCGGCACTGGGATAATTCCATTATAATATGATGGCCCGTGGTTTCCAAATGCATTGCTCCTTTCCCCCAGAGAACCACTGCAGAAATCCCCTTCGTATCAGTGTGCAGTTAAAGGTCATTATATTTTTTCCGCTGAATCCGGGATTCCTTCAAGGCCCTTTTGAAACAGATATAACAGCAGGCAAAAATTGGATCATTGGCTGGAACAACCTCCCTCTTGGGCTATGAGTAAAGTATTTGAACCATTGCCTGGGATTAGCCTCCCGGGGGGATAAAACATCACCGCCAGCCATACTGCCATCTGCATCCCAAAGGGGATACCCCAGTGAAACACCTCGTAATAGTAGTAATACTGGGAAAAAAGGCCGTTGAGAAAGGCCATGATAAAATATACAATCAAGAACAGGATCCCATTGAATATCTCCACAGGCTTATTCAGAGGGTGGATGTATAAATCTTTTGCCCACAACGTAAGAAACAGAAAGAACCAGACATGATGGTGGCTCCATACCACCGGGGAAGTAATAGTAGCAGTTACCATGAGAAGGGAAAATACATAATGAGGATTAGCCTCATCCTTCAGACTCGCCAGTCGGAAGCCCGCCCCGGCGATAATGAGAAGGGCGATGGCTGTATATATGGATTTGACCAGTTGCGGGTTTCTGTCGATTAAAAACATCAGCCGATATTGAATGGACAGGTTTCCAAAATAGTTTACCTGAACAAAACTTCCCGTGAGAGAATCCACAAAGTCCGCTATGATTCCCGGGCCGAAGGCGATTATGGACAGACCCCAGAGGATCGTTATGATCCCTATGGCCGGGATGACGATTTTCCATCGGCGCCGGTATGCATAGTAGATGATGAGAAAAATCGAGATGAGCTTGATTGAGAAGACCAGCCCCAGACAGATTCCCCCGGGTATGTCTTTGTCTTTTGATATGAAGAACAGGGCCATCAACAGGAGGAAAAACACATGGATATTCACCTGGCCCACGGCGATATCGTCCATGACAGGCTTGGTAGAATAGATTGCCGACAGTATCAGCAGAACTAACAGCATGCGTTGTGTCCCGGTTATTTCTGCCCCTCCCGCCATATATGTCAGGAGCACACCGATCCACAGAAAAGAGAAGTATTTCAAGAGAAGCCATGTATCCGTTGCCTGTTCCGGGGGCATTACCGCAAAGGGGATCATCAGGGTGTAAAATGACGGCGGATAACAGATGACACCGGGAACCGGGGACTTGAACCCCACCTTTTCAAAATAAGGGACAATCTGGTTGTGATCGTAAATATCATGATTCCCATCCAGCCACATATAGCCGGGGATCACATAACCCCAGAAGTCCATGTCGAACAGCGCCCTGGGAGTGTCAGGCCCGGCCCAGCGTTTCAAAACCATGTCATTGGCTACAAAGGGAACATAAACCTGAGCTGTGAACCACAGGATAAAAAAAACTATGACAAGGACTTTTTTTGTGGTGGAAAAACCCTTCACGCCGTCCTTCTTTGTGCTTTGTGGGAGTTTTTGTCTTGATGGGCTGTGAGAAGGAGTTCTTTTTACCGGAGAAATTCCCTTGCCGAAATTAAAAATGGACAGGAAACAAGGGGTGTGTCATTGATTCAAGGCGAACATGCCCGAGGTTTTTTCCCGGTTGTAAAGGCCGGTAAAGGCTTCCGCCACTAACTGGCGTTCCCGGGGAGTCATATCCTCCGCCCTCTGAACCTGATCCCTGAGTTCGTTGGCCTCACTAAGGGTCAGCTTGCCATCGTTCATTCCCTGGTCAATCTTGTCCTGAATCATGGGAAAAATATTCTTCCCCACGGCTTCTCCCTTGACAAAGGCATCCCGGTGGCTGACCGTTACAAAAAGAATCCGGGTTTTGCCGTTGAAGCCGTCAGAAAGAAAATCCTTCTGACGCTGGCTGATGGAGCCGAAGTTCTGGTGGACTTCATCCAGGAGGTTCTGCATCTTCCCGGGACCTGATTCGGAATTCTGGAAGTGGGAAATCACCTCGCTGGAAACCCCGGCACTTTGGGCAGATGCAAACAGGGGGGAGTTCTGACCGCTGTCTTCATCCCATGTCATGGATGCTCCCCTGGAGGAAGTGTCGTAACTCCTGTTATCATTCTGCTCTGTTGATGTATGGGTTGCGTGCTGGATTGTTCCGCCGGCATTGCATTGAATCGGGGCCATGGCTCCCCCGACGGCCCCGGCCACAGAAAGCCCCAGCATGATATAACCGGCAACTTTTGCTGTCTTGTCCTTGATGCTTCCGGTGTTGCCGGATATTGTGCTCCCGGTGGTTTTTTCTTTGATGATCCTGCCCGAGGAACCCTTGAGAATTTTCATCCGGGTCATATCATTCTGATGATTTTTACACGAATCCCCGGAAACAACAAAACCGTCGGTCAGGGGTTCAAAGCTTTTTTCGTGGGTTTCGGATGAGGTAAACTTCGACCTGACCGATGAGGTCACCAGGTTTTTCAGTCTGCCCAGGGAGTTGATCATAATGATACCAGCAACAACATTGTAAATATTCTTATATTATTTTACCACAGGGCAAAAAATAATGCAATACCGGACAATCCTTGGACAACCTCGTTTCCAAAAGGTCACAGGGACAGCCTCATCGAAGATAAATCCATGAAAAATACCCCGCCGAAGATAAAAATTGACAGATATGCAGTTTTGCTGTTAATTATTATTCTGCTGATGTTTGTCTTCTGCGGAAAGGATCATGCCTTTGTCCGGTTCTGGGTGGTGGAGAGAAACATCGGCGGGGATTTTGAGAACTATATTTCCGGTGGCCGGATGATTCGAGCCGGAGTGATGGATATATACAATCTTGAGATTTATGACCGCTTCATGGAGGACCAGCCGGAACTCCAGGGACGGCATCTGAATTATCCTCCTATTGTTTACGGGCTTTTTTCATATGTGACCCACTTAGGGACTCATCGCCTCAAGATAATGTGGTATTATCTCAATATCATTCTTCTGATGGCATCGGTGGCGGTTATGCTGGCATCAGGGACTGGAAAGAAGTTTACCCCCCCAGGCAGGGTGGCTATGATTCTTTACTGTATTATTTTTGCTTTTCTCTTTTCCCCGGTGCAGGATAATCTCTTCATGGGACAGGTGAATATAGTGCTTCTTTTCTTTATGAGCCTGGCTTTTCTTTGTTACCGTCGCAAAATGCCGGGGCTGGCCGGTGCCCTGCTGGGGACTGCAGCAGCCATCAAGCTTTTCCCTGGAATAGTGCTGTTGTTTTTCATATCACGCCGGCAATGGAAGGCAGTAGCTGGCTTTTTATCAGCTTTTCTCGGTTTTTTTCTGGCGGGGCTACTGCTGTTTGGCCCATCCCTGACCATGTCGTTTTTCCAGCATTCCCCAGGGGGTTATTTCTCATGGTTCGGCCAGTCCTCGGTATGGCTTCAGTCAGTCCCTTCATTTATAATTTTTCTGATGGGACTTATTCTCCCCGGGGCAGGGATTCAGCCCGCAATAGTGCAGGGATTCTCCATGCTTGTGGGGCTGTTATTCCTGGGGTTCACATGTTTTCATTCATATCGTTGCCCTGAATTTTCCGGCGACGGGGAAACCGGTCTTTTTTCCGCTTTTGTCTGCACTATTTTTCTTGTTTCCCCCCTGGTTTGGCCTTATCATCTGGTGCTTCTCCTGGTGACCCTGCCCTTGATATGGCATCACAGCAATTTTTCCGCCAGAACTTCTTTTTCAGGGCCCTTGGTGATGATGATGCTAATCGGGATTTTTGGCGGAGTGGTTCCCAACAGTTTCCATCCATGGGCAAAGCTAATCTGGGGGATGCGGGGATTTTTCCTGATGAACCGTCTGACTCCCCTGGCGGTGGCTGTTCTGTGGTATATGTGCCTTAGGTGGGCATTTCACCAGTTCTCCCAGGAATCTGCCTCCCGGGAAAAGGAGGCCCCTTCTTGAAGCCTGAAGCAACTGGCGTATCTCAGGAACACCAGGGTGAATTTTCTGCAGGACAGGTGGCAGGATATATCCTGTTTGTTATTATTGTGATATGGCCCCTGCTTCTTTTCGCCCACTGGCCTCTGCTCATCGCTCTGCCCCTGTTTGCCGGATTCTGTGCCAGCTGTTTTATCAAGGGAAAGATCTCGGCCCTGCATTTTATTCTTCCGGTTGCTACAGGGATAGCGCTGGGACTGATATATCCCGGCCTGGGACAGGATTCCCCACCGGGAATGGTGCCTTATCATAATGATGTGTTAAATCAGAATCTACGGGCCATAGTTTTGCAGAATATCCGGACACTGCGTTATTACTCCTTCCTTTCCCCTGTAATGGCCCTGATGGGATCATTCCTGGGATATGCCGCCGGTGGCAGGGTCAAGATTCGCCGGTGGAGTGGAATCATAATGGTTGCCCTGATTTCCGCCTCCATGTTTTATAACGGCCTGCAACTCAACATCAGCCGTTTTGCCGAGGCAGTGGGGACTCTTCCCCCAGGCAGTTATTCCTTTGACGGCCAGGCTTATAATAATGCGGTTCATTATATGAAACAGGGCACACCTTATTATGAGAGCATTGCCCAATCCCTGAACAATAGAGAACGGCCCACGCCCCTGAGGTCAGTTTTAAATATCCGCCCCCCGTTGCTTTTCTGGCTGTGGAGACTGATGCCAGGGGATCCATCGTTTATTGCTCTGCTGTTTTCCGTGGCAGGATGCGGATTTCTCTTCTCTGTATATTTTATTCTCCTGCACGACAGCGGAAATCCTCTGTTATCGGTGGCAGGGCCGGCCATGATCGGTTACCTGCTGGTTCATGCCATGGCATCGGGGTTTTATACCTTCTCTGAGTACTGGGCATGGTTTTTTCTGGCAGGAGCCCTGCTGGCATACCGCCACGGGAAGCATTGCCTGTTTGCTTTTCTGCTTTGTCTTTGCATAATGAGCCGGGAAGTATTTTTCTTTCACTGGGCTCTTCTGCTGATCTTTGCCCTGGCAGGCCGGGATCGCCGGGCAGTCAGGATTCTTCTGTCGGTCTTCATTCTGTGCGGATTATATTACTGGTATCATTTCACCTCAGCATCCGGTTTCATTGTGGATGCCGGAGGAGCTGTCCGGTTTTATATCGGGGACTGGCTCAGGGGTAGCAGTGAGTTTGGACTCAAATCCCTGCTTTTTGGAAGCCAGTTGCTGGTGAACCCCTTGATTTTTCTCCCCTTTGCAGTGATTCTTTATGGCTGGGCTACCGTTTGGGTGATCCAGAAGAAACTCTGGCACATCATGCCCTCAGCCTTGATACCCCTGGCAGGGTTGGTGTTTCTGGTGGCAGGGGTTCCGGGGCTTTACTACTGGGGCTTGTTTTACCTTCCCGCCCTTGGCCTCACGGCCCCTCTAACGACAGGAATAAACGAATCCGCCGGTTCCCGGGAAAATGCAGGGACAGTCCCCTTGAACAGTGAAATGAATAATAACCGCTCCGGGACTGGTTCCGCCCGGAAGCCGGCATCGGGATGAGGTAACAGAATGGATGTTCCAAAATTTCAGACAAATCGCATCGGGCCTGTTTTTCTGGGAATACTGCTTCTTGCGGCCTTGTTTTTCGGCTATGCTGATTTTGCCTTTGTCCGGTATTTCGCAGTTGAAAGGCACAACCACGGCGATATGGATCTTTACTACCGGCTGGGTCTGATGCTCCGGGAAGGAGAACGGGACATATACAACCCCGCAGTTTACAGGGAATATTACTCCCACGACCCGAAAGTGCATCAGGAGAAATACAGGCACCACTACAGGATCAACTATCCCCCCCTGACTTATGCCCTGTTTTCTCCCCTGTCCAGAATACCCCTCAACAGCCTCAAGGGGTTCTGGTTTTACCTGAACTGCCTCCTGCTTATTGCAACGGTGGTGATAATTTTTCTGATGAAGCCTTTCTCGGAACTCCCGGAGAAATTCCGCTACCTGCTGGGGGGTCTGTTTCTGATCTTCGCCTTCTGTTTTTCTCCGGTCAATGAGTCCCTTTTCCGGGGACAGATCAACATATTGCTCCTGTTTCTGGTGGTGGTGGGGCTGTTCTTTCATGACCGGGGCAACACGGTTCTATCGGGCATATTCATTGCCCTGGCATCGAGTCTGAAGCTGATACCTCTGGTACTGGCCCTGGTTTTTATAATCCGCCGGGAATGGAAAGCTGTGTTGACCATGATCATTGTTCTTCTGATCATTCATGTGGGACTGCTGGCAATTTATGGGCCGGACCTGGCCCGGAGTTTCTTCAACTTCTGGCCTCATTCCATGGATGGACTCATCACTCACGAATTCAACAAGTCTGTTGAAGCAATGTTCTACCGGCTTTTTTCCAGAAACGCCATCGCCAGACCCATGATTGAAGCCCCCGGCCTCATCAGACCCCTTGGCATCATTCGAACCCTGTTGATTCTTCCAGTTATGGTACTCGTGCTGGTTAAGATGACAAAACGGGGAGGGGATGACCCGGTGATAAGGTTTCTGTCCTTCTTTCTTGTTTTTCAGACATTTTTTCTGTTATCATTTCTTGTTTTTGGCCATCACCTGGTCCTGATACTCCCGGCAATTGCTGTTCTATCCGCCATTGCCGGCAATCCTGTCAGGAACCCCTCCAGGGGCAAAATCCCGCTATACCTGTATCTTTTCTGCGGTACTGTTACAGGAGCCCTGGCGGGGATTATCCCCAACACCTTTCATTTTATGAAACATCCCCTGTGGGCCATGAGAATTTTATACAACCACAACCTTTTTGCCCAGCCGGTGATGATTCTGTCGTGGATTTTTCTGATATGGTTTATTTCTGATTACCTGTCAACTCTGGATGAGGCAACCCCGGATGCAAAGGCCTGAGCCGTAGGGCTTCGATTCTGACGGCTACCGCTGGTAATTGCGGATGTTCTCCTGGTGTTCTGAATAATTGCGTCCAAAAACATGGCTTCCGTCGTTTTTCACATCGTTTCTGACATAAAACAGGTACGGATTCGGCTCCGGGTCCAGCACCGCGTTGACAGAATCGAGGCCGGGGCTGGCGATAGGGCCTGGAGGAAGTCCCGGGTGAAGGTATGTGTTGTAGGGAGAATCCACTTCCAGGTCCCGGTATGTGAGGACTTCTTTTTGCTTTCCCAGGGCAAACTGCACCGTGGCATCACACTCCAGGCGCATATTCCGATCCATCCGGTTGAAATAGACCTGAGCGATCTTGGGCCTCTCCGATGCCACCTGGGCTTCCCGTTCCACCATGGAGGCCAGGGTTATCACCTGATGCAAAGTCAGCTCCCGGGGCATGTTCTTTTTCTTTTCATTGTATATGGGGACAACCCGCCGATTGAAGTCATCAACCATGGTGCTTATGACATCATCGGCCTCAAAGTGCCGGGGGAAATCATAAGTATCCGGGAGCAGATACCCTTCCAGGCTTTCCATCTCCTCTCCATTGATCCTGTAGGTGTTGTCCCGGAGAGCTTCATGAAAATCCTGGCTGGTGATAATGCCTTCCTTCTCCAGAAGCCGGGCGATCTGGTCTAAAACAAGACCTTCGGGGATGGTGACCAGGTGAATCTTTCCATGGCCGGTTTTAAGCTGGTTAATTATCTCCATCATGTTCTGGTTCGGGTCGATAAAATATGTGCCGGGTTTCAGGTCTTTTTCTGACTTTGTAAGACGCAAGGTCAGCCGGAAAAGCCGGGCATCCCGCACCAGACGGCTTCTTACCAGAAGCTCCCCCACATCCGAGGCATAAGCCCCGGGGGGTATGTCAACCCGCACCGGCTCATCCCCGCCCATGGGGTTGATAATATAATATGTTGCATATGCAGCTCCCCCGGCGAAAGTCCCTGCAAGAATCACCAGGGCCAGCAGTATCAACAGCAGGATTTTAACTACTTTCATGATTGGTTTCTCCCTCTTGATTCCTGGACTGAATATACTTCTGCAATATAATCGACGCGGCGACACCGTCGATGACCTGTTTTCTGCGATCCCGGCGGAGATCTGCTCCCACCAGAATTTTCTGAGCCTCCACAGTGGAGAACCGCTCGTCCATCATCACCACCGGCGCCGAGATTTTCTCTTCAAGACACCGGGCAAACTTTTCCGCCTTTTTAGCCATAGGCCCCCGGCTTCCATCCAGGGAAACGGGAAGCCCCACAACCACTGTCGCAGGGTTGTGAATCTCCACCAGTTTTGCCACCCTCAAGGCGGCATCTTCCCGGCTCTTTACTGCTACAGGCTCCAGTGACCGGATGGATATTTCCATGGAGTCGCAAAGAGCCACTCCAATCCTTGTTGTTCCTGCATCAATTGCCATGAAAACTGCCATTTCAACCTACAAGTATTTTGACTGATAAGAGTCGTAATATGCCCGAAGAATCTCGCTGGCTATGGGCACTGCCCGGTCACCGCCGTATCCTCCCGAACGTTCGAAGAAGACTACCAGGGATATTTCTGGAGAATAGGCAGGAGCAAACCCGCAAAACCAAGCGTGATTCCGCCCATGGGGATTTTCCGGACAGGGGAAGTTTTC
>CAYNGH010000138.1:0-8824 GCA_964396845.1 uncultured bacterium | reverse complement strand
GGAGAAAAAATCCTGCTGGGAAACGCCACGGACAAGTTCCACCGGGAGCTTGTGGATGCCTGTATAAAATACGGCCACAGCCTTATAACCGAGTCCCCCATCGACATAAACATTGCCAAGCAGGTTAACATCCTGGCTTGTGAGGCAGGGCTTCCCAAGGACAGGATAGTTATGTACGCCACCACAGGAGCCCTGGGATACGGGCTGGAATACGCATACTCAATAATGGAGAAGACCCGCCTTCTGGGCCTTGAAGGAGACAGCTATATGAACAAGCCCCAGTTGGCATTTGTGGGACAGGAAACATGGAAAGCCAGGGAATCTTCACCGGGAGTCAGGGCTGGTATTCAATGGGAAGCCTTCACTGGTTATGCCTATCTTCACGCCGGGGCGGATATTGTTATTCTCCGGCACCAGGAAACCGGCAGAGTCTTGAAAGAGGTAACATCAAAATGACCTTTCTCTCAACAGCATCCCGGCAAATCTCCCTCATTCAAACCGGCAATCAGGTTGCCGACAGCCTGATTTCACTGCTGATATTAATCCTTTTCATCATCTTCCTCAATGTCTTCATTGTTCCGCCTCTGCAGGCATTTATCACCTGTATTCAGGCAAAAAAACTGAAACAGAACCTGGACTTCTTTCAGGTTTTGTCCTTGCGCCGGCAGGGGTTCAGGCCGGTTCTGATCCTTGATGCTTTAGACTTGGCCCAAAAAAATGACATTGACATCACATACCGTTATCTTGAAAAAATATTCATCGAAAGGAAAGGTGACGGCCTGGCCCTGAAACGGCTGGTGGAAGCCCTGATAAATGCCGGAAAGCTGGATATTCCCATAAGCTGGAGCGACCTGGATCGGCGTCACCTGAGTCCATACCAGGCATACCATGTCATCGAAGCCATAAAGCTGTCCCGGGAGCTGGGGATAAACCTCACCTTTGATGAGTGCGCCGGAGATCACTGCTGGGCCGACTGTGTGTTTTATCTGGAAGAAGCCCGGGATGAAGGCATCAAGCTGGATTACAGGCAACTGGTGGAAAAATGTCAGGCTGGCAAAAATGTTGACGATGTGGTGAGTGCTTTCATTTACGCAAAGGAATCCGGGGTTTCCCTGGATCTTGATCAGGCATTTTTAATCGAAGAGAATACCGGCAGGGTATGGGATATTGTGGAAGCTGCCGCGGAGGAAAAACTGACGAAACTCACCGATGCAGACATCAGTCGAATTCACGCAGACCTGCCCCGGGAAAGGGATTGACTTTCATACCAATCCAGAACCCTCTCTTAACTCAGCTTACGAAACTCTTGTTTTTCAGGCTTTCGATTACATCCCAGCACTGTCCGATGATGTTTCCCACCGTCAGGTCAAACTTCTCATACAGGACCTTGTATGGAGCGCTGGCCCCGAAGGTGGTCATTCCCACCACACGTCCGTCAAGCCCAATATATTTTTCCCACCCGGTGGTTATTCCCGCCTCCACTGCAACCCGGGCCTTGATCCGGGGAGGGAGAATCTTCTCCCGGTATTCCCGGGGCTGTTTGTCGAAAATCTCCCAGCTGGGCATAGAGATGACTCTGACTCCCAGGCCCTGTTCCGACAGCTTCTTTCCTGCCCCCAGGGATAAAAACACCTCGGAGCCGGATGAAATCAGAATCAGGTCGGGCCTGTCCCCTTCTTCGGTGGAATCCCACAGCACATAAGCTCCCAGAAGCAGATTTTCCGCCGGGGGATACTTGGATCGATCGATGATGGGAACCTTCTGCCGGGTCAAAATCAGGGCAGTAGGGCCTTTGGTGTTGGCAATGGCTGCTTGCCAGCTCCAGGCGGTTTCCGTAGCGTCGGAAGGACGAATCACCGTAAGATTCGGTATTAAACGCAGGGACATTAGTTGCTCCACAGGCTGATGAGTGGGGCCGTCCTCTCCAAGGCCGATGCTGTCGTGGGTGAATACATAAACAACCCGGATTCCCATGAGGGCGGCCAGACGTATGGCAGGACGCATGTAGTCGGCAAAGGTAAGAAATGTGCCGGTGTAAGGCAGAAGGGTTCCATGAAGGCTCATCCCCGAGGCTATCGCTGTCATGGCATGCTCCCGGACGCCAAAATGAATATTTCTGCCCCTGTATCCATCTGCCCCGAAAGATTCTTCCCCGTCAATCATCGTCTTGTTGGAGGGGGCAAGATCAGCGGACCCCCCCATCAGGTTGAATATCCTCCCGGCCAGCTGGTTCAGCACCTTCCCCGAGGCTTCCCGGGTTGCCATGGAACCTAACTCCGGCGGGAAGAGATTGTATGCCCCATCAAACCAGTTATCAGGGATACTTCCAGAAAAAAGAGTGTTCAACTCTTTGCCTTTATCTGGATATTCCTTCAGGTAGGCAGTCAGAAGGTCATTCCACTTCATTTCCAGCTCTCTGCCCTTCTCAACAGCCCGCCCCATATGGTCTGAAGCTTCCCGGGGCATATAAAAATCAACTTCCTGGGGCCATCGGATTTTTTCCCTGGTAGCCCTTACTCCATCAGCTCCCAGGGGAGAGCCATGAACCTTGGCATCGCCTTCACCGGGACTGCCCCAGCCAATAACTGTTCTGCATATTACCAGGGACGGCCTTTCAGTTTCATCCTTGGCCTCGCAAATAGCTCTGTCAACAGCCTCCACATCCATCCCGTCAACGGGGCCTGCCACATGCCATCCAAAAGCCCTGAAACGTTTTCCCACATCTTCACTGAAGGCGAGATCAGTACTGCCTTCAATCTGTATGCCGTTATCATCATACAGGCAAATCAGCCGTCCCAACCTGAGATGCCCGGCAAGACTTCCCGCCTCACTGGAGATCCCTTCCTGCATATCCCCATCAGAAGCCATCACATAAATCCGGTGACCGAACAATTCAAACCCCGGGCGGTTGTAACGTTCCGCCAGCCAGTGAACAGCCATAGCCATTCCTACGGCATTGGCGAAGCCCTGCCCCAGGGGGCCTGTGGTGGTTTCAACTCCGGGGGTCAGATGGTATTCAGGATGACCAGGAGTCAAGCTGTTCCACTGGCGGAAATTTTTTAATTCCTGCAGGGACAGAGGATACCCGAAAAGATGCAACAGAGAATAAAGCATTGCCGAGGCATGCCCACAGGACAAGATAAATCGATCCCGATCCTGCCAGCGGGGATTCTCAGGATTATGCCTCAAATGCCGATTCCACAAGGTATATGCCATGGGGGCTTCTCCCAGGGGCGCGCCGGGGTGGCCGGAGTTGGCCGTCTGCACTGCGTCAATGGACAGGGCGCGTATGGTATTTATACAGAGCGTGTCAATATCTTTCAGGGTTTGTGGCATCAGGTTATCTCCTTGCAGTTATTCTGATGACAGGCATCAGGGGTTCAATCATCATCAATAAATTAAAAAGACCACGGCTTATTCCTTCTGTCTTTGGAAAACAAAAAAACAGATGGAGCAACGCTGTGATCAATAACAACAGCTGAATGCCGGAGAATTCATAATCTCTTCGATATTTAACGGTTCCATATGAACCTCTCCCACATGAATCCGGGCTATGAACAGTTCGCCTTTCCGGATAAGGCTTATCCCCTTGTACATCCGCAGGCCCAGTTTATAGCCCTGGTGAGGGCTGGTTACAGGCAGGCTTGATACGACGATGGAATTTCCCGTCAACAAAAGTCCGAACCTGCCGTTGGAATGCTGGATGGTGTTCTGGAGGACTTCCACTATGGCAGAACGGAGAACATAAGGATCATGATTATGGAAACGGTAGCAATATGTCAGTGTGCTGGCCAGCTCCTGAAGCATTCTGTGACAGCTCAGCTTCATCAGGTACATGAATGGTTTGACTCCTGCAACATTTATTTCTGCTTATCTTATTACAAATATTACATTATATCTTATTACCGGGATTACTTCATCAGGGAGAATCATAATCAGAAAAGAACAATGGCATCCATCCCTTATTTCATGGTAACCCGGCCCTCACCGGGCAAGAGCAGGTCAATCACATCATCAAAGGTGATAATCCCCTTGATGACATCATCAGAATCCAATACCGGCACAGCCAGCAGGTCATACTTGGAAACAAGCTCAACCACCTGTCGAATGTCGGCATCAACCCTGACAAAAAGAAGATCCCTGGACATAATCTCCTCCAGGATTGTGTCGGGATTACTGACAATGACATCCCTCAGGGACAGAACCCCCAGAAGGTGTTTTTCTTCATCTACAACATAAATATAATAGACCAGCTCCGCAACAGGAGATAGCCTGCGGATTAAATCGATCGCCTCCTGGCAGGTCATATCCCGGTAACCCCATACAAATTCCGGACTCATCAGGCCCCCGGCAGTATCCTGAGGGTATTCCAACAATTCCCGCACATCCTCAGCTTCTTCTGCTTCCATCAATCTCAGAAGGGCCTGGGCGCGATCCTGGGGAAGATCCTGCAAAAGGTCCGCGGCATCATCCGGGCTCATCTCCTCCAGAATATCAGCAGCCTTTTCATCAGGAAGATTGTTGAAAAGAGCTATCTGGGCATCATCATCCATATATTCCAAGGCTTCTGCAGCGGTTTCCATATCCAGAGTGCCAAAGAGGCTCATCCGCCGGGCACCGGAGAGATCTTCCAGAATATCCGCCAAGTCTGCGGGATGAAAACGGGTCAGTTGCCTTAAGGTTGTTTTAAGTTTCAACGCTCCCGAAGGGCCGAAATGCTGAACATTGTCCCAGGGGATGATATTGGTGGGAGTCTTGAGCCGGAGGGCCTTTGAGATTGACTGGGAAACATCCAGAAGTCCCATGCGTCGAAGCAGTCCCGGCGTTCCCACATCAACTCCGGCAAGATGCAGGGATCCTTCCAGCATATTAAGTTGCAGGTCATTGACCCGCACTACCCGATGACCGTTCATATCCACAATCTGTTTGTCCAGGACATCTCTCCGCAAAAGGAGTCCGCCATCGGAATCAAAGGTGTCATATTTAACATCAACACCCCGGCATATTACCCCGTCATGATCAATGTGCTTTACAAGCTCCCAGGGGATTCGGAATCTCTTCTGGACAGATCTCTTGATTACGGCAGAAATCCTGGGGTAGGCTTCCCCGGGGTTCACTTCGAGATCACTCACTCTGCCGATACGACGGCCTTCCTCGTCCCGGACAGATTTTCCCAAAATAGAACTGCAATAAAACACAACATGACACCTTCCTTGCCAGTGGCAGAATTCGCCCTGCCAAAGATGATTCCCTTCAGATTAAAGCCATACCTGCCATCAGTTAACAAAACCTTAACAATAATCAGTTGAATGTAACATCCCTCTGTAATATACTTTAAACATAATAACAAAAAGGAGAAAAAACATGTCAGTCAATTCAGTATCAGCAAACATACAAGGGAGTTATTCTCCCGAAGTTTCAGATAAGACAGCGGTAAAGCAGGGAAAAAGCAACATTGAAGTCCCCAAGGATAAAGATGAGTTTCTCCCCTCGTCGGAGGAAGCTCCCAAAAAAGGCAGTCACTACTCCCTCAAAAACATTATCAAGCGAAGTGCCATAGGCGCTCTGGGCGGTGCCGCAGCCCTGGCCCTCTCAGGGGGAGGAGTCCTGGCAACTGCGGGAGTTGCAGCAGCGGTTTACGGAACCCTTGGTGCCATCGGCGGAGCCATTGCCGGAGGCATAACAGGGGCCATCGGAGGATCCGTAATCGGCAAACCCGGGGCAGGAGTTGCAACAGGAGCAGGCTTGGGCGCAGTCGCCGGCGGTCTGGCAGGCACTTTAGGAGGAGCCATAAAGGGAGCCATAATCGGCGGAATCTCAGGAGCACTGACCGGAATAATGGGAGGGCCAGTGGCTGCGGGCGCCGCTGCGGGTGCTCTTCTCTCGGCAGTTGGAATCTAAAGAAAATAACAATAAGCATACAAAAAGTGAGCCTTCAGGCTCACTTTTATTTACAATAAAAATTTGGGGGAATCATTTTCCCTTGGGATTGTTTGCTGAGATAGAAACCAAGGGGTAGGAATTGAAAATATTGAAGGTGACTCCTTCAAACCCTGCATCATCAAAGGCCTGTTCCAGCTCTTCCCGGGTAAATACGGATTTGAAAATCTCCTTTTCCACCAGGAGTTTACCTGTAAGTTTGTCGCCAAGTTTATTTTGACCGTTTACATAGCAAATGCCGACCATTTTCGTCCCTGGCTTCATAACCCGGCGTATTTCCGACAGGGCCACCTTGTAGTTTTCAAACTGGTTTATACCGTTAAGGCTTATAACTCCGTCGAAAATGGAATCCTTGAAGGGAAGTTTTTCCGGCTTAGCCTGCATCAGGATTGAGTTGTCTATGTTTTTTGCTTCAAAAAGACTGTAAGCCTTGGTAAGCATACTTACAGAATAATCCGCAGCCATGAACTTGAACTTGGGAAAATCAAAATAGAGAGGCTGGGACAAGACCCCGGTGCCACAGGGAATATCCAGAATCAGGGCATCCTGCAGAGTGGTCAGAAATACCTTGGCCACAGACATCATCTTCCTGATATCCAGTTCCTGGGAGAACATGAGCTTGTTGATTATCTTGTGATACCAGTCTTTCCCGGTCAGAAAATCGTTGTAATGATCAGTAAAATCCTTCTGCTTACTCCGGGATCGGGCTGTCACTTTCTTGGCGGAGTTATATCCGACAAAATCCAAAAAACCTTTAGTTGCATGAAACTTTGTTTCAAATTTATTTACAAAGTGACTCTGCTGATCTCCCTGCCGGACATAAATCATATCCTCGCCAGTGTCGGGACACTTGAAAAGATCAACATTTTCATCAACAATCTTATTGTTCATAAACTACCCTTTCCACGGTTTCTAATGTACCGATTAAGCCCGGCTGCTGGTTTGTGACAAAAACACCAAAACACCATGGCAGTTAAATATTTCTACAGGCAGGTGGTTTTCCCTTTTACAAAAACTTACAGTTGTTCAAGATGATAAAAGAAACCGTCAGATTGTTTTTCTGGATTTTCTTAAAAGATACAGAAAAAATGGTGCCCCCAGAATGGCAGTGAGCACTCCCACGGGGATCTCCCTGGGAGCAAACATGGTCCTGGCACCGGTGTCAATCCAGATCATAAACAATGCACCTCCCAGGGCCGAGGCAGGTATGAGAATCCGGTGATCCGCGCCTGTAATCATCCGCACCACATGGGGAATCATAAGCCCCACAAAACCGATTAATCCTGTCACTGATACCGCGGAGGCAGTTACCAGGGACGCAAATACAATTACCATTATCTTGGCCCGCTCCACATCCAGTCCCAGGTGCTGGGCCGATTCATCCCCCAGGGTGAGAAGATTCAGGGGATGGGACATAAATATCAGACCTGCTGTCCCCACAGACACATACAACGCCAGCATGCCGATACCGCTCCAGCCTGCCCACTGGGTGGATCCCATCAGCCAGAAAACAACTTCCTGAAGGCTCTGGTTGGCCACAGTAAGCAGAAAGGAAACCATGGCCCACAAAAAAGAACCCACCACAACCCCTGCCAGGAGGAAGGTTTCAACAGGGACTCTCCCCCTGACCAGGCTCAGGCGGTATATGCCATACATGGCTCCCATGGCCCCGGCAAAAGCCAGAAGAGCCACCGCGGATATTCCCCAGAAACTTCCCCGAAGATTGAACACCATGGCCACCACACCTCCCACGGCAGCCCCGGCAGAGGTCCCCACAATGTAAGGATCCGCCAGGGGATTCCGCAGGAGTCCCTGAAATGCGCCACCAGCCATGGCCAGGGCTGCTCCCACCAGGGCCGCGGTGAGAATTCTGGGCAGTCGAAGCTCCCATACGATGGTCATGACAGGAGTTTCCAGCACATCACCGCCTGACAGCTTCATCAGAAACGCCTCGCGAATCCGGGCAGGTTCAATGTCCCGGGCAGGGCCGATATGAAGGCAGGCCCAGGCAGAAAGCACCACCAGAATAGACAGAACTGTCAGGGTAATTATGGTTTTTTTTATCGGCAAATATCCTCCCGGTTCATTGTTTAATACTTATCCTGAGGGCCAGCCTGATCTGTCTGGGGATAGAACCACCGGTTCAGAATCCTGCAGGCGTGGTAAAGCCTTGTGGTGGGCCGGGCCAGAATGTCCGGGTTGATCCTGTGAACACGGTTGAATCTCACTGCTCTCAAGGATCGATACAGGCGGTTTGTCGTTATCTCTTCCACTTTGGAAGTGGTGAGGATTATCACCTCGGGATCCCGGAGTATCAGGGATTCCGGGTTCACCTGGGGATACCCCGAAGTATCGGAAAAGATATTCCGGCCACCGGCACTGCCTACAACAAAGTTGATAAAGGTCCCATCCCCTGCGGTGATAAGAGGGCGATCCCATATCTCCACAAAAACTTCCGGCCTGTGTTGCCGGGATTCCTCCATTCCATCCATGATGGACTTAATCCGCCGATCCAGCTCCATAGCCATCTGTCTGGCATCCATGGCACATCCCAGAGCTTTTCCGATTATTCCAAAGGACTGCAGGAAATCCTCGTAATTATCGGACCTGACCACCAGCACAGGAACACCCAGACGGCGGAGTTTCACCGATTCCCTGGAACGAAGGGTCCCCTCCACCACCACCAGATCCGGTCGGGAGGTGACAATCTTTTCGAAATCCAGGAACATCCCTCCCATTGTTTCTTTTTTACGGGCTTCAGGGGGATAGTTGCAATCATCGGTGACTCCGATTATCCTGTCCCCTGCCCCCATGGAAAACAGAAGCTCTGTGGTGCTGGCCGAAAGAGAGATAATTCTCTGGGGTGGCGAATCAATATTCAGGG
>CAYNGH010000137.1:0-8865 GCA_964396845.1 uncultured bacterium | reverse complement strand
ATGGTTATCCTGCTCATATCTCTGGGGATTCCTTGTTCCGCCCAGTTAGGCGTCATAATGGGCATGCTGGCGCGGATGGAATCCTGGGCTTTTCTCATATGGCTGGTGATAATCACTGGTTCCATGGTGGCGGTGGGATGGGCTGCCAACAAAATTCTCCCTGGTGAAACTTCCGACTTTATCTTGGAAATCCCCCCCCTGAGAATACCTGACCTGCGGAACATTTTTATCAAAACCCTGGCCCGGGTGGAATGGTATCTCAAAGAAGCCCTTCCCATATTTATGCTGGCCACATTTTTCCTGTTTCTTCTGGATCGGCTGGGGTTCATGGTGTTTGTCGAAAATATATCAAGACCGTTGATTGTCAATCTGCTGGGACTGCCGGTGGAAACCACCAGCACTTTCATAGTGGGCTTCCTGCGAAGAGATTACGCCGCGGCGGGATTGCTGGACATGGCCCGTTCGGGCTTGCTGTCCAATAATCAGCTCCTGGTGGCCATGGTTACCATCACCTTGTTCCTGCCCTGTGTAGCTCAGTTCATAGTGATAATCAAGGAAAAAGGCATCAAAAACGCCCTGGGGGTTTCTGCTTTTATTCTTGCCTATTCCTTTGGCATCGGAAGCCTGCTGAACCTGATTCTGGGACTTCTGGGGGTGAATTTGTGACGGATATCATCAAATGCCCTCTTTGCGGTGAAGAGTTTGATCCAGAAGCCCAGTTGCCTGGCTGTAAAACAGGATGCAACAGTAAGTGCCGGGGATGCGCTAAGCTGATTTGCCCACGGTGCGGGTATTCCCTGGCGGGGAAATCAAAAATCGTTCAGTGGATAGAAAAGTTAATGGACAGGAATAAACCAGAAAAGAATGATAACCATACCGGGGATGGAGGAGATTGATTATGGCAAACTGTTCAAGCAATACAAATGGTAATCATGGGAAAAACTGCGATACATCCTGCCGTCACAAGGGCGACAAGGAAAAACAGATCGATGAGTTGATGGAAACCCTGTGGGACCTCCGGGAAAAGGGAAAGGTAACCTTGTCCCACATGAAGGAATCCGGAGCCGGCCAGGTGATTTTGGAAAACCTATCAGATCTGTGCAGTGGGGATCTTGTGATGGTTCAGGATAACCATATCAGGCTGACGGTTTCCGGAGAAAAGCGGGCCCGGGATATTGTCCGGCGACACCGCCTGTCAGAGCGGATGCTCCGGGACTTGTTTGATATTCCTGAGGGACAGCTGGAGGGGACATCCTGCGAATTTGAGCATATTCTCAGCCAGGAAGTTACTGATTCCATATGTGCATTTTTAGGGCATCCAACCCATTGTCCCCATGGCAGACCTATTCCCCGGGGAGAATGCTGTGATCGACTTGACAAGATAATCCGCCCCCTGGTGATGCCCCTGACAGACCTGGAACCCGGCGAGAGAGGCCGTATCAGTTTTATATCCTTCAGGGACAAGGGACGCCTCCAGAGGCTTTCATCCCTGGGGATTATTCCCGGCGGGGTTGTTACGATGAACCAGAAGATGCCTGCCTTTGTAATCTCTGCTGGAGAAACCGATATAGCCCTGGATCGGTCTATAGTGGAAGAGATTTATGTTAAACGTATAGTAGAATAGGCAAATATTTTATTATCGGGATCTGGCTGTCCCGGCCCTAACTCCCACGGGCATTTCCATTTCTTCTCCTGGCCGAAGTAGAGCCGACACTCTTTTATATACAAGAAAGGTCAGAGTCACATTGAGGATTCCCTTGACGGCATTAAAGGGTACCACTGTGGCAAGAATGAAAGTCAGAAGGTCCCGGCCCCGGGGAATTGGAAAATGAGGGGCAAAAACCCTCAGATATATGGGGGTGATGAACATATTGACAGGAATCATAACCG
Organism: uncultured bacterium; assembly: GCA_964396845.1. GTDB lineage: Bacteria > Vulcanimicrobiota > JAJTBE01 > JAJTBE01 > CAYNGH01 > CAYNGH01. Next base: position 6,975 of record CAYNGH010000137.1, on the reverse strand, counting down.
CAGTGGATGCAATCATCCCCAAAGACAATCCCAGAAGAGCACTCTGCCAGCATTTCCGGCGGTTGTAAAACCAGGAAGCCACCAGGAGCAGAACAAGAGTCGAAATAAAATTCATGGGCAGACCGATAAGTTCATCAGGGCAGAATTTGATCACCGCAAAGAGGAGATTCTTGATCAGCAATATTGCCGCTCCTGCCGCCGGCCCCATGGAAAAGGTGCCAATCAGAACTGGCACATCAGAAATTTCAATTTTCAGAAATGGGGCTGATGGGAAGGAAACCTGCCATATCATAAGCAGAGTGCCCACACAGCTCAGGAGGGCAATCTGTATTAATTTCTTTGTTGAATTTCTGTCTTTCATTATTTTGTCTGTGTAATATTATAATAATGGCCAGGGCTTGTCAAATATAATAATCAACATTTCGAATAATAAATTCCCTGCTCACTGATGACTGTCATTGCAACACTCATATTCAGGGAAAAACCACCATCAGGCCAGGAGGTTCTTCAGCCGGTCTTTCAGCAGAGGGACAATTTTGCCATACTTGGCCATTTCACTGCAACTGGTGCCGGCCATGGCTCCTCCCACCTGGTTGGTACTCATAGTTTCATTATCCAGGCGCATTTGGTATATCTTCAACAAATCCCCCACCATTTTACCATCTTCCATGGAATCGACGAACTCCCGCAGGGGCGTTTCGTCAAAGAATTTTCCTGACTCCAGATAAGATTTATCGGCGATGGATTTGATTTCATCGGCCCAGTTTCGCAAGGTCAAAGGGTCACTGCTACCGTCAAGAATCTGGTTTTCCTTTTGAATTGTTTCCAGCCAGCGGGGTTTGCCCGGCAGAGGAATCTTTGCATTGGGCAGATGCATCACCCAACGGCCATTCTGGCTGGTCACCGGGAATTTTGGTTTAAAATGATACTCTGATGGCGAAGGCCTTCCGGCAGGAAAAGAAGATTTTTGCGCATCGCTACTTCCTGTTATAGAAGAGTCCCCGGACAGCTCCACACCATCCCCCTGGGGCTGAAAATCCCTGGAGGGTGGTTTTTCTGCCGTGGATTTCAAACCAGGCTCACCGGGAGGAATATTCCCTGAAATTGCGGGATTAATTCTTATTTCCACCATATGCCTCCAACATCTGTCATTATATTGTATTTTAACACATACCGGCAAAATTCACACTAATGGAGTTGTTAACAAAATGTAAAACTCCAGGGCAGGAATGATTATTCTTTCTCAGACCCGATACAGATGATTCGTCCGTCTTCTGTGCCCATATATATTCGATTCCCAGGCCCGACAACCGGTTCAGTGGAGAAGATGCCTTCATCCAGTTCCATGACCGATGCCGGATTTCCCCCTGAGTCGATGCAGTGAAGCTTTCCCCCGGCAGATACATATACCCGGCCATGGGAGTCCACTGTGGGCCCCCGGGTTTTTTCCCGACCCAGCCAGAATTTCCACAGGAGTTCTCCATCAGGGGAATGACAGGTCAGCAGGCCATCCAGGGCCACTGCATATATCCTGCCCTGGGAATCCACCGACAGGGGGCTAAAAACCTCCTCGTGAATTTTAATTTTCCACAGGCCCTCTCCAGAATCAGCTTCAAGGCAGATCATGTCCTTGTTTGGCGTGGTAAATATCACCCGGTTATTCCACAGTACCGGTGGTGAATTGAAAGTGACAGGATCCGTGGCCCTGTATTTCCATATAAGTTTTCCCCTCATGTCAATACAGTATAAATGGTGATCTTCCGCCCCGAATATGATGTGGTCTTTATCCGTCACCAGGGGTGAGCTGACCAGGATCCGCCGGGGACACCTGAATGAAAACATCTGTCGGCCAAGACCGTCAAAGGCATACAGGTTGCCGTCTTCAGACCCCACCACTAAAAATCCCTCTAAAGTGATGGCAGGAGATGAGGATATTTCAGCCCTCAGGTCATATTTCCACTGGATATTCCCCCGGGAGTCAAGGGCTACAAGGTTGCCATCATCACAGCCCACAAAAAACCTGCCGTCTGAGGACAGGATCCCGGTGGAATCAATCCATTCCGGCAGGGATGTTTTCCAGATCATTTCTCCATCCGGGGATATACAGTAGATGTTGCAGTCATAGCTTCCCACAAGAAACCGGCCCTCCTGGTCAATAACGCCAGATGCCTGTATGGCGCCACCGGTGGAGAATTCCCACAGGATCTTCATTTTTTCCGGCCCCGGCAGTCTTGACTGTCCTGAGGAAGCAGAATCAAAACGATACTTGGCAGCGGGGGAGTCCATCATAACTAATTTTTTTAATGCTGACTCCTCTGCTGGAACAGGTGTTTTGTACCCGGGCAATTCCTGCAACGGGTCAGGACGGCATCCGGCCCCCAGGGAAGCTAACAGAAACAACAGCATTATCACTGTTAACGATGCTGTTGTTTTATTTGAAATAAAAAAAGCCCGGCGCAATGGGGCTTTTGATTTTATATTATCAGAGTTCATCAGGGGATGGCGGGCCATTTTCTCCAAATATATCCATTCTGGGAGTCCGTCCTCGGTGACTCAGGGAACTCTCTTTTTTATCCGGCTTGATATTGACTGGAGTATCAGGCTTGTCCTTCGATTCCTTTTTAAATTCATCTTCATCGTCGTCCAGGAGATAGTCAGGAATGGTGTTGGGGATATCCAAAGGCTCTGCCTTGGCAGGTTCTTCCTGTTCCAGTTTGGGATGGCGCACCGGCATATCTTTCTTGTGGGCGACATCCTGATCATTACTGTCGGAATCTCCCGGCATCCGGAACATTTCTTCCTCCCGGTGGCGGGATGCAGAAAGTCCGGTTTTCATGACTGCCTTGAGCCAGGCGGATCTTTTGTCAATGAGGCCGATAAACACATCCACAATATCAGAATCAAACTGAGTTCCCCGGTTACGTTTCAGTTCGTTTACTGCTTTGTCGAGATTCATGGCATTCCGGTAGGGGCGGTCTGATGTCATGGCATCAAAGGAGTCTGCCACTGCCAGAATCCTGGCTGCCAGGGGAATCTCCTCCCCCCCCAGACCGTCGGGATACCCCCGCTTGTCAACCCGTTCATGGTGATGATACACATAGGGCAGAATATCCTTGAACTCCTCCACCGGCTCCATTATGCGGGCGCCAAACACCGGATGCTGGCTCATTATATAGAATTCTTCATCGGTAAGCCGTCCCGGCTTGTTCAGAATATCCTCCCGGATGTTGATCTTGCCGATGTCGTGGAGAAGTGCCGCATAGCGGATTCTTTCCACCTCTTCCTTGTCGATGTCCATCTGCTGGGCTATCATAATGGAATACTCGGTGACCCGTTCGGAATGGCCTCTGGTATAGACATCCCGAGCTTCAATTGCGTTTGCCAGTGCTCTGATTGAGGAGATGAAAAGCCTTCGCAGGTTGTCATGAAGCCTTGCATTCTCGATGGACTGAGCCGCCTGATTGGCAATGATGGACAGCAACCTCAGATCATTCTCGGTGAAGACATGGGATGAAGTGAAGTTGTCGATGCAAAGAATTCCGATTACCCGGACTCCCAGCAACAGGGGAGTGTATAAGGTGGCCCGGATATCGTGGAGAAATACTGAATCGGGCATGCCGAACCTTTCATCCAGCCGGGCATCATCACTGAGGATGGCTTTCTTCTCTTTGATGACCTGGCTTATGATGGTCTTTGAAACCTCAATCTTGTCAGCATGGCTTGTGGAGCCGTCGGCTTCCCTTCTTTTGACCACCTTGGTTTCCAGTTCCTTGGTCTTTTCGTTGATGAGCATCAGGTAACCCCGCTGGGTGGGGAACATCTCAAAAAGGCTGTCCACAATTTTTTCCAGCAGTTCATCAAGGTCCAGGATTTTTCCCAGGGACATGCCAATGTCATAAAACACTTTCAGCTTGTGATTCAACTCATCTAAGGCTTTCTGGTTGCCGGGCATCTGCAGAAAGCTGGTAGCATAAACCTCGCCGGGGTCAATGGTTGAACGGATGGCAAAATCCTCGGGAGAATCCGCCACAACTTCAAGCCCGTCATCGGCTTTTGTATCAATTACAAGAGCTGCATCATCGCCGGTCAGCTTGAAACTGGTCTTGCCGATTCTGAAAACCTTGCCGTCGGTGAGGACAGTCTGGACAATCTCTTCTTCCTTGCCATCGTCCCTCAGGATATAAGTTCCGTTGGTACTGCCCAGGTCTTCAAGAATAATACGCCCGTATTCCTTGCGAATTACTGCGTGTCGTCGGGAAATGCTGGCATCGGTGGGTATATGGATATCCACCCCTTCTTCCCGTCCTATGCTGGTGAAATCATAGGTAAGGCTGTATTCCTCACCCGCCAGCTCACCATCAAGAATCTTTACTTTGAACATAGATAATTACTCATATGCGGCTTTTTCCTGGATGTTATTCCATCTCCCGCTGGTACTTTCCTTCAGCTTTTGACTTTGTAAATTTGCTTTGACAGTGGAATAATACTTATAGCAATAATAAAATATTACTGCCGGGCCGGTAAAATAAACAGCAATTCCCAATTGTATCGAGTCAGGTTTGTGTAGTTGTGTGATTTAAAAATGGATACCTTCACCAAAACCAGAAGAACTGTTTTCTGATTCGAGAGTATATCAAGAAAAACCTTTGAAATGTCAAGGCATGTAAAAAAAAGAAGGAAAGGGAGCACAACTTGGAAAAAGGTTTTCCATGCAGAAATTCTACAATGCAGTGGAACTGTTCTTCATCGGACTGTTAAACCTCCTGTATAATGCCGGAATCCTGACTTATGAATTTATCCGTTACGGCAACAGGAAATGGTGGTGGTCTCTGCGCTGGCAATTTCTTGTCAACTATGCCACATCCCCGGCCTTCAGAATTGTCCGGGGCGAAAGTCCAGACCAGGAGTATCCTCAGGATAACTTTATCTACGGAGAAACCCCGGCTCACACTCTGGAGAAGATCCTCACCCTATGCGATGCCCGCCGGGACCAGCTTTTTATTGACCTGGGATGTGGCCGGGGACTCACGGTTTATTATGCAAACTTTCTCTTCGGAATGAAAGCCCATGGATACGAGCTTTTGCCTACTTTCATCCAAAAATCACGCCAAATAAAAGAAGCTCTTGATGCCCGGGGAGTCAAGTTTTATCAGAAGGATATATTAAAAGCCGATATAAAAAAAGCCCGGATCATATTCATTGCCGGCACCACCTTTGATGACAGCTTTATTGTCCAATTGACGGAGAAACTGCGGGAAGCAGGCCCGGGGGCAGTCATAGTCACCCTTTCATACCGGCTTCCGGAGAAGTTTTTCAGCCTGTTTCGGGAACAGAAGATGCTGTTTACCTGGGGAACCACCCATGTATATTTTCACCGCCGGCGGGACAAAGCCAAATCGCCCCGGAAGTCAGAAGGAAACTGCCGGGATGACATAAGCCCATCAAAGGGATGAAGGTGTCAGTCATCGAAAAACATTGTCGGTCCCGGCATTAACCAGGTTGTGTTTTGAACCGACAGCATATCGGCCTGACAAATTGACCCCGTGACAAGGAGATTAATTGAAAAAGCCAGAGTATAAAATAATCCTTGTTCTTCTTGCGGTCTTCCTGTTTGCCTTCACGAAATCAGCCCCCTGTCAAGAACCCGCGAGGATTAACCTCAACCGGGTGGATACAACCCTCTATCCCACGGTTTTTCTGAATGTCACAGTTATCGGCAGTGACGGCAGGCCCTTGGAGGATTTAAAACCGGAAAACTTCCAGGTTCTTGAAAAGGAAACAGAACAAAAGGTGCTGGATGTGGTGGGGTCCGATTATCTGGGAGCTCCCATATATGTGGCTCTTGTGATTGATGCCAGCGGTAGTATGTATCACCTTATGGAAGATACCAGAAATGCATCCAGGGTTTTTCTGGAAAATCTTGGAGCAGGGGATCATGTGACCCTTTTATCCTTTGCAGAAAATCCTCTGCGTCATACGGATTTCACCAGTGATACCGGGGTTCTTCATCAGGCCATTGACGACATCAGACCCTATGGCCCCACTGCTTTGTATGCTTCCGTATCCAGGGCTCTGGACAGCTTCATCCCGGTCAGAGAAATGGGCCAGCCGGTAAATATGGCAGTGGTGGTTCTCACCGACGGAAAAAACAACCAGCCGGGGACACTGGAAGAATGTGTGGAAAAAAGCATTAGCCTGGGAGTTCCTGTCTTTTCCATCGGTCTTGGAAGATCTGTTGATGAAGAATCTCTTCAATACCTTGCCCGCAGGACCGGAGGTTCATACATATTTGCTCCCACCTCTGCAGATCTGGAGGATGTTTACAAGGCTCTGGCCAGCCAGCTGAAAAGCCAGCTGTGGATAAAATACCGGGCGAAGCCCCAGCACTGGCCGCGAACCCGACTGACTGCCACAATAAGCCTCCGCCAGATTCCCGGAGCCGGCGACTCCAGCTCTCTGGATTATGTGGTTCCCCTGCAGTGGTGGAAACTAATCCTCACCTATGTCCTGCTGGAGATTGTCCTGATACTGGCCTGTTATCTTCTGTTCCGCCTGTTATACCGCAGGATGAACATGGACCCGGTGGCGGCAACCCGGCTCTCCATCATTACCCTCGTTCTTATCACCGGGATCTGGTTCTGGTTTATTTTCTTTCCCTTTATTCCCCTTACATATTTTGTTCTCATCGGCGCAGGCCAGGCACTGCTTCTTATTATCCCCATCAAACTCCTGTCATCCTGACCCCTTTTCCAAAAAGGGGGAAAACATGAGTCGGGATTGTCATGATCCTTGGGACATGGCCATCGGGCCGTGGTTAATGTGTCGGTGGGCGTTGTCGGTTTTGTTTTCTTATTAATTCATCTTCCGGTTGACTGGAAGCTGTTGCCGGAAGGGTGGTTGTTGAATGTGAACTATGGAGAAATCCCTTCAATGACCTGGCAGGGAGGCCATAAAACCAGTCCCCTTGACACGATG
>CAYNGH010000136.1:7127-8874 GCA_964396845.1 uncultured bacterium | reverse complement strand
CTCAACCGTGCGCCGACCCTGCATCGTCTTGGCATTCAGGCCTTTGAGCCGGTTCTGGTGGAAGGCAAGGCCATTCAGATACATCCTCTGGTTTGCCATCCTTATAATGCCGACTTTGACGGCGACCAGATGGCGGTTCACCTGCCTCTTTCCGCGGGTGCTCAGGCAGAGGCCAGGTTGCTGATGCTTTCCTCCAACAACATCCTTCAGCCTTCCTATGGCAGTCCTGCCACAGTTCCTGCCCAGGACCTGGTTCTGGGTATATATTACATGACTTATTGCTGTAATGATGACTGGAAGGTTGACCGGGAAGGGAAACGTTGTTATCGCCTGAAAGGTGAGGGGAAGGTCTTCTCCTCTATGGGAGAGGCGATTTATGCTTATGACCAGGGCATAATTGAGCTTCAGGCACCCATCAAGGTTATGGTTCCAGATTTTATTGATGGAGAGATTGAAGCAGAACCCGACGAAAACGGCTACTATGATGACACTCCCTTCTTACGGCGGAAATTGGTTGAAACCACAGTGGGAAGACTTCTGTTTCACAAGGCGATCCCTGGAGAACTGCGCCTTGGGGCCACGGTGAAGTCGAAGTTTCATCCCAGGAGAAAGCTGATCTTGTGGAATGTGACAGTTACCAAGGGGCGTCTTATCGGCTTTGTTTCTGACTTCCACTTTAATTTCAAGAGCAAGTTCACTGCTTACTTCCTGGACAACATCAAGGAGTTAGGTTTCCACTATGCCACAAAGTCAGGCACCACTGTATCGGTAATAGATCTGGCGGTACCTCCTAAAAAGGCGGAAATCCTCAAAGACAGCGAAACCCAGGCCCAGACAATCGAAGAGTACTTCCTCAACGGCTGGACCACAGACAGTGAAAGGGATGAACAGATAATCGAGATATGGCAGAAGGCCACCAAGGATGTGGAAAAGGCCATGATGGACAATATGGCTTCGTTGAATCCTATTTTCATGATGGCAACTTCCGGCGCCAGGGGCAATACATCCCAGGTGAAACAGCTGGCGGGTATGCGGGGTCTGATGTCGGATCCTTCAGGCAAGACCATTCCTCTGCCCATTAAGGCCAACTTCCGGGAAGGCCTGTCGGTGATTGAATACTTCATTTCAACTCACGGTGCCAGGAAAGGTCTTGCAGACACTGCTCTTCGAACTGCTGACTCGGGTTATCTTACCCGTCGCTTAATCGATATTTCTCAGGATATAATCATCCGGGAGATCGACTGTCAGAAGCGCATCCGCTGTCATGACTGTGAAACCGTTAATGCCTATGGTGATATATACTGCTCCAACTGTGTGTCCAAGCTGGATTATGATGATACCGGAAACGAAGTCGCCGTTGAAGGGGAGCATATGATTGCCGAGGCTTTCCGTGCCAGTGATGAGCCGGGGATGCCCTGCCGTCTGTTTGAAAGAATCCGGGGACGGGTGGTTGTTCAAGATGTGAAAAATCCCGCCACCGGTGATATTATGGTCGAATACGGTGATCTTATAACTGACCGCAAGGCGGAGGAGATCAGCAAGGCTTATTCCGACTATATTCTGTCCCAGTGGGATGAATATTGCAAGAATAACGAAGCCCTGGTTGATGAGGACGAAAGCCGCGAGTTTTCAAGGTTTATCCGCAATTTCCCCAACGACAAGAAGGACATTCATTTCCGGTCGGTGCTTTCGTGCAAGACCCGCCATGGCGTGTGTGCCACCTGTTACGGTCGGGATCTTTCCACGG
>CAYNGH010000136.1:1184-7117 GCA_964396845.1 uncultured bacterium | reverse complement strand
AACAGTTGGTATTATTGCAGCCCAGTCCATCGGGGAGCCGGGAACACAGCTTACCCTGCGGACATTCCACACTGGCGGTGTGGCAGAGAGCGATATCATTCAGGGTCTGCCCAGGGTCGAGGAGCTTTTCGAAGCTAGAAAGCCCAAGCGTTATGCTTATATCGCTGAGATATCCGGCACCATCCGTTTTGATGAGGCCAAGGGACTTCGCCAGATTGTGGTGGAAAATTCTGAAACCGGCGACTCATGGCATGTTAACATCCCCTTCTCCACAAGACTGAAGGTGAAGGAAGGCGATTATGTCAAGGCAGGTACCATGCTTTCCGAGGGAAGCAAGAATCCCCATGATATTCTCAGGGTTCAGGGAGTCCGGGAAGTGCAACGGTATCTTGTGGATGAGGTTCAGGAGGTTTATCAGTCCCAGGGAGTTGACATCAACGACAAGCATGTGGAGGTGATTGTCCGGCAGATGCTCCGCAAGGTTAAGGTGGAAACTGCCGGGGATACCAACCTGCTACCGGGGAGTCTTGTGGACATATTTGTACTGGAGGATGAAAACCGGGAAGCAGTGGAAAAGGGCCTGGAAGAGGCAACAGTTCGCCCCACTCTGCTGGGTGTGACCAAGGCCTCCCTGGCCACCGATTCCTTCCTTTCCGCTGCATCTTTCCAGGAAACCACCAGGGTTCTCACCGATGCAGCCATCAAGGGAAAGGTGGATAACCTGGTGGGGCTCAAGGAGAATGTCATCATCGGCAAGATGATCCCCGCAGGGACAGGTATGCCTCGATACCGGAGTATCCGGGTCACCACTACTGTGGCATCCCAGGGAGGTACTCTTCCCGAAGGGGATGAAGAACCTATGGATGATGGCCTTCAGCTAGACAGGACTGCCATCCTTGACGAGGAAGAGGTTCTGGATCAGACTGCCATCCTTGACGAGGAAGAGGTTCTGGATCAGACAGACATCCTTGATGAATCGGAGATACTGGATCGAACCGACATTCTAATCGATTCCCAGGATTCTGACAACACTGATCTGCTGGATGAATCTTATGTGCAGGATCAATATCAGGAGGATGAATTGTATTCCGAGGAGAGGCAAGGATCCGATGAAATACCTATGGAAGTCTGATTTCTGATAACTTAACTGTATGATAAATACAAGGGGCGGCCATTTAAAAGCTGCCCCTTTTGATTTCACTATTATTTATTAATCACAATCGTCTGTTGTCTTTATGCTACAGGTTACCGGCTATGGATTTATCACAAGAGTTGCCGGAGTTACTCAAAGTAAGCCGTGGATAGAAGTATATTTTGAGAAAACTCAAATATCATCAATGAAACATCCGAATAAAAATTATTTGATCGCACATCATTGGTGTTCTGTTAAGTAATATAACCCAGTAGCTGTGCCGACTGCCTTGATATTGATGGAGATATGAGTGAGGCCTGTTATTATTCTTCTAATAGAGTTTCTGCACATTTTTTTTATTCATCAGAAAACCCGTGAGAAACATCAGCCCGGTTTCTACTTCTTCTACCAGCCGAAGGAACAGGCGCCGTCCGCCATCGGTGATTTTCAGTTCATGGATCTGGTGTGACCCCATATCCCGAAAGCTGACACATCGGACATCTTCCCGGATTATCTCGTCTAATTCCAGTATTCTGTTGTTGTCGCTGTCAAAAAGAAGCCTGGCCTTGTAACGGGTTTCATCAACATTAAGACTGATTATTCCCCTGTCCACGGGAATCTCTGAGGCAACCTTTCTCATCAGAGTTTTTACAGAGCTTGCCACTTCATTTTTGACATAATCCACCGCGCGGAATTCTTCCACAGGAACTGCTTCGTTGCATTTCATCGTGTCCTGACTGATAATCATCCAGATCGACCTTCTTCACCAAAAATTCGATAATTATTATCTTCCGTTAATATTTTAACATTATATGGGATTCCTGACAAAGTGTGGATTGTTAACCTTTTGCAAAATATGTTAACAATATATTACAGAAGTGTTAAAAATATATTAAAAACAGTTGTTGCTATGGGCAAAAAAAATAAAAGAGAATGCAGGCCGGGTTATGATTATTTTATTTAATGGAAAAGAAGCTTCTGATTTTAGTCAGCAGTTGATGGCTCAGGGATTGTACCCGTTTCTGTGCTTTTTCCTTTGCTTCTTTTTCTGAGATGGCACTTTTCTGAGCGATTTCCATCTGTTCAAAGCTGTGTTGCTGGCGGGATGCGATTTTTTCTGATATCCGGGTATCGATGTCGGGGTGTTTCTTGATGACCTGTTCGAAGTCTTCCTTGTCCAGCACCAGAAGCTCCACATCGGTGATGGCAGTGATGCTGGCGGTTCTGGGTTCTCCTGTGAGCACTGAGATTTCCCCAAAGAAGTTGCCTTCCTTGAGTTCCTTGTCCAGGAAAACATCGCCGTAGGGATTGGTGGCAGTGACCCGGACAGTGCCGGACTTGATTATGTAGAAGGTATCCCCGGCATCTCCCTGTTTGATGACGGTTTCTCCCCTGGAAAAAAGGGATTTTTTTAGACGAAGAGCAATGTCCCGGAGTTCCTGGTCTTTGAGATTGCTAAGGAAGTCCACCTGGGACAGCAGATCCAGCATCTCATCGGAATCGGCCTCGGGGGTTTTATCTGTCCGCATATAAACATCCCTGATGGGGAAGGGTATTTCTACATTATTTCTTTTGAATACATACCATATCCGTTCCATTATTGCGGATTTCACCTGCAGGGCGGACTTGTAATCATCCACGAAGAACCGCATCCTGTAGTCGATGGAAAAATCGTTGTAGGTTTCCAATAATACCGTAGGGTTGATTTCCTTGATGACCCCTTCGGTCTTCAGGGCGGAATCTATGAGGAGCCGTTTGATCTTATTGGGGGGATATTCATACCGGACTCCAACATATATATACTGGCCATGGACTGTAGTGGGGGTGGAGAAGTTTATTAGTTCTGACTTGGCCAGTTGTGAGTTGGGGATGGTCAGATAGTCTTCCTCCCGGGTTTTGATGGTGGTGGCTCGCCAGTCAACCCTGACCACTGTCCCCTCGGTGTCGCCAAAGCGGATCCAGTGGCCCAGGTCGAAGGGTCGGGAAATATGCAGGGCCAGTCCCGAAAATGTATTGCCCAGGGTGTCCTGCAAGGCAAGACCGATGATGGCGGTGATGATGGCAGAACCGGTGAGGAAGGGTTGAATGTCCAGTTTGTGTTGAGTCTGCAGGATGATGAGAATGATTATAATGAAGAAAAGTCCCCGCAGAAGGTTGATGATGATTTGGGGAATCCTGATATGGGGGACTCCGATAGTATGGAAACTCAGTATAACATAGTTGGCCATGTCGAATATCAGGTATGCACTGAAAAACAGGATTACGCTCCAGTTGAACCTTACCAGGGTAGCCTGATATTCAAAGGAAGGAAGATCCAGCAGGAACCACCACAATGTGAAGCTGATGATAAAGCCATAAACTTCAAAATTGAGCTTGTTTAGCAGTTCGGCACCCTGAATGGAGATGAGCTGGACCATGCGATGAATCAAGTTGTGGAGGAACAACAGTCCCGCCAACACCAGCAGTGCTGATGAAGCCCGGATTATTTGTTCCCAGCTTTCAGGGTTGGCGATAATTTGGAATATGATCCATTCAATCTTCACATGTCTTTCATTCGACGGCCCTTTGCGGTTTCCTGCGGTTTGTGACATTTGCAGAAGCTTGGGGAAGGAAAAGTTGAAGGATTTTTGAACTTAGTTCTCTGCCCTTTAGATACATGGAAATTACTTGGTTTTTCCGGGGAATGTCAGGGGCATGATAAAAGTAAGCCGGTTATTTTGCCTGTGTCTGGGGCGAATTTGTTAAAAGATTGTAAAATCCATTTTTTTTTCATTTCCAGTATTGACAAGGCAACGGGCTGGTGCTAAAATGTGAAAGCGTTTAAAGGCTGTGATTGTTTTACGGCCATGCGATACCACACAAAGCCCTGGGGGCATAAGAGAAGGAGGGTAGCTGTTTTCAACCTCGGGAAAATTTAAGGAGGTGAGGGAAAACAGTCTGAAACCCAACTCAATATGGAATAGTGACTTTCTTTTATGTCTGCCCCGGCCCGAAGCGGTGTCGCTTTGAAAGTTTGAAAGGGGAGATATTTTTTTATGCCGACCATCAATCAGTTAGTAAGGAAGGGAAGAAAACAGCGGGTGAAAAAGAGCAAAAGCCCTGCACTTCGTTTTTCCTATAACTCCCTCAAGATGAAAACTTTCAAAACCAAGGGTAATCCCCAGAAGCGGGGTGTGTGCACCCAGGTGAAGACCATGACTCCCAAAAAGCCCAACTCTGCTCTTCGAAAAGTAGCCAGGGTCAGGCTTACAAACGGGATCGAGGTTACAGCCTATATTCCGGGCGTTGGTCACAACCTGCAGGAGCACTCGGTGGTTTTGATTCGTGGCGGCAGGGTGCGGGATCTGCCCGGCATCCGTTATCACATCCTTCGGGGGACTCTCGATACCGCCGGGGTGTCCGACAGGAAACAGGGGCGGTCCAAATATGGAACCAAGCGTCCCAAGAAGGCCAAGAAATAGTTTGCAGGGGTAGAACCCCCAGTTTCAGGAGGTAGTCCAATGCCCAGAAGAGGGAAAGTTCAAAAAAGGAAACGGCTTCCGGATCCGGTTTACAACAGTGAACTGGTGACCCGTTGCATCAACAACATCATGAAGAAAGGCAAAAAGAGCCTTGCAGAACGGGTGTTTTATGGTGCCATGGAAATTATTGCTGAAAAGACCAAGAAGGAACCTCTTGAGGTCTTCACCAAGGCCCTGGAAAACATCATGCCCGTGGTGGAGGTTCGCCCCCGCCGGGTAGGTGGAGCTACATACCAGGTGCCTGTGGAAGTTCGTCCTGATCGCAGGGTCAGCCTTGGATACCGGTGGCTGCTGGACAAGGCCAGGACCCGGGGCGGAAGAACCATGAGAGAAAGACTGGCTGCGGAATTGATCGACGCCTACAATGGCGCCGGCGGAGCCGTCAAGAAGAGGGAAGATACTCACCGTATGGCCGAGGCAAACAAAGCCTTTGCACATTACAGGTTTTAATTGACAGGGAAGGTTAAAAGCAGAAGGTAAGATGACTGGCAACAGACAGGACATAGACCTCAAAAAGGTTAGAAATATCGGTTTTGCCGCTCATATTGACGCGGGAAAGACCACCACCACCGAGAGAGTCCTGTTTTTTGCCGGGAGAATCCACCAGATAGGCGAAGTTGATGACGGAGCAGCAACCATGGACTGGATGCTTCAGGAACGGGAGCGGGGAATAACTATTACCTCAGCGGTGACCCGTTGTCACTGGAAGGATCTGATAATCAACATAATTGATACGCCCGGCCATGTGGACTTTACTGCCGAGGTGGAAAGATCAATGCGGGTTCTGGATGGAATTGTCATAATCTTCTGTGGTGTCGGTGGTGTTCAGCCCCAGTCAGAAACCGTATGGCGCCAGGCGGATCGTTATGGCGTCCCCAGGATGGCTTTTGTAAACAAGATGGATCGGGTGGGGGCGGATTTTTCCCGGGCTGTCAATTCCATGGAAGAAAAATTAGGGGCCAGGGTGGCGCCCATTCAGCTTCCCATAGGTGCCGGCGAAGATTTTAAAGGCTTTGTTGACATCATCAGTGATGTGGGGGTTGTTTTTGACGGCAAAGATGGCGAACATCTCTTCCGGGAGATTGATGTCCCTGCTGATATGCGTGAAGCGGTGAAGTCTGCCCGGGGCCGGCTGGTTGAGATGCTGGCAGAGGATGATGAAGCCCTGATGGGAAAATTCATCAATGAAGAGGCTGTCAGTGTTGAGGAGATTAAGTCTTCTCTTCGCAAGGCCACGGTGGATTGTAAGATAGTTCCGGTTATGGTTGGGTCTTCTCTGA
>CAYNGH010000136.1:0-1174 GCA_964396845.1 uncultured bacterium | reverse complement strand
TGGGGGATTATCTCCCGTCGCCCCTGGATGTCCCGCCGGTAACCGGGAAACATCCCCGGACAGGCAACCACGAGATACGCAAGGCTGACCTGTCGGAGCCTTTCTCTGCTCTGGCCTTCAAGGTGACCACAGATCCTTATGTGGGAAAAGTTACATATTTCAGGGTCTATTCCGGCACCATAAAGGCAGGGAAAAGAGTTTACAACGCAACCCGGGATCGCAAGGAGAAATTGATGCGGATCCTGAGAATGCATGCGGATCACCGGGAGGACATCCAGGAGATTTCCGCCGGGGACCTGGGAGCCGCGGTGGGGCTGAAGTTCACCACCACCGGTGATACTCTCACCTGCGAGGAGAAGCCCATGCTTCTGGAGTCGATTACATTCCCGGAGCCGGTGATATCCGTTGCCATCGAGCCAAAGACCCAGGCGGATTCCGACAAGCTGATGGAATCGATTCACAAGATTCAGGAGGAGGACCCCACATTCCGCCTGAGGATTAACGAAGATACCGGTCAGACACTGATATCGGGAATGGGCGAGCTTCATCTCGACATCATTGTTGACAGGCTTACCCGGGAGTTCAATGTGGGAGCTAATGTGGGCAAGCCTCAGGTTGCTTACAAAGAATCAATTGTCAATACTGTCACCGCCGAGGGACGTTTTATCCGTCCTTCCTCAACTGGCAAGGGACAGTATGGTCATGTGACACTCAAGCTTCAGCCTGCAAAACGGCGATCAGGCTTTATTTTCGAAAACAATGCCCCGGAATCCCAGCTTCCGAAGAATTTTGTGAAGTTTATCCGGGAAGGCATAGAAGACGGGCTTCTGGCAGGGGCTCTGGCAGGCTATCCTGTCATCGACGTGAAGGCCACGGTTCTTGGAGGCAGTTATCACGAGGTGGATTCCTCGGATACGGATTTCCTGGCGGCGGCCAACATTGCCACCAACGAGGCTCTGATGAAGGCAGAGAGCATTCTGATGGAGCCGATAATGTCGGTGGAGGCGGTTACTCCCGAGGATTATCTCGGGGATGTTCTGGGGGATATAAATTCCCGCAGGGGCAAGGTTTTGAATATGGAGCCTTCGGTGGGACTGACCCAGCTTATAAAGGCGGAGATTCCCCTGGCAGAAATGTTCGGATACGCCACAGATCTGCGGAGCGTATCTCAGGG
>CAYNGH010000135.1:0-8971 GCA_964396845.1 uncultured bacterium | reverse complement strand
CGGCACTCTGGCTGAAGGCATCGGCAATGGTCCTTTCCCGCTGAACACCCTTCAGACCCGTTGCCAGAGCCTTGTGTTGCTCGAAGGAAAGGGTCAGGGCTTCCCGGGCTGCGGCCTGTTCGATGATCAGCTCCTCCAGAAGCTGAGGAATGGTGGTGGGACGGATCATTTTGTTTTTGATGCGGTTTCGAAGATCCGCCTCGTCCAGATCGAAGGGGACCCACCGCATCACCCGTTCCAGGCCCGCATCGGCAAATACATTGGATATGGAATAGCTCATTCCGTAGTTGGCAGAAACGGTGCGGTTGAATACCTCGTCGAAAACCGAGAATACATCGGTAGTCGCCCCGCCGATGTCCACTCCCACCACTGATATGTTGTTCTGCTGGGCGATTCTCTGCATGATTGCTCCCACCGCTGCGGGAGTAGGCATAATCTCTTCGTCCACAAGCTCCATCAGGTGAGGATAACCCGGCGCCTGGCTCATGACATGCTCCAGAAACAGCTTCTGGATCTTGTGTCGGGCAGGCATCAGGTTTTCTTTTTCCATGGAAGGACGCAGGTTGTCGGTGATGTCAAGGGCGGTTTTATCTCCCAGGATCCCTGTCACCTCGTCCCGGGCATCCACATTGCCCGCATAGATCACCGGCAGTTGATAGCTGGCCCCCAGCCTTGGCTTGGGATCCGCCGCGGCGATAATCTGGGCAAGATCCACCACCTTCTTTTTTTCGCCTCCGTCAACACCCCCCGCCAGGAGAACCATGTCGGGACGCAAGGTTCGGATCCGCTCGATTTTTTCGAAATCCTTTCTGCCGTCGTTGGTAGCCAGGGCATCCATCACGATGGCCCCTGCGCCCAGTGCAGCCCGGGATGCCGATTCTGCAGTCATCTGCTTCACCAGTCCCGCAACCATCATCTGGAGTCCGCCTCCTGCAGAAGATGTGGACAGGTATATATCCACCCCTTCGTTCCCCTTCTGGGGCTTTATTATCGACTCGCCGTCGGGGGCAAGTATGGGCCGGCCCGCCAGTTCCTGAACCTCGGTGGAGGCATTGAGCACTCCCCGGGTCACGTCTTCCACCGGGGCTTCAACGGTGGTGGGGGCTTCACCCCGGACTATAAGGCGGTATTCATTATCGCGCTTTTCAATGAGAATCGCCTTGGTGGTGGTACTGCCGCAGTCCGTGGCAAGAATCGATTTAATCTCCTCTTTTTTCATCCTTGTTCACCTTTTTCATGCGAATTTTTTCGTCCTCATAATTCTCAATGGCCACAATCAACTGCTCCAACCTGTTTCGATCCTCAAGGATCTGCTGGAATTTATCATGATCCCTGAAGATGCTGAGCATAGACAGCAGGGGCTGAAAAAAAATGATGGCCTGACTGCCTGCAAAGGTCAGGGGCTTGGAGGACTCCAGAATCATTATGGCAGGAGCAGTCAGATGCCGGTCAACCACCAGCTTTGCAAGGTCGCTGATGAACTGATCCAGATCCCTGTTGTCCTGTGTGATTTCATCTCGGGCCAGGTTCACCAATTACCTCCTTGAGCACGGGTATGGCCTTTTGTTGCCGGGATTTGTCCATAACCAGAAAAACCCCTCTGAAACGGTCAAACCTCTCCGGGTCGCTGGAAGGACTCAGGTAAAGGCCGTTGCCATCCAGCGAGTATCCACGGAAACGTGACCAAGGAAAGGTTTTCCTGTAAATTATTCTATCGACGGTTAATTTTTCCTCTGTAAAGCTATAACGGGAGGGAAAGAAAAATGAAGTGTTGGTGACAACCATAAACAGAATCACCAGCACCGGCAGGAGCATCTGTTGAAATACCAGGTAGCTGGCAAAACTCGTAGCCAGAATAACCATCACCGAGAGAACCACCGCCCAGGGCCGGCTGGCTGCAGGATGATAGCAGATCTCCAGAAGAATCTTTGCATCGTTGTTTTTATCAACCGAGGAACCGGTGTCCCAGGCGCCTCCCGGTGGGTTCTTATCCTGGATCTTGTCCCTGTCGGTTCTGTCCTTCTGGATTGACACTTTCTCCATCATTCCGGCTATTGCTGTTTGTCCATGGCTTTGTCAACATGTTTCTGGGCGAAGTAAACAATGTTGGAGAATATAATCATAAGAACGATGAGAAGATGGACAAAGGACTGGGCATCCATCCCCGCAGTGGCAGTGTCCTTCTTGTCAATCAGTTTTTCATATTCCGCCGCGCCCTTGAGTCCCCCCAGAAGCCCCATGGCCTGGCCGGAATTGATGTAGATATAAAGATGAGGCACACTCACTCCGGTGGTTCCGCCACCGGTGGGGATGTTGTATTGAGTGCTGGCCACCTTGATATATTCATCAAATGAAGCATTATCGGTGGCGGTGAAAACCATGTCGATGTCCCGGGCATTCCTGACATCCTTCATCATGGGGATGTCCTCGATGGGAGTATCAAAGGAATCGGTGGGATATATGCCCCGGAGATTGTCGCAGACGGATTTTATCAGGATCAGCGCACCGGGCTTGTATCCCAGGATGCAGTAATCCTCGCCGTAAACTTTGCCCATTTCCTGGGCCACTGCTCCTGCCACTTCCCGGGATATGCCGTTGCCGTCGGGAATGGTGCTGGTGATGAATACCCTGTGGTTCTGACGGAACGCATGCCGGAGAAATGCCCTGGCCTGGGAATCGCATTCTGTGCGGGTGGAGTTGTAATAGTCGAACCCCATCCAGATGGTACTTCCCGGGGGAAGAGTTTCAACAAAGTCATAAATATTCTGCACAGGGGGAGTCACCCCCACATCCATGCCGACAGGTCTGATGATGGGGATGATTACCATTACTGCCACCATCAGAAACACCCAACGGCGATCGACGAATTCGATTTTTTTCAGCTTTTCCGAGATTTGTTCCAGGCTCAAGAGAACACTCCACCACGAAAATTTTGTCTGGTTTTCTACGATTGTCCCGATAAATCCTGCACCGGCTTTTTTATTCAAGCAGAAGATATTTCACCGGCAGGATTTTTTATCTGTCCGGTTTAATCCTGCCCTTGTCCGGCTTTTATATTTGTTGACAGGAGAAGGAATGCTGCCGGGCCATTCCCCGTGACAAGTTGGAAAACCCAAATACAATTCAGTCGATAATCCTGGGAATAATCCAGGGCCTTACGGAGTTTCTGCCGGTGTCATCCTCGGGACATCTGATTTTGACCCGGCAGGTGTTTCAATTCCCCGATCCCGGCAAGACATATGATATTATCCTCCACCTGGCAACTCTCATAGCCCTTGTTATATACTTCTGGACTGATTTGACCGATATTTGTTCCGGGATTTTTAAAGATATAAAAAATAAAAAACTCTATGGGACGCCTGATACGAACATGGCCTGGTTTCTCATCATCAGCACAATCCCCGGCGGAGCATTCGGCCTTTTATTCAAGGACAGGCTGGAGCAGATTACCAGCATCTATCCCATAAGCACACTGCTTATCATATTCGGCCTGATTCTCTATATTGCCGACATCAAGGGCAGAAAGGAAAGAAACCTCGAATCCATCACTCTCAAGGATGCGGTTATCATCGGCCTTTTCCAGGCTGTTGCCCTGTTTCCCGGGGTGTCCCGATCTGGAATCACCATGACTGCAGCCCTGCTTTTAGGATTTGACCGTCAAACCGCGGCCCGTTATTCTTTTCTGATTTCAATTCCCCTCATTGCCGGGATTTCAGCCTATGGAGTATTTAATGTCATCAGGACCGGCCTGGACTCGGGAGGGATGATGATTTATGGAATCGGCTTTCTGGCATCCCTTGTCAGCGGGTTTCTGTGCATCAAGTTTCTTCTGGATTACTTGAAGCGGGGGAGTTTTGCGGGGTTCGTCATTTATCGGGTTCTTCTGGGACTGCTTCTTGTGGGGCTGGGCATTGCCGGGGTAATAAAGTAAAAAGGCATGATGAATGTGAATCCCATCGACAGAATAAATAATTACACCCCTTCCCCCGGGGCAGACAAATATACATCGGGGGAGTCCGGAACTATTTCCCGAAACATCAAGGATGCCGTTATGCTCTCCCGGGATGAATCCCCCGGCCAGTGGACTTTTCTGATCTATTCCTCCATAACCGGGGACATCGACGGGGCAGGGGAAGAAGCCTTCGGCAACCTTGAGATGGCAGGCTCTGGGGACGGAGTGGAAGTGGTGGCCCAGAGAAGCCGGAATCCTGCTGACAACCACAGCTGGAAGGGAGTCCGGCGTTATCATGTCAACAGCCCCGCCTCCGATGGTTCATCTAATTCTGTGGTTCTTGAGGATATGGGGGATCTGGACATGTCGGATTCCCGAAATCTTGAGGATTTTATCCAGTGGGGGATGAAACAGTTCCCGGCCCGGCATTACGGCATTATTCTGGGGGGCCATGGGGGGGGATTTCTGGGAGCAGTAACCGACAAAAACCGCAGGGGAATGATGGCCCTGCCCTCGATGGAGCGGGCTTTTGGCAATACCGAAGATAAAACCGGAGTCAAGCCGGATCTCCTGATATTCAACTCATGCTTCATGGCATCCACGGAAACCGCTGTTCAGTTCGAAGATTCCGCTGATTTTATGGTGGCCTCCCAGAAGGCCGAATACGGGGCCGGCCTGCCCATAGAAGAGATGATTCGGACAATCCGGCATAACAGCAGAGAAGGCAGGAAGACCAGCCCCGGAGAATCGGCAGTGGCCCTGGTGGAAGCCTCCCGCAATACCTCCCGCCAGACTCCTGCTGTGTCTGCGATAGATTTGCAGAAGATTAAAAAAGTTGCCCGGCATCTTGGCCAGATGGCAGAGGCCTTGTTGAACACTGATACTCCCGTGGATATAGTCAGATCAATCATAGCCGGCACAACTCCCTCTCATCCCTCTCCCCGGCGGGAACCTCCCTTTACCTATTACCGGGATCTCCGGGAGCTGGCCCGAACCCTGGAGTCTTCCCCCCTGATCCACGATGAAAACTTGAAAGACTCCGCCTGCAGTCTTGGGGAGGCCCTTGACGAGGCGATAATTGCCAGCCATCAGGCGGATTTTGACAGCCTTCCTGCGGGAGAACAGGAAATGCTGAAACAACAGGGGATTGATGCCGACAATTATAATTACCGGTATGGGGGGCTTTCCCTGTATGCCCCGACAGAGAGCCTGAAGGAATTTGGCAGTTTCCTCGAAAATTTCATAATGAACAGGTATGATAATCTGAAGCTGGCCCGGGAGTCCCGTTGGCGATCCTTTCTGGAAAAGCTTGCACATGAACCGGCATCTGGTATCAAGCCTGCCGGGAAAGGCGGAATCAACAAATGAAAAGGAAAATAGTGTTTCTGATTTTTCTGGCAATCCTGTTGATTCAGCCGGGGACAGCCTCGGATATGGAGCTGGACACCGGGAGGCATCCATGGACCCCCATGGCGGATATTTCCAACACCATCAATAATTCGGAGCGATATGACTATCATGTGACATATTTTGACCCGGATCAGGCCCTGGCTGAGTATGAAGAGTCTAAAAAATACGCCCATGAGAACCAGATCCTCTCACCGGGCCCTGATGGAAGCCGGGTTGTGGAATATGCCCTGGATATGGAGCTTGCAGGGAAAGTAGATGATATAAAGTCCCTCCTTGAGTCAGGAGATACGGAAAAAGCCCGGCAGGTGATTAAAGAGGTCAGAAGGAGGGATCCCCGTTACTGGAAGGCTGATACTTATTCTGGCCGATCATATATGCTGGAGGGGGATTATAAAACTGCCCTGGAATATTTCGAAAAGGCCCTGAAGAAGAACCCCATCGACTTTGACGCTCACCGCTGGGCCGGCCAGTGCCGGATGAAAATGGAGGATTACCATGGTGCAAGGCAGGATTTCATCCGCTGTATAATCAGCAACCGGAACGATCCCGGCGCATGGGAGAGCCTCCGGGAATTGGGAGAGCTGGCAGGGTTCACCCTGTTCGACAGGCCCTTTATCCCCCTTTACCGGGTGGAGCTGATGGACAACGGAAAACACAGGATATACCTGGACAAGGATACCCTCCCCCGGCAGATGCCCTATGGTTTTTGCAAGGCATACTGGCGGCACGAACCCGGATATTTCCAGAAGCGCATCGGTGAAGAAGAATACCGGCTTACTTTTATCGAAGAGATGGAATGCCTGCGTAATTTATTGTGGTCATACAATGCCTTCAAGATCCGGGGCCAGATGGAGGAAGACCCTTATCTTGAACGCCTGGCCAATATAAAGAACCGGTTTTACCTCAAGCAGTTTGTTTATTTTGATGTGCTGTCCCCAAAACACCCGGAAATTCTGGCCTCCATGGATGAGAAGTATATCCCCGACATGATCGATTATTTCAACGAGTTCTTTATTCTTGAGAAGAATCCCGACGGAAAAGTCATCAAGAACAACTCCTGATTTTTTACGGATCATCTTGACAATATATCGATATAGCTATATAATGATATAACTATATCCACACAGGCAGGGGATGATATACATGAAGATTTCCCAAATGGATGAAGAACAGCTCAGGAGGCTGGCGGAAGTGATGAAGGCTATGGCCCATCCTGTCCGGCTCAGGATTCTGTGTCATCTGCGCAGGGAGCCTTGCAATGTGGGGCAGTTGCAGGAGATACTGGGGAAGGATCAGCCTATGGTTTCCCAGCAGTTGCGGATACTCCGCCTTAACGGGCTGGTGGATTCCCAAAGGCGGGAGGGGCATGTCTATTACTCCCTGGAGGAAGAAAAATCCCAATTTATTGAACGGATACTGGGCAGTCTTTGTGGCTGTCTTTAATTTTTTCTGGAGGTAGGAATTATGTCAACAAAACTTGTCATTGTAGGGGGAGTAGCCGGTGGTGCCAGCGCCGCGGCCCGGGCCCGCAGGATTGATGAGAATGCGGAGATCACAATGTTTGAGCGGGGGGAGTATATCTCCTTTGCCAACTGCGGTCTGCCTTATTATATAAGCGGTGTCATTAAAGAGCGTAAAGACCTCCTGGTGACATCGGAAAAACAGTTCAAGAGCCAGTTTAGGGTGGATGTGAGAACCCTCACCGAGGTGCTGAAGATTGATCGGGAAAAAAAGGTCATAAATGTTCGGGATCTCCGGGGGGGGGAGGAATACTCTCAGTCTTACGACAAGCTGATTCTGTCCCAGGGAGCAGCACCCATAAAACCGCCCCTGCCGGGGATTGACGGGGAGAATATATTCACTCTCAGGAACATTCCCGATGCGGACAGAATAAAGGATTTCATTGAGAACCGCAAACCCCGAA
This sequence comes from uncultured bacterium, assembly GCA_964396845.1. GTDB lineage: Bacteria > Vulcanimicrobiota > JAJTBE01 > JAJTBE01 > CAYNGH01 > CAYNGH01. Next base: position 1,685 of record CAYNGH010000135.1, on the reverse strand, counting down.
GAGTGCTGGTAGTGGGAGGGGGATTCATCGGCCTTGAGATGATGGAGAACCTTCATCATTTGGGGCTGGAGGTCACTCTCATCGAGATGATGGATCAGGTGATGCCTCCGCTGGATTGGGAAATGGCATCAATCCTCCAGAACTATATCCGCACCCGGGGAGTGAATCTCATCCTGTCTGACGGAGTTTCTTCCTTCAGCCACGAAGATGGTACAACCACGGTGGCCACTGCCCACGGCAAGAAGATTGAAACCGACATGGTCATCCTGTCGGTGGGGGTCAAGCCGGAAAATGCTCTGGCCAGGGATGCGGGTCTTAAAATCGGGAGCCGGGGAGGGATTGTCACCGATGAATATATGGCTACCAGCGATCCCCATATATACGCGGTGGGGGATGCCGCGGAGATTAACGATTTGGTTCTGGGGACCCGGGCCCAGATTCCCCTGGCAGGCCCTGCCAACAAACAGGGGCGTATCGCCGCAGATAATGCCCTGGGCCGGAAGATGGTTTATAGGGGCGCTCTGGGGACATCAGTGGTGAAGGTTTTCGACTTCACCGCAGGCATGACCGGGGCCACTGCCAAGGCTCTGGATCGGGAAGGGAAAAAATACGAGAAAATCTACATCCATGCAAGCTCCCATGCTTCTTATTATCCCGGAGCAACTATGATGGCGGTGAAGCTGGTGTATGATCCCCGGGACGGGAAGGTTTTAGGATCTCAGATTGTTGGGATGGACGGCGTTGACAAACGAATCGATGTTATTGCCACTGCCGTTGCCCGGGGTATGACGGTTTATGATCTGGAGGAGCTGGAGCTGACTTATGCTCCGCCTTTCTCCTCGGCAAAGGATCCTGTCAATGTGGCGGGGATGGTGGCTGCCAACTGCCTGCGGGGGGATGTGTCTATTCTGTCCTGGGATGAGCTGGAAAAGGCTCCCGGTGAGTATGAGGTTCTGGATGTCCGGGAAGAATCAGAGCTTCGCCTGGTGGGGCAATATCCCGGGTCGGAAAACATTCCCCTGGGCCAGCTTCGAAATTCCCTGGACAAGCTGGACAAAAGCAAAAAATATGCCATCCACTGCGCCACGGGCCGACGCAGTTACATTGCAGCCCGGATCCTGACCCAGAATGGTTTTTCCGCGGCCAACGTCACTGGCGGTTTTAAATCATACAAGGAAGTTCAGGAAGATCGCCGGGCCCGGGGAGAACATCCCGGAGGCCCTTCTTTGCACCGGAAAGGGGAGGATGCTCCGACAAAACCACCGGGGCCGGTGAAGGCGGATCTGGAAGTGAGCGCATGCGGGATACAGTGTCCCGGCCCAATAATGAAGCTGAAAGACAGGATGGCCCAGCTGGATCCAGAGCAGGTGATTAAAATTACCGCCACGGATCCCGGCTTCCATGCCGATGTTCAAGCCTGGTGCAAGAATACCGGCAATGAACTTCTGGCTGTCAGCGAGGAGAAAGGCATCATAACTGCCACTATCCGCAAGACCCCGAAGGGGGAGCTGGACCCGGTGGTCAACGACGGCTGTCCCGACAAGCTCAGCAAGACTGTCATCGTATTCAGCAATGATCTGGATCGGGTGATGGCAGCTTTTATCATAGCCAACGGAGCTGCTTCCATGGGGAGCAAGGTGACCATGTTCTTCACCTTCTGGGGGCTTAATGTCCTCCGCCGGAAG
>CAYNGH010000134.1:0-9011 GCA_964396845.1 uncultured bacterium | reverse complement strand
ATCGATTCGCCTCTTTGATGAAGACGCCAAAAGATTTGTTACAAGTTAGAAAGTAACCCCACGGCCCGAGAGTTATGTCCCATCGATCATGACAATCACGACTCATTTTTCCCCGGTTTTAAACCGGGGGCCTTGCAAGCCTGATCAGAACCAGCCCGGCAGGGATGATCATTCTGCCGGTGATTTTAGTGAATTGAGAACAGTTACTGTTAACAAAATTTGATCCTGAGCCTGTTAAAAGAGAACAGAACCAATAACTCACACCGACATAAAACCCACGGCCCGAGAGCTATATTCAGCCGATCATGACAATCCCGACTTATATTCCCCCATATTAAATGGGGTCCCGACTCATGTTTTACCCATTTTCTAAAAATAAGTCATGATGGGGTTTCTCCCGCTCAAAGGGGGGGCTTCCTGTCACACCCCTTGGGCAGGAGAATAATGCGATTTGAAACCCCAGCCCTGACTGCTGAAATACTGGTGGAACAATTTTGAAACAAGCCATAGGGGATACCATTTTTACTTGATAAATGTTATAATAGTAGTGTTGGAGGTGTTGTTGTGACTCCAGTTGATGCACTTGAAATAAGTCGAGTTTCTGATGCAGAAAAAGAAATCAACCAGCTCCGGGAGGAGATCCGGGAGCATAATTATCGTTATCATGCGGAAGATTCGCCGGTAATCACCGATGCTAAATATGATTCACTGATGCGCCGTTTGATCGCGCTGGAGGAGGAATATCCTCATCTGGCTTCTCCGGATTCACCGACCCGGCGGGTTGGCGCGCCTCCCCTGGACAAATTTGAGTCAGTGGAGCATGCCACTCCCATGCTCAGTCTTTCCAACGTGTTTGACGAAGGGGAAATCCGGGAGTTTGACCAGCGGATCCGCCGGAAGATTCCCGGGGTGGAGTTTGATTATATCTGCGAGTTGAAGTTTGACGGCCTGGCGGTTTCCCTGCGGTATGAAAAAGGGAGCCTTGTCCGGGGCGCTACCCGGGGCGACGGCTATCGGGGAGAAAATATCACCGACAATCTGAGAACCCTCAGGTGCATCCCCCTGAAGCTGAAAGGGGAAATATTCCCGGATCTTCTGGAAGTGCGGGGCGAGGCATACATGAGCCGGAAGGCTTTTGACCAGCTGAATCAGAGGCGGGGTGACGCGGGAGAGTCATTATTTGCCAATCCCCGCAACGCTGCGGCGGGATCCCTCAGGCAACTGGATTCCCGGGTCACCGCCCGCCGGAAGCTGGATTTTTTTGCCTACAGCCTTGACACGCCCGTCCCGGGGATTGCCACTCACTGGCATGCTCTGGAATTTCTTGAAAAAATCGGGCTTCCTGTCAACGGACATTCAAAGGTATGCAGGAACATCGAAGAGGTCACAGCCTTCTGCCGGGAATGGACATCCCGCCGGGGTGAGCTTGACTATGACATCGACGGGATTGTGATAAAAGTGAACCAGCTTGAAATTCAGCAACAGCTGGGGTTTGTGTCCCGATCACCCCGCTGGGCCACTGCCTTCAAACTGCCTTCCACCGAGGTTGTGACAAGACTCCGGGATATTATCGTATCCGTGGGGAGGACGGGATCCCTTACCCCTGTAGCTGAGCTGGAACCGGTGGAGGTGGACGGATCCACCGTGAGCCGGGCGACCCTTCACAATGAAGATGAAATCAAGCGCAAGGATCTTTTGATAGGCGACATGGTGATTATTCACAAGGCAGGCGGAGTCATCCCCGAGGTGATCGCTCCGGTGACGGAAAAGCGGGATGGCACTCAGAGGCCCTTTGTTATGCCGGATAAATGCCCTCAGTGTCATCAGCAGGTACATCGTCCTCCGGGAGAAGCAGTGACCCGGTGTTCCAATATAAACTGCCCTGCCCAGGTTAAGGAGAGAATTCGGCATTTTGTTTCCCGAAAAGGTCTGGATGTCGAGGGCTTCGGGGTAAAACTAATTGATCAGCTGGTGGATCGGGGAATAATCAGCAGTCCTTTGGACCTGTTTGAACTGAAGACCGAAGACCTGATCCCCCTGGAGCGGATGGGCAGGACCCTGGCGGAGAAACTGATGAATAACATCAACACTGCCCGGGGGCTTCCTCCCGAAAGGGTTCTTTATGCCATGGGCATCCGGAATGTGGGGGAACATATGGCTCGGTTGCTGGTGAAGCATTTCGGTTCTCTTTTGGCATTGGCCAGGGCAGATCGGGATCAGCTGGAAGCAGTTCATGAGGTAGGCCCTGAAGTGGCTTCATCATTGCTGGATTTCTTTTCCCTGGATGTCAACAGGACTGCCCTGGAAAGACTTGAGGGACTCGGAGTGATAGGGCGTGATGAAATAAAGGCCGGCATGGCTTCAGGTGCGGGGGTTCTCGATGGCAGGACCTTTGTTTTGACGGGAACCCTTCCGGGGATGACCCGGGATGAGGCGAAGAAGATAATCACAGAAAATGGCGGAAGGGTGACCGGGTCGGTTTCCGGGAGTACTGATTTTGTGTTGGCAGGGGCTGAGCCGGGATCAAAAATCCAAAAGGCCCGGAAACTTGGAGTGGAAGTAATCGATTATTCCCGGTTTATGGAGATCATCGGCAGATCAACTGCCTGACGGGCCTGTTGGCTTGAATGTAAATAAAAAGCCCCCCATGGGGGGCTTTATGTTTATGTTGATTGGTGCTGTTATTCGCCTTTCATCTCCTCGATCATCTTGTCTGCGGAGCTCATGAAGACGTGATCAGGTTTTATTTCCTTGTACTCTTTGAAAAGATCCAGGGATTTCTGCTTGTCGGCATCATCCTCGCTGACCTTCCATTTGAGGTAATAAGCTTCTGCTACCCGGTATTTGGTTCCCGGTTCCCAGAACTTGTTGTCTTCTCCCAGGTTGTCAAAGGCCTTGGCATAGTAATCTGCACACTTCTGCAGGGCGTCGAGCCTTTTTTCCTTGTCGTTGTGGAACCTGTAGGATCTGGTTTTCCAGAAGTTTGCAAAAAGTTCATAGCTCTTGTAGTCATCGGGGTATTTCTCCACGATTTTCTGGTGCCATTCTTCTGCCTTGTCGTGTTCATTCTTTGAAGTATAGGCACTGGCAATGTTGGCCATTGTGTTGAATACCAGCTTATCATCATCGGGTTTGATCTTGAGGATCTCTTCGTATGTTTCAATAGCTTCGCCGTATTCTCTTCTGCCCTTCTGGGTGGTTGCCTTGTCTTCATAAAGATCCGTGTTTTTGGAATCCAGCTTCAGAGCAGCCTCGATAGAATCCATTGCTTTGGAGTAATCGTTCTTGTTTCGGTGGACTCTGGCAATAATCCTGTAGGCTTCAATTTCGTTGGGATTGACTTCCAGGGCCTCTTCAGCTTTTTCGATGGCTTCGGTGTAGGTTTCGGATTTCATCGCCAGTTTGCTGGCCTCTTTGGTCAACTCGTTTGCCTTGCGTTGATCTTCTGCACTTACGGTTTTTTCCGGGGTGGGTTCTTCAGCAGGGGTTTCCACGGCGGCCGGTTTGTCCTCGGGGGGAGCCTCAGGCTGCTGAGGGGGTGCTGAACAACCGATAAGAAAAATCATAACAGCCAGAACAACAAAAATAACCAGTTTCTTTGACATCTGCTTCCATCCTTTCAAATAGATATGTTGTTTAAAATATACCCTTCATGTTGTCCAAGAAATGTCAGAATCCTGCCTGTTGGAAAAATCCGATGACAGTCTTTTTGTGGAGGTTTTTCTCCGGGCAGATGAGAAAATATATCAGACAATAGTATCGGAGTGTTTCAATTGCTGATGAAAAAAGGGGTCCTCAAGGTTCTTCTAATAACGGTGATGATTCTTTCTGGCGCTTTTCCCCGTATAGGCCTGGCGTATCCCGGTGCTGAAGAGGCGGTTGTCCGGGCCGTGGAAAGGGTTGAGCCGTCGGTGGTTTTTCTCAGCATAGTATGGGCCAACGGTCACAAGAATATGGGATCCGGAGTCATCATTACCAGTGATGGCTGGATTGTTACCAACGCCCATGTTACCCGCAACGCTCACAAGATATTTGTCACCACCAGCGATGGCAAGACTCATCCTGCTTCCGACTGGAGGGCCCGTCCTGTGGATGATATCGCCGTTGTCAAGATAGACGGAGTGAACCTGCCCACTGCGCCCCTGGGGGATTCCGACAGGTTGAGAAAAGGACAGATCGCAGTTGCCATAGGTAACCCCTGGCAGTTTACATCCACGGTGACTGTGGGATGCATCAGTGCGGTAGAACGGAAACTGCAGGCGGTCATTTCCCGCCAGCAGATCAATCTTGAGGGGCTTATCCAGACTGATGCCGCCATCAATCCGGGGAATTCCGGCGGAGCCCTGGTTAACTCATCGGGACAGGTCATCGGCATAAATACTTTAGTATATACTGGATCCCGGGGAGATTTTGCCCAGGGCCTCAGTTTTGCCATTCCCATAAACCGGGCAATGGAGCTGGCCAGGGGGCTGATCAACCAGGATTCATCAGGAATAAAGCCCTGGATGGGGCTTTCCGTGGCCCAGATTACCCCTGAAATGAATTATCCCGTCAAGTGGGGGGCCGTGATAATGGTGTTTCCTCCCAACTCCCCGGCACAACGGGCCGGATTGCAGGTGGGGGATATCATACTTTATTTGAACGATGTCCCCATCCGGGAAGTGGAGGATTTCAGCCGGGCCTTGTCGGGAGTTTCCCCGGGTGATAAGGTGACCGCAGTGGTGATGCGGGCCGGAAAAAAATACCAGGCCACAATTACAGTGGAAGGAATGAGGCAGTAATGTTAAAAAACACCACAACCATGACCCCCCAGCTATGGGAGATGCACCTGTCCCGTCAGTTTCAGTGGACCCGTTGTCTGCGTCAGAAGATTTATGATTATGTGAATATCAAATCCGCCGATTCAGTTCTTGACTGCGGGTGCGGTATAGGGATGCTGGCCAGAGAAGTTTCGGAACTTGCCGGTTGCAAAATGACCGGCATCGACATCAACCCGGATCTTTTGGATATGGCCCGGAAAAAATGCCCCGATGGTGAGTTTGCCAAGGCGAGTATCGAAAAATTGCCCTTTCCTGATGACACCTTTGATGTTACCTTTTGCCATTTTGTTCTGATGTGGCTGAAAAAACCCCAGACTGCCATGGATGAAATGAAACGGGTCACCCGGCCCGGGGGATGGGTGGTGTGCGGAGGCGAGCCTGATTACGGCGCCAAGATTGATTATCCCGATGAATTCAACACCGTGGCTGCGGGCATCCATGCTCTCCAGCGGGAAGGAGCGGATCCGTTTTTTGGGCGCAAGCTTAAAGCCACTTTTGCCGGTGCCGGCCTTCGTCCCCACATGGATGTTTTTGTGGATCTCTGGGACGATGATCGGATGCGGGATGAGTTTGAACATACATGGAAGTTTCAGCGCCTCACCACCACGGGGAAAATGTCCCTGGAATTTTTGGAGAGGGTTCAGGCCAGAGATCGGCTGGCCCTGGATCGGGGACAGCGGGTTACCCTGCTGCCGGTGTTCTGGGGAGCTGCCAGGGTACCCCGGCAGGAAGATGATTCATCCCGGGAAAATCAGGATTGAAAATTTACCCCCATGGAACATCATAAAGTATAAGTTTTGTGTTATTATTTTCAAATAATAACCATCCAGGGTAGGGAATAACCGCTGTTTCATTGAACTTGTTCTTATGTTGACCGGCAGGATAAAAGAACGGATGGAGCGGGCGCTTCTGGTCTGCCGCAGCGAATGGCCCCCGCTGTTGTGGATGATGGGTCTTAGTTTTGTTTTAAACCTGGGGGCCACCCTGGGTTTTTGTTCTTCCAACGCCATCTTCATGTCCGCCATCTTTCAGCAGAATTACGGACTTCATGTTTTTCCTCTGGCTTTTATCATATGCGGTGCGGTTATGATTCCCTGCTTTATTCTTTACAACCATATGGAGAGAATAATTCATCGACATGGCCTGCTGATATTCAGTTTTTTTACTTGGGGGCTTTTCTCGTCGGTTTCCGCCTATTTGCTGGAGCAATACCCTGGAAGCTATTACCTGATTATGGCGGTCTTCATTTTATCTGCTTCTATCCTGCTATTGGTGAATCTGCAGTTGTGGTCCTTCGCCAACCTCATTTTTCATCCCCGGCAGGGAAAACGGCTTTTTCCTCTTTTAGGTATGGGGGGCGTTGCCGGTTCTGCTGTAATGGGCTTCATGGTAAAACACCTGGTGGAGGCAATGGGAGGTGTCAGCAGGACTTTTTATTTATGGAGCGGGATTTTTCTTGTGGCTGCCTTGCTGGTTCACCTGATTTATCAGAACCTTGAAGTCCCCCTGGAGATTAAGCCCCGGAAGGTCAGGTTCTGGCGGAATATCGAACTGGACTTCAAAATAATGGATCGGCTTCCCTTGTTGCGGGTTATGGCCTCGATAATATTTATCCTTTCTGCGGTGAGTTTTATTCTTTATTTTCGTTTCAACTATCAGCTGGGGCAGATATTTCCCCTGGGGGAGGATTTCGCTGCATTTGTCGGGGATTTCAGCGGAGTGCTGAACCTGACCATTCTCGCTTATCAGGTATTTCTCACTGGAAGGCTGGTATCGGGGATGGGTATTATCAACTCCCTGTTTTTATATCCTGGAATGCTGGCAATACCTGTTCTGGGGATGATGCTTTTTCCGGGGTTGTATATTCCGGTTATTTCAGCGCATTTTGTGGACGAGCTGACCAGGGAAACAATCTTTCAGACGGTTTCTGAATCGATTTATGGATCCATACCCAATGTCAACCGGGAGCGGGCTATGAGCCTCATGAAGATGGTGGTGACTCCCCTGTCCATCGGGGCATCGGGAATGATTCTGTTGATTGTTTACAGGGTCTTTCCCGACACCGCCCATTTCGTATCGGGGCTTTTTCTGCCCATACTGTTGGGATTGTGGGGGTTTTTCATCTGGCATCTCAAGGATCTTTACATCGACACTCTCTTTGGCAACTTTGTGTCAGGCAGTGATACCCATCGCCTTGAGTCTTTCCGGGCTCTCACTCAGCTGAAGGGAGTCCGCACCCGGGAGCTTCTCCAGAGAACCCTGCAGAAGGGCAGTCGCCGGATGAAGATGTTTGCCCTGGAGCTGGCGGGAGAGATGAAGATTACTCCCCTGAAGAAAGAGATATTCGATTTTCTCCAGTCCCAGGATGTCAGCCTCAAGACCCAGGCCATCACAGCCCTTGGCAAAATCGGAGGCAAGGATCTTTATCCTAAACTCATGAAGGTTTACAAGTCCCAGGACGGGCCAATCCGGCTTCTTCTGCTGGACAGTCTTCAAAAGATTGACCCATGGAATTTTGGAATTAACGCTCCACTTTTGATCCGGGAGGAAGACGACCCCATGGCCCAGGCTTATTTGCTGGAGTATATCTGGAGCAGAAAAGAACTCCTCACGGAGCAGAAGGAGATATTCCGCAATCTCCTGATCTCTTCGAATCCACAGGTTCGCCGAACCGCAGCCCATTGCCTCAGTTTCGACAAGGATCGCCTTTTTGAGCTATCACTGCTGGAGTTGCTGGAGGATCCCGACAGCCAGGTCTTAAAAGAAGCGATTCACTCCGCGGGAGTTGTCCGATCCAGGGCTGCCGTCCCCCGATTGCTGGATTTGCTGGAATCCCCCGAGGCCACCGTTGCCGAGGATGCCCTGCGGGCTTTGGTAAACATACGTTATGATGTGGTGGGGGAACTGCTCCAGCGAACCTCCATGGATGATCCGGCAGAGATTCTGTCCAGAAAGTTGCGGATAGTAGCCCGTATCGGCGATGCCCAGGAACAGTTCACCCTGCTGGATGCCGTCAACAGAGTAATGCCCGAGGCCGCTGCCCCGGCCCTGGAGGAGATGGCCCGCAACCTGAAGGATTACCGTACTTTCAACCGGAGGGAGTCCGGGATAATCAGGGAGTTCATCGAGGCCAAGACCATGCAGATTCGTGATGAGTTCAAGGCTGCTTATGCCCTTCGGAAGAAATTTGAAGATCAGGATCAACCCACTCAGATTCTGCTGATGCTTTTGCAGGAGAGGATCGACACCCTGCGGAGGATTATTCTTCTGGGACTGCACCTGCTCCGGCCCCATGAAAAGTTCCTGACAGTGATGGAGAATATTTTCTCAGGGGACCTGCGGAAAAAAAACATAGCCGTGGAGGCCTTGGAGAACCTCCTGACAGTGGATTACCGCCGGATGATTATTCCCCTGTTTGAGAAGGATAACCTGGTGGAAGAGATGGAATATGTGGTGGATCTTTATAATCTTGAATCCGATGATTATGACCAGATGCTGGACATCCTGTCCCGCTACGGCGACAGCTGGATGAAGGCATGGGCTTTTTATACCGCGGGAGTATTGCACCTGGAATCCTGGCGAACTCTCATGGAGGAAGCTGTCAACTCCGATGACAAACTTCTGTCAGAGCATGCCGGGATCGGCCTGAGGCTTCTGAACGTTAGACCCTTGCCGACCCCCGGCATAAAAGAATCTCCGGATACGTCGGAGGCATCTGTCCAGGAAGCAGACCAGGAATCTTTCTCCCCGACACCGGAAGAATCAGAAGATTTTCAGAAATGATGATTGATAACTTGGCAATAGAGGTGAAATAATGCTGTCCACCCTTGAGAAGATTCTTTTCCTTCGGCAGGTTGATATTTTTGCGGAGTTTTCCGCCCGGGAGTTGGGCACCATCGCCCAGAAATCCCAGGAGGTGGGTTATTCCAAGGGGGATGTAATCTTCCGGCAGGGGGACCCTGGCGATGCCCTTTACCTGGTGATTGGCGGAAAGGTGAGGGTAGTCCGGGAAGATGACGGCAAGCGGGAAACCATAGCCATACTTGAGGAGAAATCCTGTTTCGGCGAGATGGCAATTCTCACGGATCAGACCCGGACTGCATCCATTGAGGCTGCTGATTCCCTGACCCTTCTCAAGATAAAAAAGGACGATTTTCGAGAGCTGATACTGCAGAAGCCGGATATGGCATT
>CAYNGH010000133.1:0-9019 GCA_964396845.1 uncultured bacterium | reverse complement strand
ATAGATCGTTGGCGGGACGGGGAGTGTCATGCTCCCGGTCAGTGGCAGAAAGAATACGGGCAATCCCAAAATCCATCAGGAATATCCTCCCCACTTTCAGACTACCGCTGTCGGTGATGGTGGGAGGGGTGGTTCTGCCCTGAATAACAAGATTTGTGGGCTTCATGTCCTGATATATGATGGGGGGTATCCGGGAATTTAAAAATGACAGAATATCCAGAATCTGTCGAAAATAAATTTTAACTTCCTCCACCGGCAGGGGTCTGTTTCCCCGATCCTGCATAATTGCCTGGAGGCTTTTTCCCTCGATGAAGGTCATCACCAGGAAATATGCAGTTTTTCCCGTGTCAGGATCCGGCCCGATGAAGAAATCGCTGACCTTGGGAAGACCGCTGTGATGAAGGTTGAAGAGCAGGTTTGCTTCGTTAATAAATTTCTGCTCTCCCTCCTCCAGGTTGTTTTCCTGTCCCGGCGGGGGGAGGATTTTCCGGATGGCGGTGATGCATCGAAGGCGGCGATCCCTGGCTTTGTATATACATCCCTGGTGGCTGGAGGTTTCGATGGTGGATATAATCTCGTAGCGGTTATCCAGTATGTCGGAACCGGGAAAGTCCTGGATTAAATCTCGAATCTGAAGGGGGAATTTGATGAATTCGTTAGCCTGGCCGACGCTGTCTGCCTCCAGGATCCATTCTCTGTAACGTTCCAGGGCAAGGGTATGGGAGGGCTGATCTTCTTCCCGGCGGTATTTCTTTTTTAATTCTTCCCGGAGTTTTTCCAGATGGGATTCCACTTCCACAGAGATTTCATTGCGGATTTCCTGATCCGGCAGGCAGGGAGAGATTGCCGGGTCAAGCTGGGAACCCAGCTTCTTTAGAAGCCCTGCGGAATTTCGCTTGACGCCGTTAATCAGCCAAAGCCGGAAACGTTTTGCCTCGGAGGATATGATTATCCTGTCCTCCTTGCGACGGAAACGTTTTTCCAGGTCCTGACGGTATTCATCCACCAGGGAACGGATCTGGGAGAGGATTTTCTCCTCGCTGTCCCAGGCCCTGGTCCCCAGTAAAGCCCTGGCATCAAAAGTTACTTTATGGCAATTTGTATCGGTCATGTTAAAGCAGTATCCTGTCGGCGGGGTTTGTTATCGAACCAGCCCTCCGCGGTTTCTCAGCAGTTTTGCCTGCCGGTAAAGCCCATGGCTTAAGGCCAGCTGTAAAGGAGTCCAGCCGTCGAGGTTTTGTTGATTGATTTCACAGTTCTTATCGATCAACAACTCCATTACCTGGGTGTTCCCGTGGTAGGTGGCCACATGAAGAGGTGTCCAGCCGATGGAATCGGTGGCGTCCAGGTCTGCCCCGTGATTGATCAGCAACTCTGTGAGGGCCGGGTTTCCCCCGGCTGATGCGGCGTGCAGGGGAGTCCTGTGGGATTCATCCCGGGTATTGATGAGGGACGGGTCACCCTGCAGGAGCCTTGCGGTTTCATCCACCTCTTCGTTAGCAATACTGTTAAATATTGGCTTCAATGGTCCTTCTCCCGTAAAGCTGTCCTTTGATGTATTGTTGTTACAGTATGACTTCTTGATAATTCTTGGCTTCATTGCTTTTTCCCTGCCAGAAACAATTCGTCATCGGGTTTCAATAAATTTCCCCGGAACCCCTGGAGGAATTTTTACCTTCCGGGGGAAAAACTTCAACAAGGCAAACAGAACCGGAGTTGAAGGATAAATGGAAGAAAACACCGTCTTGTGGGAAGAGGAGCTGAGGGTTCGGTATTTTGAAACGGATCAGATGGGCACCGTTCATCATGCGCATCTGCCGGTATATTTTGAAACCGCCCGTTCAGCCCTGTTCAAGCACTTCATAAAAAGCTATGCAGCCATCGAACGGCGGGGAATTTTTGCCCCGGTGGTGGCCATATCCCTTGATATTCAAAAGCCCGCATTCTATGAAGATCAATTGATTATCAGGGTGCGTCCCTTTGACTTTTCCGGGGTGCGCCTCACTCTTACTTACGAGGTTATCAACAAGAATACCGGGGATCTTCTGGCCACGGGGCTTACCACCAATGTTTTCGTGGACGAGGAACGCCGTCCCGTGAACCTGAGAAACCGCTTCCCCGACATATACAATAAAGTAGTGGCGGTATTCCAAAACCCCGATGACGAGGATTTCATCTGAGTGCTGATCGATTTTCGCCATGGTTGGCATTGTTCAGATTCTCATGTGGACAGCTTTTGACGGTGCCTGATGATATAAAACCTGACCCATTCACAAAACAGCCCTGAGGGGGCTGTTTGCCATCTCTATGCAATTATCCCCTGATTTTTATACCGCCAGAAGTCTTGCTGAATTCTGTCCTGACTGACACCTGATGAAATCGGTGTTACCGGGTTTCTGCCGGGTTTTCCGGATCATATGGTGCCGGATTTTGTTCCTGGCCCGATAAAGGGCGTTATCGACAGTTTTTTTGTCGGTGTTAATCTGCTTTGCAATCTCTTCTGCGGTGAATCCGTTAACCTTCAGGGTGAGAATCTGAGATTCCCGTCGGGAGAGATTTGACCTGACAATATTCTTTACTCTTTCTGCGGCGAAGGTGCAAAAAGTAATCTCCTCGGGGCAGAACTGCCGGGTGCGAATGCTCATGACGGATTTTTCGAAAATTGACCTGGCGTTGGTCAGAACCATCTGTTTTTTCTGGGTGGCGGAACGGACTGCTCTGATGACGGAATTTCTCACTGATAAACTTACATAGTCTTCAAAGGAAAGGGGGCTGTCGTGACGGTAGTTTTTGATGGCCTGGTAGAGGCCGATGAACCCTTCCTGGAACAGGTCTTCCCGATCACCGCCGGGAATAAAATACCTCTTCTCCATCTGAAAAACATAATTCTTGTAGTATTCTATCAGCTTTTCTGTGGAAGCTCTGTCCCCGGACTGGGCATTCCTGACAGTTTTACTGAGTTTCTCCCGGAAAAAACCGTAGTTGGAACACTGACATCCCATGCATCGGGACTGGGAGCACATGAACTGGTGGGGTATTTTGTCCACCCCGGTTATCCACTGAGAATACTTGCAGGGTTTTTCTCCCCTGCATTGTTTTTCTTCAATTGCCGGGCACATATTTTACTTCTCCTCCGTAATTTATTTTATAGAACGGTTCTGTCTTATATATTTCTGCCACATGTTGTAGATCGTGTCAGAACAGTCCCTATATCTTGTATCTGTAAACTTACATTAGGGCATTATCATCAATTACCCCACCGACCTTTTTGCTATATGCAGTAATACTTTAGTATAATTATCTTTAGACCATTAGTTCAGACATATCTTATTGTCCAGTTTAATAAAATCAGCACAATCACCGCATGATCCCATGGTTGCAGCGTTTCCTCGACGATAAAAGTTAATAAAAATTCAAGCAAAAATGAGAATATTTACCTTAATGATGTTAACGGGAGGTATTGGAAAAAATATTCACAATATTATTCAGCAGGAAACTCCCATAATGTCGGCAGTTTCGGATAAAAAAGGCATAAAAATTGTGTAAAATTGCCATATGACAGCAAGACTGATACAAGAAACAGGATAATTATTGTATTGCTACTGAGGGCCAAACAGATTCTCCAGGTATGAGAACATCTTCGGGTCTTTCTTTTCCAGTTCATCCCTGGCGGTGGTGCCGAAATAGGCTTCTACGGACTCGGCGAAATATTCCTGAGGGTTTGTGCCGGCATAATCAGTGATGAGGCCTTCTCTTTCCTGTCGGAACAGATTCCACAGCTGTACAGAAAGGGGAAGCCTGCGCTGGTTCTTTTCCGAGAAGGTGTGATCAAAGGCATGGGCAAATTCGTGGATGGCGGTGGAATGTCTGGGGTTGCCGATGTTCTCCTGCCCGATTACCATAATCCTACGGCTGATGTCATACAGTCCCCGTACCATTTCCCAGGGCCTGCCGTCAAAGGATTTCTGCCCCGGTGCCACCACAGACATGCCTTTGATTCGGATCTGGGTCAGGTTCTGGTTTCTGGGCAGGATGATTATGTGGACTCCGAATTGTCTGACAGCGCTTATGATTTCTTCCCCCAGCACTTCCAGCTCCCGGATCAGCATCCGGCGGATGGATTCATCAGGGTCAAACACTATCATTTTATCCAGCAGTTCCCTGGCCCGGCTCCAGCTTTGGGTTCTGCCTCTGGCGCTTCTTTCTCCCGATGTGAACTGCAAAACCATAGAATTTGGCATTGCAGGACGTTTCTGTTTCTTTTTTCTGCCCTGGGCGGTATCTTCTTCTTCTTCTTCTTCCTGGTCATCCTGATCTTTTCTATAAACAGCATCCAGGAGTTCTTTGTATGAATAGACCAGTTTGTCCACATTTTTACCCTGGAGGAACTGTTGCATCTGGGGAGAATCCTTGCCGTATTTTTTTAACAGGCGCATAAATTCTCTGGCCTCGGGGGAGAGAGCCACCAGGTCCTGGGTCAGCTGGAGGGCCTTGCCCACCGACTCGTCCACTTCCCGGAATACGTTGGGTTTGACGGTCTGGGGCTTGTCCCTCTGGGTGACCGACAGGTATTTTGCATCATACATCCCGAATTTCGGGCCGCTGATTTCCATAATCGCCACCTGCAGATTGATCTGATTTAATTATATCCCAAGGGGCTGTTCAATACAACCACAATCCCGGGGTTATTATTTACAACTTCTCCCTGTTTAAATTTGCTCCCCATCTCCGGGAGTCTTTTGATTGCCTCAAAGGATTATAAATATTATGTCAGAAGAAACATTCCGGGGGTGAAATAATGTCAGGTAATTTTCGAGCTTTCAAGTTGATCTTGCTGATTATCCTTGTAACGTTGCTCATATGTGGGCCAGCACAGGCTGGTAGCATGAAGATCGGAAGCAGGGTTGAGGGGATTTCTCTTCCCACCGTTGATGGGACGAGAGTGGATCTTTCCCAGGTGATTGGCAAAATGCCGGTTCTTATTTGGATATGTGATATGGGGCCAGTTTCTGTCAGCGGAGTGGATAACATATTGTCCATATATCGGGATTTTCCCAGGGACAGGCTGGCGGTTTATGTCATTGGAACTGCCGGTGTCAGGAGGGCTGATGAGTTTGTCAGGGAAAACCAGTTCCCCATTCCCGTTCTTATCGGGGGGAGGGATTCTCTCACGGCTAAACTCACCGGGGACAGCCCTGTTACCAGCCCCATTGTCAATCTTTTTCTGATTGACCGCAATGGAATTCTGCAATTCAAGGGTTTTCTGCCGGGGATTCGCACCCGGGCCATTGAAGCCGAGATAATGAAAGTTTTGTAGTAATTTCCATTACTCCTGAAAATTGATTATGGGAATCTCTTCAAGTTATTCAAATTTTCTGTATAATTTTTATTTGACAGGACTTCTTGAGGTCTTGGAGAAATACCCTTTAAGGGTGGCCCTGCAACACAATGAAGAAGTCCTTGCAACAGAGATGTTCAAGCCCGGATTCCGGATATTTTTGGGATGACAGGCTTGATGAGGGTTGTGGCTGAAGGTGTATCAGGAATCTGAATTGAAGGGACTTTTCAGATAGAGTGCGGGGAAGTTACCCGACAGCAGGCCCAGTAAGTGGGCTGGTCAAAAAGACCGGAAAATAAATATTAAATTATTACAGGAGGTGTAAAATGTCAGACAATTCTGATGCCAGGGCAAATCAGGCAGACGCCCAGGGCCAGAAAAAGGGTGGAGGCATTGGTGTAATCGTAGTGATCCTCATTGTTATCATTGGTGTGATAGTTTTCTTCGCAACCCAGAAGACGGGGCCCGAATTGGGCAAAGTGATGGAGATTCTGCCCCATGATTGCGCAATGCTGATGCAGATGGATCTGGACAAGGCAGATGATCCGAATCTCAGGGATGAACTGTGGACAAAACTCAAGGAGAATCCGGAGTTCAAGAAATCTCTCAAGGACCTTGAAGGCAAGGAGAACATTGACCTTGAGGAAGATATCATGAGCTGGATGGGCAATCAGGTGACGGTCACTTTTGTTGAAATGCCCGGAGATATGAAGCCTGGTGATAAGCCCAGCGCCGATGCCATGGCTATGGCTTTCACGGTCAAGGACCTGGACAAGGCCAAGGCAAAGGTGAAGGAATTATCCGGTGAAAACTCCAAGACCGAGAAATACGGCGATACCGATATGATTATCAGCGCTGATGATGAATCGGTAATGGCATTTGTCAAGGGAATGTTTGTCGTATCAGGCAGTGTTGACACCATGAAGCAGGTAATCGACACCGCCGGTGGCAAGGGCAAGGCCCTCAAGGACAACAAGGAAGTGGCATTAGCCCTGACAAAATTGCCCCCGAAATCCGTGGGACTCTTCTATATGGACTTTGCGCCAATAATGGAAGCCGCCATGGAAGGCATGGGTCAAGGGCCGGAAAACGAAATGGCCGAAGAGTTTCTCAAGGCAATGAAATATATGGCCATGGGATTCGGCATTGAGAAAGAGAATATTGTTGCCAGTGGTTTTGTTGCCATTGACAAGAATTCAAACTCCGTGATAGTCAAGAGCATGATGCAGACCAAGGCGAATCTTGGGGACCCCAAGAGCCTGAAGCTGTATCCCAGCGATGTGAGCTATTATGGCGCAATAGATATCAAGTATATCTACGAGATAGTCATGAAGATCGTGGAAACCCAGGAAGGTGGCATTGACCAGGTGAATACGGCAATGGAGCAGTTCAAGGAGCAGACCGGTGTTGACCTTCAGAAGGACATCATCGACAACCTGTCCGGCGAACTGGCCTATACCATGGACTTCGCCGAGTTGATGCAGTCCCAGATGCGGGGCCGGGGCAGTAGTCAGGAACCCCCGCCGGTGGTTCTGTCCCTTCTGGTCAAGGACAAGGCCAAGATGCAGGAGGTAATGGACAAGCTCACCGGGACCTTTGGCGAGATGTTCCTCACCAAGCGGGACAAAGATGGAATTACTGTCTATGACCTGCCTGAGAACTCAGGATCTTTCGTCCTTTATGAAGACTTCTTCATCCTGGGAATTGGGAAAGGCTCTGCCAAGCTCAATACCCTTATGGACAACAAGATGGATGAGGCCAAGTCCCTTGCTTCGAGAGAAGGCTACAAGCTGATAAAGCCCAAGATCAACAACAACACCATCAGTGTTGCCATGATGCAGTTTGAGAAGATTCTTCCCATGCTGGAGATGGCAAAGGCCATGGGAGCCTCTCAGGATCCCAAGAGTGCCGCCGCTATGAACACTATGATCGAATACATCAAGAAGTATGGTGAATTATGG
Source organism: uncultured bacterium (assembly GCA_964396845.1). Lineage (GTDB taxonomy): Bacteria > Vulcanimicrobiota > JAJTBE01 > JAJTBE01 > CAYNGH01 > CAYNGH01. Next base: position 1,720 of record CAYNGH010000133.1, on the reverse strand, counting down.
TCAACTTCCGAGGTTACATCTGACGGTTTCAAGTTTGATATGATCATTCTCAAAACCGCAAAGTAACAAGGCAGACAAAGCCATACCCATATATGAAAAGGCCCGGTTCTTCCGGGCCTTTTTTTTCTGGAGGAACCCCACTGCCGGGGGCGAATCTGATACCGATAGAATCTGGGCAATAATCATTATTTTTTTGCCGAATTATGATTTGCCCGATGACAGGTTAGGGTGGAAGGGACTTGATCAGGCTCATAGCTTGTCAGAGAATTAATCGATGGCAAAATGGTTGCTCAAGGGACTTTTTATAAGATGGACAAAAGATTTAAGAAAAAGTGTGTTCAGCATGACAGATGCATATGATTGATTCACTTGAAACCTTGTGGTGGAGGGCCGGAGGAAGCCCCATTATGGAACAGGGAGAGCTGGAATAGTTTGAGATGAAAGATAACAGCCATAAAAAAAAGCTCCGTCAGAGTGGTGTGGCATACCTGTTCTTGTTGCCGGCATTGATTCTGCTGGTGCTTTTCACATTTTATCCCATGGTTTACGGCGTGATCTTGAGTTTTAACGATTACAACCTGTTGCGTCATACTCCCGAGGGCCAGCTGACGCCTCCTGTCTGGGTGGGGTTTGATAATTTCCGCAGGGTTTTCAATGATCCCTTGTTTTATGTAGCCCTCAGAAACTCCCTGTTATACCTGTTGCTGGTGCCTTTCATTCAACTGGCGGGGATTCTGGCAGCTTTGCTGGTCAATCGGGATCTGCCCGGGGTCACCTGGTTCAGGACAGCATATTATATCCCGGTCATCACTTCGATTGTGATTGTGGGGATTGCCTGGAAATGGGTTTTTGCATCCGACGGCATATTGAATTTCCTGCTGGTGAGGGTGCTGGGAATACTCTCGGAACCGGTGCCCTGGCTTGTGAATCGTTCCCTGGCCCTGCCTGCGGTCATGTTTGTAACCTTCTGGCAGGGGATCGGGTATTATATGATCCTTTATCTGGCGGGGTTGCAGACTATTCCCCCGGAGTTTGAGGAAGCCGCCCGGATAGATGGTGCCGGGCCGTGGCATGTATTCTGGAGGGTGACCTTGCCCCTGTTGAAGCCCACAGTGGCTCTGTGTGTGATAATATCATCCATATCGGCCCTGAAGGTATTCGGGGAGATATATGTTATGACCGGTGGCGGTCCCGAATATGGAACCCTCACTATGGTTTATTATATTTTCAACAAGGCCTTCACCGAGTTTGACATGGGATATGCCGCGGCCCTGGCTCTGGTGCTGGCGTTTTTTGTGGGGATAATATCCTTTATCAACGTGGCCTACTTTAAAAAAGGTGGACTGCAATATTATTGAGGAGTTGTGATGAGCCGGAAAAAAGTGAATCCCCCTGACGGGGAGTTGAATTTTGAAGAGGGTCTGGCCCGGCTGGAAGAGATAATGGAATCTCTGGAGTCGGGACAGCTTTCCCTGGATGATTCCATAGCCCGGTTCGAGGAGGGGGCAGAGCTTTATCGTCTGCTGTCGGTGCGCCTTGAGTCGGTGGAGGGGAAGGTTCGACGGGTTTTAGAGGATTTTGAGAAGAAAACCACAGAAGTTCCCAGGGAACTGGAGGGGCAGTCCCATGAAGGCTGAAGCAGTGGACTTGAAAGATTATATAGCCCGCAAGAGAGCCCTCATCGACAGGGCCTTGATGGACATTCTCGACGGTGAGCCAG
>CAYNGH010000132.1:0-9070 GCA_964396845.1 uncultured bacterium | reverse complement strand
GGATTCAAGGTTTGTGACCGGCTCAGGGAACTGTATAATCTTGGCCCATGGAAAAAGCAGAACAAGTCAAAGGTCACCAGTGGAAACGCTGGTGGCCTTATTGTACACCTGGCCAAACCCCAGACATATATGAATCTTTCAGGCCAGGCGGTTCTTTCCCTGATGACATCCCACCGTTTTTATCCCCATCAGATTCTGGTTGTATATGACGACCTCGCCCTGCCCTTTGGAAGGATCCGCCTCCGCCCCAGGGGGAGTGACGGCGGGCATAATGGAATGGCCGATGTTCTCAGGATAATGGGAAAAAACCATATCCCCCGGCTTCGAATCGGTATAGGCCAGCCCCCGCCGGGAGTGGATCCCGCATGGTTTGTTCTTTCCCCTTTCAGCGAGGAGGAAAGACAGGAGTTGCCCCGTATAATTTCTCTTTCTGCCCAGGCGGTGGAGTGTTTCATTAACGAAGGCATTGATACGGCCATGAACCTCTTCAATACAGGATCCAGCACAGCGGTTGTGGATGAAAATGATTGATTATGGTAATTGGTGGTTTATCAGGAACTGTTCTGTTTCCTTGTGGCGGTATTTTTGGGCAAGGTCCCGGGGAGTTGCCCCGTAACGATCCCTGGCATTCAACGGTGAGCCTGCCTCCACCAGCAGGCGGACAGTTTCAATCCTTCCTTGACGGGCTGCCCTGTGAAGGGGTGTACGGCCCTGAATGTCCCTGGCATTCAAGTCTGTTGAATAAGACGACATGATTTTAATCGCTCCGGTGAGTCCGGCTTCCGCTGCCCGATGAAGAAGAGTGCTCCTGTCGGTGTGATCCACGGTTTTCGGGCCTTCCCGGTTTGTCTTGAGCAGTTGTTCCAGTTCTTCGAGGTTCCCTGATTCTGTGGGAATCCAGAAAAGGTCAATGGCAGTGAGTCCCCCGTTTTTTTTCAGTTCTTCTGCGCTCTGGCCATTCTTTTTTATGATGGCAGAATCCAGAGGCGTGTGGCATCGGCGGTTCAGGGGATTCACCCTGGCACCCCGGGACAAGAGCAACGGGATGATTCCTGTTTTTCCTGCTTCCGCTGCCGTATGAAGAGGAGTCATCAGATCCCTGTCGGTGAGATTCACATCAGCCCCGTAATCCATAAGGAACGAAGCCAGACCTTTATCTCCTAACCGGGCACACAGATGCAGGGGGGATTCTCCCCGGTTGTTGACGGCATTGATATTGGCTCCTGATTCTATGAGCAGACGGGCGGTTTTTCTTGAACCCACTGATACCGCCATACTCAGGGGAGTGTTCCCCTGGAGATCCCGGGCTTCTATGGGACTTCCCGCCCTGATGAGAAGACGGGCAAGGCCTGGACTGTCGGAAGAACCGCAATGGTGAAGAGGAATTCTTCCGTCGCTGTCAGGAGAGCCAGGTTCTGCCCCGTATGAAAGAAGAAGCATACCAACAGGGACACTGCCGATGCGGGCTGCCCTGTGGAGGGGAGTCATTTTCTGATTGTCTTTGGCATCCACTGCTGAACCCCGGGAAAGGAGCATCTCCGCTATGGTTTCATCACCCAGGGAAGATGCCAGATGTAGAGGAGTTTCCTCCCTGTGGCTGGATGCATCCAGAAGAACCCCCTGGCTGATAAGAACTTTCAGGGCTTGCCGACTGCCCCGGGAAACGGCCTGATGAATCGGCCTCCAGCCCTGAAGGTCCTGATGTTCCAGGAGGGCACCTTTCTCGGCAAGGATTTGAATGACCCCGGCCCGATCAAGTCTGCATCCATAAAACAGGGGAGTGCGTCCATGCCGATCTTCCGGGTCCAGTTGCGCTCCCGCCTTGATGAGTTCTTCAAGGGAGGCAGTATCTTTGCCGGTGGCGGAAATGTGCAGGGGGGTCGCCTTGTGATTGTTGACTGCGTTGACATCCACTCCCTTTTCTGCCAGCAGTCTTATAACTTCCGGTGACTCTGAAGTGGCAGCCCAGTGAAGGGTTGTGTTGTTGCTGCCATCCCGCATCCCCGGGGAGCCTCCCTTTTGAAGCATTGCCTTTATTACTTCCGGGTTTCCCTTCAGACAGGCAGCCATCAGGGGAGTCATTCCCTGAAGGTTCCTGGCGTCGGGGTCGGCCCCTGCCATCAGGATTGCCAGGGCTGTTTTGGTATGGTTGAAATATACCGCCAGTCCCAGGGCTGTGACATTCCCGCTGTTTCTCAGGTTCACCATTTCCCTGCTTTGGGTGAGCAGCTGTTGGACGGTTTCCTGGCGGCCCCTGCGGGCGGCCTGAAAAAACTGGACGCCTTCAGTGTCAAGGCCTTGGTGGGAAAAAAGCATCAGGAGAGTTCTTGTGGCAGGGCTGTGGCCTTTTTCCAGCAACTCCAGGGGAGTCTTCTGGTGGATTTTTTCCCTGACATCTACAGGAGCGCCATGGTCAATCAGAAACTGAACAGCCGGGGATTTGTCCCTTGAAACAGCAAGATGCAGGGGGGTATAGCCCTTGTGGTTCATGGCGGAAATATCAGCTCCCCGATCAATTAACAGCTTCATCGCCTCGATGTTTCCATTGTAAGATCCGTAATGCAGAGGAGTGTTTCCATCCCGGTCCTGGCTGTCAACCACTCCCCCGGCGTCAATAATCAGATCCATCTGCCGGGGAAGGTTTAATTCCGAGGCCCGGTGAAGGGGGCAGGCTCCCTGTTCATCCTGCAAAAATACCAGAGAAGGAATCTCCTCCAGAATCTTTTTCTGTTCTTTTTCCATCTTCTTTTCCATGGCATATAAGAGAAGATCCTTGGGATTCGGGGAGTTAGCGCCGGCCTTTATCAGGATTTCCTTGCATCGTTGGTGAGAATGCAATCCTGCCAGAAAAACCGGTGTCAGCTGAGCCTCATCTTCTTCATGTAAAGGGGCGCCGGCTTGTAACAACAGGGAAACCATTTCGTGATGGCCGGCCATGGCCGCCAGATGCAGGGGAGTTCGTCCTGAGTCGTCCCTGAGGTTCAAAGCAGACTTGTTTTTAATGAGAAGCTCTGCCACGGGGATACTCCCTGATTCCGCAGCCCGGTGAAGAGAGGTTTTCCCTGACAGGTCCCTGGAGTTCACATCTACTCCCCGGGAGAGTAAGAATTCTACGATTTTTGCATTTCCTGATATGACTGCCTGGCAAAGAGCATCCCCGGCACCGGGGGCCGAGCCTTTTTCTGCAAGGAACCTGACAATCCCCATATGCCCCTGGCCTGAAGCCAGGGACAGGGGAGTCTGAAAATCCATGTCCGGGAGATCCAGTTGGGCAGTTCTTGATGACAGCAGCTGACAGGCCTCCAGGGATCCTGCCATGACAGCCCGGTGAAGAGGAGTTCTACCCCGGTGATCAGTTATGTTTACCGCGGAACGTTTTTCCAGCAGGAGATTGATTGTGCCGGTATCGTTCTTTTCCGCCGCCAGATGCAATGGAGTCTGCTGGAGATGATCCTGGTGATTCAGGAGAGAGCCTGATTCGATAAGCCGTCGGGCGGTTCCGGCATGGCTCTTGGCAATGGCCAGATGCAGGGGAGTTCTTCCCAGGGGATCCCATGAGGATATAAGAGTCGGGTCCTTTTCCAGGAGGGCTTTTGCTCCGGGGGTGTTTCCTGAGGCACAGAGGGAATGAAATTCCATCACCGGTGGCAGGTCCCCGGATGGAGGTTCTCCCAGGAGATCCATCAGCTCTTCATCCTGCATCCACAGGGCCAGATGCCTGGGAGTGCACTGGCGGTTGTCCCGGGCATCCCCTGGAGCAGAGGCATCCATCAGGAGTTTTATTGCCGAGGGATTTCTTTCCATGACAGCAATATGCAAAGGAGTGTCACCATTGAGATCCCTGAGGCCGGGGTCAGCACCCTTTTGGAGGAGAATTCTGAGAATGGCAACTCTTCCCAGCCTTGCGGCATAATGCACAGGGTAATCTCCTGAGGGCAGGGGCTTGTTTTCAATGCCGGGATGCCTTGAGGTCAGCCGATGGATCAGGGACTGGTTGTTGTCGGTGATGCTTTGTTTTTGCTGTTCTGACCAGGTGTCCCCGGCGTCGGTGCCGGCAGTTGGAATGGGGGCCGGGGCTTTGCCGGTGTGATATCCGGGATTGCAACCTCCGGCAATCAGCAGGAGGATGAGGAATAGTATCCTTGTCAGTTTCATCATCAACAACAACATCAATCTTTTTGTCGGGAAATCAATGGACTGATGCAAAACAGCCTTTCGGTGATAATGCCGGCCCGGTCTGTTATTCGTCTTCCTTGGGCAGGATCCGGTCGATGAGCCATTTCCCATCGGATCTGACCATTATTATGTCATCGGATGTGTCATCCTCGATAATTTCCGGTTTCTTGTTTTCGTGATACACTGTTGCCTTGCGGTGAAAGGCGACATTTACCTGATATTTACCATCATTGAGCTGTTTTGCCTGGGCTTTTTTTATGTTGGAAAGCTCAACCCCCACCAGCTTCATATTCACCAGGGAGGTTATCTGGAGGACTCCTGTCAACTCCCGCTGAGAATCGTCATCGGATTTATTGTCCTCTGAAAACTTTGCTTTCAATATTTCCTGGGTTTCCGGGGTAATGGTGTCCATCACTCCTTCCACATCGCCATTCTGAATACAGTTGTAAAATGCGTCGATGGTCTTTTCGTATCCCCTGTCCTCAGCAACGGCCTGGGTCAGGGATGCGGCAAATATTACCAGGCAAATGATGATTGAAACCGTCAGTTTTCTGTTCATGATTTCTCCTTTATATAAAAATTCCTGATTTAAATCTTTACCGGCAGAAGGTATTTCCCTTCAAGTCAGTCAATCCATTAGTGGTCAGCCGGTGGGATTTATTACAGGAATAGTAATCTCTCCGGAGAAACTCAAGGAAAAACTGTGGGGATTTATGAAAGACAACAGCCTGAAAAAGCAAATATTGATACCCGTGGTGATATTTCAGATTCTTATCCTGATTGCTGTTATTATCGTCTTTGCACAGCTTCAGAGGGTTCGGGTGGAAAAGAAGCTCAGCAATAATATCGGCATTGCCAAGAGGGCCTACAGCCAGAGGATTGCCGAGGAAACCGACGAGATGATTAAAGGGCTGAATATCATCCTGGACCACGGGAGAGTCATAGAAACCCTCTCAGAGAAGAACCGGGAAGAGCTGAGAGCCTGCGTGGATCCCCTCTACCGAAATTACGTAAGCTATGGCATAACCCATCTTTATTTTCTGGATCCCCGGGGCAGGGTAATTCTGCAGTTGAGCCGGCCTGATGAATGGGGTCAAAAGTATTCATCACAAACCCTCAGCAAGGCCATGTCCACAGGGGAAACCTCATCAGGCTTTGAACCGGGGGTGGGCAGGACATTTCTTCTGAGGGTGGCGGTGCCCATTATGGGGGATGACGGCATTATCGGCTACGTGGAAGCAGGCCGGGAAGTGGACCAGATCCTCACGGAGATCAACAGCCTCATCGGCGCGCATCTGGGGGTTCTTATCGACAGGCAGTTCATAGATGATGAACTCGATGGCCCGGATGACAGAAAGACCGATGATTTATCGGGAGATTCTTTTCCGGGTTATGTCATAAAAGGCTATACCGGCGAGAGTTTCCCCCCCCAGTTGAAAGATGATCTGTGGAAGGCCCTCAAAAGCCCTGCCGATGGATTGGATCTGGTCCGGGAAGGCTCGGAGATTTATCATATCGGGTTTTTGCCCTTCATCGATTCCGGTGGCCGGCAGGTGGGCCATCTTTTCATTCTTCAAAATGTTACAGGCAAGATTGCAGAGTACCATCATTTTCTCATGGTGGTCGGCTCAATAGTCCTGCTGATGGGGATTGTCACCTTTGTTTTCCTGTGGGTGGTCACCGGGCAGGTGGATCTGCGCCTGAAATCCTCATATCGGGAACTCCACGAGAGCCAGCAGATGCTGGCGAATTTCATGAATTCCGCCACCGAGGCTTTTACCATTCTTGACGGAGATCTGAACATCACCGAGGTGAATCCTGCAGGCCTGACAGGGTCACCTGCTACCCGAGAGGAAGTGCTGGGCAAAAATGTGAGGGAGTTTTCTCCTCAGGTCAGCGAACAAGGTCTGGATAAAAAGTTCCGGCGGGTGATGGAAACCGGAGAACCTCTTGAGATTGATGATTTTGCCATGGATACCATATATGGCCGGATAAATGTTCAGATGAAGGTTTTTCCCATGGGGGATGGCCTTGGCGTCATCACCAGTGATATCACTCACCGCAAGAAGATGGAAGAACAGCTTCGGCAGAGCCAGGAAAAATATAAGAATATGTTCGAGCTGTCCCCCGAGGCAATTGTTCTTCTGGATACAAAAGGCAATGTGGTGGAGGCCAATGGCAGGATTTATGACCTGTTGAAAACAACCCCGGAAAAATTGCAGGGAGGCAACATTCTGGAGATTCCCTTCCTGACTCCCGAAAGCAAGATAAAGGCCAAAGACGGCTTCCGCCGGCGAATGCAGGGTGAACATGTGGAACCTTACGAACTGGAGATTGTTGATGCCCTGGGCGGGCACCACATCTGCCGTATATCCGCAGCGTCCCTGAAAAACAATCAAGGAGAGGTGACCGGTGACCTGGTGGTGATATACGACATCACCGCCAGCCGTCGGATGGAAGAAGAGCGCCGGCTTGTTCTCCTTGAGCTTCAGGAGGCCCGGGACGCCGCCGAGGCTGCCAATGTGGCCAAGTCAACATTCCTTGCCAATATGAGCCATGAGCTCCGCACTCCCATGAATGCCATCATCGGCATATCCAAAATGCTCACCAAGTATGGTGCCGACAATCTCAACAAGAAACAGCAGGAAGGCCTGGAGATGATCCACTCCAGCGGAAACCGCCTGCTGAATCTTATCAACGATGTTCTGGATCTTTCCAAGGTTGAAGCCGGCAAGATGGACCTGAGCCTGGAGCCGGTGTCTATGAAGGATCTTTTAGAAGGGGTCCGGGGAACGGTAGCTCCCCTGGCCAAAGAAAAGGGTCTTGAATTCTTCATCCAGCTGAGTCAGGAAACTCCCCCCAATTTTGTGGGGGACAACCGGAAAATACAGCAGGTAATCATCAACCTTCTGGGCAACTCCATCAAATTTACTCCCCAGGGAGAAGTAACCCTGAAGGTTTATCACCGGGAGGACAATATCTTCTTCCAGGTGAGGGATACAGGGATCGGCATCAAGGCGGAGGATCTGGAGAGTATCTTCGAGGAGTTCAAGCAGGTGGACAGCTCCATGTCCCGGCAGTTTCAAGGAACCGGCCTGGGTCTGGCCCTCTGCCGGAAGTTTGTCAACCTGATGGGAGGTAGAATATGGGCCGAGAGCACCCCCGGCGAAGGGACCACAGTGACTTTCCAAGTTCCCCTGAAGGGTGGGGGAGCAGTCCATAAGCCAGAAAAAGATAAAAGTATTACTCCGGCAAGGGTTTATCCGGCAGTGACCAGGGAAAAGAAACTCCTGCTGGTTATCGAGGATGACAACCAGTGCAGTTATCTGTTTGGGGAATATCTGAAGCACAATGATTACCAGGTGGAATATGCCCATGACGGGGCCGTGGGCCTTGAGAAGATATACTCCCTGAAACCCGATATGATTATTCTGGATCTGAACCTGCCCCGGGTAAGCGGTTTTGAGATTATCAGGAAACTCAAGGAAGATGATGGATATCGACATGTTCCCATTATTGTGGTGTCGGTTTCCGATTCCCAGGAAGCTAACCTTGTTTACGGCATAGCCGACTTTCTCCACAAGCCCGTGTCAGAAGAAGAGCTTGTTTCTGCCATCCGCCGGGTAGAGGATCAGATAGCCCGCCACAGCCGGCGGATCCTGATTATTGACGATGACTTTGCAGAGCTTCGCATGCTGGAGGAGCTTCTCTCGGGCAAGGGATACCAGACGGAAATCCTCTCGGACAGCCGACGGGCCTTTGAGATGATTGAAAAGATCCTGCCGGGGCTTATCATTCTGGATTTGATGATGCCCGATATAAACGGCATAGAGATTCTGGATTTTGTCCGTAACAGTCCTAATCCCCGGATCCGCAGGATTCCAGTGCTCATCAACAGTGTCAAGGACCTGACCCGCACCGAGATAGCCCGGCTGGAATCAGAAGTTTCCAGGGTCTTTCGGAAGTCACCATATTCAAAGGAGAAGGTGGTTCAGGCCGCCATCCGTATCATGGAGGATCTTTGGGAAGGGGAGGAAACATCCCTGGCGGAACCGGCCCGGCCCCGGATATTGATTGCCGAGGATGAGGAGATTGGCCGGGTGACGGTGAAGATGATGCTGGAGCATAAATATGATCTGGAATTTGCCCATGACGGAAACCAGGTGGTGGAGAAATTTACCGCCCAAAGGCCGGACCTGGTGCTAATGGACATTATGATGCCGGGGCAGAATGGTTATGAGGCCTTTGACCGGATTCGATCCATGGATAAGGATATACCCGTTGTGGCCCTGACAGCCAGGGCATTGAAAGACGAGCAGAAGAGCATCCTGGAATATGGTTTCGACGGCTATGTGTCAAAACCGATTGATGATGAGATTCTGGAGGAAACCATACAAAAATTTATCGGGAAGGCGTGATGAATGTGGAAAAATTTAAAGATTCCCTTGTCCTGGTGGTGGATGATGAACCTGCCAACATATTCCTTTTAGATGGAATCCTCTCCGGGGAGGGATACCGGGTGATCACCGCATCCAACGGAATGGAGGCATTGAGCCTGGCAAAAGCCCAGCTCCCTGACGTGATCCTGCTGGATCTCATGATGCCGGGCATGTCTGGGTTTCAGGTGATTGAAGGGCTGACAGAAGACGGCGCAACAAAAGAGATTCCCATCATCATTGTTTCTGCCAAGACCGATGTGGAGGATGTACGCAAAGCCCTGGATCAGGGGGCAGTGGACTATATCAGGAAACCCATCAATGAAGTGGATCTCCTGGCCCGGCTGAGGACTTCTCTGCGGTTAAAAAACCGGGAAGATGCCCTGCGGCGGTTGATCCGCATGAAGGATCAGTTTGTTTCCATCGTATCCCACGACCTGCGGGGGCCCATGTCCCAC
>CAYNGH010000131.1:0-9163 GCA_964396845.1 uncultured bacterium | reverse complement strand
CACTGCAAGGATATCCTGTTTTGCTGATATGGGCAAAGACACAGGCGCCGGCACATAACCCCGGGATCTTCGCAGGGGATATTCCGCACCCCGAAAAACTCTGGTTACCGTATCATCACAGCGAAGGTGGATGGGGCGGTTGTGGGTGAGGAAGAAATCCGCTATTTGTCCCAGTCGGGAGAATGCATCTTCATCCTGGAAGGCAATCGGTTCATCGGAGAGATTGCCGGAAGTCATCACCAGAAGACCGGAGAAATACTTGAAAAGAATGTGATGAAGGGGAGTGTATGGCAACATGATGCCAAGATGCCTGCAACCGGGAGCAATATTCTCAGAAAGCCCTGTCATACCAAGCTTTTCCAGAAGCACTATGGGAGCCTCTGTTGATAAAAGCAAGCGGGCTTCCGATTCATTTACCCGGCAATGACGACGAATCTGCTCAATATCCCCAGCCATCAGGGCAAAGGGCTTGTCATAGCGGATTTTCTTCTTTCGCAGGGATAAAACCGCCTGGTCGCTGGAAGCATCGACAGCAAGATGGTAACCGCCAATCCCCTTAATGGCAATAATGTGACCCTCCTCAAGAAGACGAGCTGCAGAAGGCATCACCTGCCGGGGGTCAAGTTCGATTTTATTTCCCAGGTTATCCAACAGCAGAATATGAGGGCCACAACGGGGACAAGCCACCGGCTGGGCATGAAACCGCCGGTTGGAGGGATCTTCATATTCACTCCGGCACAGGGGACACAAGGAAAACCCCGCCATGGTGCTGTTTTTTCTGTCGTAAGGGACATCGGTGATGATGGTGAAACGAGGGCCACAGTTGGTGCAGTTGATAAAAGGATAATTATGGCGGGGATCTCCGGGATCTGTCATTTCCCTGAGGCAGTCAGAACATGTGGCCACATCGGGAGATATGGCAACCTGCCTGGCTCCCGTCGCGAGGCTTTCCCTGATGATAAAACCGCTGTGGTCACACGTGGGCGGGATCTTGTCTGCCTGGAAACTGCTGATACGGCTCAGGGGAGGCGGTGATGACTGAAGCCGGAGGCAGAACTGCTCCAGGGATTCTTCGTTGCCTTCAATTTCTATGAAAACACCGCCACTGTCATTCAAAATGAAACCGTCAAGATCCAGAGAATGGGCCAAATTATAAACATGGGGACGGAATCCCACCCCTTGAACAATTCCTGTGATCCTTATGGCAAGGCGCTTCTTGATAGACAAATTGCTGGAATTCCTACTGGAACATCCTGGTTACTTGAACAAATTTGCTGAACTGATCCTTCACTGCCATTATCTCAAAGAGAATCTCCCGGAGGATGTCCCGGGTTGACTTTATTGACTTGATGAAGCCGACTCCCTGCCCCCCGGGAAAAATACCTTCTTCCAAGTTGCCGGATATTATCCCGGCCCGGATCTGGGAATCGGTGACAGGCTCCCCGGAATCCAGAAGCTTTTCTGCCAGAGGAGTTTTTAAAACCTGGAAGGGACGGCCCCGATAGTTGAGAACTGCTGTCTGGTGGGATGCGTATTGCAGGATCACTTTTTTATATTCCTCGTGGGCAGATGATTCAGTGCTGGCAATGAAACGGGTTCCCATGGAAACGCCCTCGGCCCCCAGGGACAGCACTGCAGACATGCTTCGTCCGTCAACAATTCCCCCCGCAGCAATTACCGGCAGTTTCACCAGATCAGAAATCATGGGAATATAACAGAGAGAGCCCATCCGATGATGGTTGACAAAACCTCCCGATTCAACTCCCCGGAGAATTATGGCATCAACCCCGGCTTTCTCGCATTCCCGGGCATGATCCAGGTGGGAAACCTCGTGGATGACCCGGCGATCTCTTTCCTTCAAGGTTTTGGTGTGACGGCTGGGAGGAGCGCCATGGGTGATGACCACCGGGACATCGCCGTTGAAGATGAACTCGAGGATGTCGCTGGATGATTCTCCCGACAGGTCCACCGACAGAGCAAAGGGAGTGTCCACCTGGGATCGCAGAGTTGAAACCGCTTCTTCAAGGCCGTCGATGCCGATGGTGTCAGCGTTGAGCACCCCGAGGCCCCCTGCCTGGCACACCGCCGCAGCAAGCCTGGGAGAGGATGCATATTGAAAACCTTCCTGAATGATGGGATGCTTTATCTCCAGCAGTACATTAAATCGAGTTCTTATCATGTCAACTCTCCTTCATTGCCCCAGAAGCCCTTGTCAAATCAGGCTTCTGAGGATTTCCATATTGTGTTTGTGCATTTTCTCCGGTTCCGGAGTTTCCAGTATAAAGGCAGTACCCCGAAGTCTTGGATCTCTCAACAGCCGGCGGAAGGTATCCAGCCCCAGCATCCCTCTGCCGATATGGGCATGCCGGTCAACTCTGCTGCCAAGGCCCTTCCGGGCATCATTCAAATGCACCACCGCCAGCCGGTCAAGGCCGATGACCGAATCAAATTCTTCAAAGGTTTTTTTATATCCTTCGTGGGTGGAAATATCATAACCCGCAGCATAGACATGGCAGGTGTCAAGACATACTCCGATTCTGGGCCCGCCACCGCACTCATCAATAACCCGGGCAATCTGAGAAAAACTGTATCCCAGAGAAGTCCCCTGGCCTGCAGTGGTTTCCAGAAGAATCACCACAGAACTGTCCCCGGTCATCTCAATTGCCCGGCTCACGCTTCTGCACAGGTTGTCCAAGCCTGCATCCTCGCCGGCACCGGTATGCGCTCCCATATGAGTCACCAGGTATCCGGCGCCGATAAACCCGGCCCTTTGGATTTCCTCCACAAAAGCCCTCAGGGATTTTTCCCGGAGAGATTCATTGGATGTTGCCAGATTTATGAGGTAAGAATCATGAACAATAACCGGGTTGATATTATTATCCCGGACAAGGGCCTTGAAACTCTCTGCTTCTTCTTTGCTTATATTGCGGGCTTTCCACTGACCGGGGCTTTTTGTGAACAGCTGAAGAGTGTTTCCTCCGGCATCAAGGGTCAGGCTCACAGCGTGATTCAAGCCCCGGGATATGGGAAAATGACCGCCGATTAATAGAGTGTCCTTCAAGGAATCCTCCAAATCAAAAGGGGCGGTAACCCACCGCCCCTGTAATTGAACAGACTTTATACCATTGCTCCTGCTTCCTGCTCCACCACATGGAAGAACTCCTCCCGGAATTTTTCCGGAGTGACTCCGGCTGCTTTGGCGATTTGTTTCAGCCGTTTTTCATCTTCAAAGTCCTGAACCTCCAGGCGGATCATATATTCCTTGGCCACCTTGAAGAAGGCGGAATCGGTGTTGACAGTGCGAACCTTCACCTTTCCGGAGCGGGGATCAAACATCTTGTCGAAGGGGATGGGGACAACATGATCCTGCTGGATGGTCACCATGGCATGAGTCCCCCCGCCGATGAGGAATTCCACCGCAGCCCAGCCCAGATTCCTGGTGTATTCGATATCGAAGGCTACCGGATCACAACAGCGAAGCTCATAGCCGAGATCCTTTTCCACCATCCTCTTCTGGACGCCGAACTCCTTGAGCCGTTCCAGGATTTTGCCCTTGAGATGCCCGGAGAAGTCAATTTCTGCTAACACCGGATGACCATGATCGTCCCGGGGGACATCTTCGAGATTGAAGAATCCCTCAAGTTCAAGGAATCCCTCTGCTACCAGAGCAAGGCCGTGATTCCTTCCCAGGGCTGCCCGCTTAAAAATAGCCCCCACTATGGTGTCCACCAGAAGCTCTTCGGTGCACTTCATATTGAATTCTTCCGGGATCAGTGTGATGGTGGCTGCGGCGCTCTTGCCGATGGAAAGGGCCAGGTGCCCTGCCTTGCGCCCCATGCATATCACCAGATACCACCGGCCTGTTGACCGGGCATCCTCGCTTAATATCTTGACAATCTGAGTGCCGAAGGATCGGGCTGTTTCAAAGCCGAAGGTGGGGACGCCCTCGGGCAGGGGAAGATCGTTGTCGATGGTCTTGGGAACATGGACAACCCTCAGCTTATAACCCTGGGCTGCGGCATGCTCTGCCACCTTCATGGAGGAAAAAGCGGTATCCTCTCCGCCGATGGTCACCAGGTCTGTTATGCCCAGAACCCGGAAGACCCGGACTACATTTTCCAGCATATCCTTTGAACGGGAAGGGTTTGTCCGGGAGGTCTTGAGATAGACTCCGCCGGTGGTGGTGATCCGTGATACATCCCGGATGGTCAGCTTCTTGTGGGGTTCTGCTTCTCCCTGGGCCAGGTGGCGGAAACCTTCCTGAAAACCGATGACCTCATGGAAACCCTCGTGGATCGCCTCGATGACCACTGATGATATTACAGAATTAATACCTGGGGCCGGCCCGCCTCCGCAAATAATGGCGAGTTTTCTTTCCTCGTCCATGAGCTTTTCTGAAAGCCTTTCTTTTGATGCCATAATGCAACTCCTTCTTTATGTGATTTTAATATAAATTTCGGGGATGGCTCCAAATGGTAGGAATCTTGATGAATCCACCGAATTTGATTATATATTATGCCCCGGGGGCAATTTTCCTTTTGGAAATAATGGTTGGAAAACAATGGCGAATTTAGAATGTCCCCGGTATGACAAGGGTCTTTATGAATAACCACCGAATCCGGAACTTTGACATATTCAGCAGGGTGACCATCCACGACATTCATCAGGTGGAGGTCAAACTTGAATATAATCTGGAAGAACTGCAAAAGACAAATAACTACAAGATTGAAACATATTTCTTCATTCCCCGGTCACTGCAGGTGGAGGAGTTCACATATCCCCGGGAAGAGTTCTATGGCGATCTGCAGAACTATATCCGCTTCAAGACTCCCAACTTCAGCTTCCGGCTGATTCTGGATCCGGAATTTCAAGGCTCCCCCATAAACGCCCTGGAAAAGATTCATGGGGATCTTTCCAGAGAAAAGAATCACCAGGCCCAGGTGGAAATGGTAAACCAGGCCATAAAAGAACTGAAACTCCTGGGAACCATGGTCAGGGCAAGGCTCAGGGACTTCCGCTACTCGGTGACCCGGCGGTTAAAAGCACTGCAACAGGCTCCCGTCAACCCCGACGAATGGGATGAACTGACCCGGAAGCTTGATGGCGCCCTTGAACGGGGAATCGAAGTGCTCAATCGGGTGAGGCAGATTCGCCGGGAATATGAAAACCGGTTCCCTCAACAGGAAGAGCTTTTCAAATATTTTCAAATCCTTGAGGAATTCATAAGCTATCTGCTGGAAGATGAGCTGGGAGGAGTGTTTATCTCTGCCCGGCAATGTTGCGGAGATAACCGGGATGTGGAACAAATCATTCAAAAATTTGAAAACTTCTGCCGGGGGGAAGGCGAACTGCGGAAGAAAAAAGGCTTCTACCTGGAAAAGGAAAGACAAAAAGATGACATCCACGAAGAAAAGTATGTTTATTTCCTCAATCAGTTCAAGAAAATTCTCTCATCGGTGCTTTATCTGGAAGTTACCAGAGAACAGAAGAAAGATGCATACACCCATGCTGTGGGAGCCATCGCAGCTTTTACTGCATCAGTTCTGTATCTGGTTGTGACGGTCTTCATATCCAGGGGCTTTGCCATCGACAGCCTTCCCTTCATCGTCATGATCTCCCTGGGATATGTATTCAAGGACAGGATCAAAGATATTATCAAGCTGATCTTCAATCCAAAGGTCTTGTCCCGGTTTCCGGATCACATAACCCAGCTGAAAGACACCGCTACCAGAGATTCTGCAAGCCTCGGAGAAATCCGGGAGAAAGCCTTCTTCACTTCCCGGGATGAGGTGGATCCGGTGGTGCAGGCATATCGGGACAGAACCCGGCCTTCGTCATTTCTGCCTGAAGAATCCCCAGAAGAGATTCTGGTTTATCAGAAGGAGATAAATATCAATACCCAGGCCATAATGGAAATTCATTCCCGCACTGTGAACCTGACGGACATAATGCGTTTCAATATCCGCAAATACCTGCTGAAAATGGATGACCCGGAACAGTCGATTCATTATTTTGACGAAAACATGGGACATCTGACAACCCGGACCTGCCAGAGGACATATCACCTGAACCTGATTTTGAAATACTCCAAGTTCCGGGATCGCCAGGAGATTCTCAAGTATGAACGTTACAGGCTGGTGCTCAATAAGTGGGGGATTATCCGGGTTGAGTTCATTGAGCAGGGGTGAAGGTTTCCTCTATGTGATCCAGTATCTTGTCCAGGGCCTCGGGTTCTCCCAACTCCCTGGATGCCCGGGCCATTAAATTCTGTTTTTCCCTGTCGCCGTAAAGCCCCAGAACAGCCCCCGCCAAATCATCACAGGCGTTTTTGTCCTCGATCATTACCGCGGCATTTTCTTGAGCTGCCCACTGGGCGTTCTTTATGCCGTGGCCATCTTTGTGATGAGGGTAGGGGATGAGGATTGCCGGGATGCCCCGGACAAATATTTCCGACAGAGTGGTTGCTCCGGACCTGGCTACGATTAAATCCGCCACCGCCAGCAGGGAAGCCATGTCCTCGGTATAGGCCATGGGCCGGTACTCCCCGGCAAGGGACTCCGATAGAAGCGTTGATTTTGACTGCACATCCTCAAAGAGTTTCGGCCCTGTCAGATGCAGGATGTTCCAGTTCATCGAGGCCCACTTGGGCAGTGATGCTATGACGGCATCGTTTATGCTTTTAGCTCCCTGGGATGCCCCGGTGATGACCAGATTGAAATCCCTTGACTGCAAGGACAGTCTTTCCATCCCTTCCTGCCGGGTACATTGCACAATCTCCCTTCGCACCGGGTTGCCGGTGGTTACCGTGTGGGCTGGAAGATGCTGGCGGGCGCCCTTGAATGTGGCCAGCACCTTCTTCGCATGACGGGCCATCAGCCGGTTCACCTTGCCGGGGATGACGTTCTGTTCAAGTATAATATACGGGATGTTGAGAATCCGAGCCGCCATAAGGACCGGCGCTGCCACAAAACCGCCGGAGCCGATGACCCCGTCGGGCTTGAATTTCGAGAGAATTCTTAGGGATTGTAATGTGCCCACCGCGTTGCAAAACAAGAAAGATGCAAACCTCACCGGGTCGGTGTAAAGCCCTGCCGCCTGGATGAACTGAATCTCAAAGCCTGCCGCAGGCACTGCCTTTTCTTCAGTTCGACCTTTTGTGCCGATATAAAGAATTTTCGAATCAGGCCAACGTTCGATTATACCCCGGGCAACTGCTATTGCGGGGTAAACGTGGCCCCCGGTTCCGCCGCCGGTGATGATGAACCGCATGGCTTTTCTCCTGACTTGTTCTGTGGCGGGATTTTCTTCAAGTTATTGTCAATCTTGTCCACGATACGCCGGGCTACTGCCACATCCTTTACCGTGGGCAGGTGTCCCGATATGGAACCGCTGGATGTGAACCGGGGCCGGGTCTTGCCGTCGCATCGGTGGCTTTCCCTGGCCAGCTGGTGTTGTCCTGATATGTTCAGGAGAAGTCCAAGGCTGAAAAGGGTCACCACCAGGGATGAACCGCCGAAACTTACAAAGGGCAGGGGAATCCCGGTGCAGGGCAGAAGCCCCGATACCACCCCCATGTTGATGAATGCCTGGAGGACTATCTGGAAGGTGATGCCTCCTGCCAGCAGGGACAGGAAAGGATCCCTGGTGTTGGTGGCAATGCGGAATCCCTTGTAGAGGATGAAGAGAAACAGTATCACCACGGGAATAGTCCCGTATATCAATCCCAACTCCTCGCCGATTATGGCGAAGATGAAATCAGTGAATTTTTCCGGCAGGTAAAAGAATTTCTGACGGCTTTCCCCAAGGCCCAGTCCGAATAATCCTCCGGACCCCAGAGCAATGAAAGACTGGATGATCTGATACCCCGATCCCTGGGGATCTTTCCACGGGTCAACAAATGCCATTATCCGG
Organism: uncultured bacterium; assembly: GCA_964396845.1. GTDB lineage: Bacteria > Vulcanimicrobiota > JAJTBE01 > JAJTBE01 > CAYNGH01 > CAYNGH01. The sequence goes on along the minus strand of CAYNGH010000131.1, from coordinate 1,252 downwards.
TCAATGCGGTATGCTTCCTTGAATATCCTTGCCACTGCAATGGTGAATCCTGTGCTGGTGAGAAGAACAAGATGAAGGATACTGGCACCGCCAAGGAACAGCATCCCCAGGACTGTACCACCGACAACAATGGTGGATCCAAGATCCGGCTGCTTTTCGATGAGAATCGCTACCAGAACGAATATGATGACAGGAACTGCCAGGGATTTGATGCTGGTCATCTTTTTCTTTCGCCGGGCAAAGGCATCGGCAAGATATATCACCAGGGCCAGCTTTGCAAACTCCGAGGGCTGAAAGGTAAAAGGCCCCAGGGCAAGGGAGCGGCGTGCGCCAAGGATCTCCCGGGAGAGAGATGGCACCAGAACCGCCCCCAGAAGGCCGATGGCCAGAATGACAATGGGCAGGGAGTATTTTCGCAGGGAGTTGGCATCCATCCTGTAGCCGGTGAACATGGCCAGCATACCGATGGCCAGCCAGATCATGTGACGTTTGAGGAAATAAAAGGGATCAAAGTTGCACGACTCCTCCAGGGCAGCGGTGGGCGATGATGCAGAGAAAATCATCACAATACCGATGGCAATCAAGATAAAGGCCGGCAGAAACAGCCAGGTGTCAAACTGCTTTTTCATATTGATTCTTTAACTCCCTTACAAATTTCTCAAACATCTCTCCCCGGTGCTCCGCGTGCATGAACATATCAAAACTGGCACAGGATGGGGACAGCAGGACTACTCCCCCAGCAGGAGCCATTTGGAATGCAGTGTCTATGGCCTGTCTGAATCCAGAAAGGCTCATGTCGTCAATGATTCTGATGCTGTCAAAACCCCGGATTTGAAGCTCCCGGGCAATCTTTTGCCGGGACTGGCCGATGAGCACCACTCCCTCAGCCCTGGTGCGGATTTTTTCCGAAAGAGGGCCAAAATCGAGGCCCTTGTCTGTGCCTCCGGCAATGAGAATCACCGGCTTCTGGAAGGAATCCAGGGAAGCCCTCACCGCGTCAGGGTTGGTCCCCTTGGAGTCGTTGAAAAACTGGATGCCTTTTATGGTGTCAACAAATTCCATCCGGTAATGAAGAGGCTTGAACTTTTGCAATCCATCCATGATCCTGCCGGGATCAATCCCCAGGGCCATGCAGACACAGGCCGAGGCCATTATGTTTTCAAGATTGTGAATACCCCGCAGAGGGATATTGTCCCAGGAGAGAATTTCCCTGTCGCCGGATTTATCCACCATGCGGATGGATTCGCCGTCA
>CAYNGH010000130.1:0-9239 GCA_964396845.1 uncultured bacterium | reverse complement strand
TTCTCGACTCAAAACACGATATTCCTCGACTCAAAACACGATACTTCTCGACTCAAAACACGATATTCCTCGACTCAAAACACGATACTTCTCGACTCAAAACACGATACTTCTCGACTCAAAACACGATACCCCCTTCAAATAAAATAAATCACCCGTGAAGAGGGAATTGGAAGAACATTCCTCGACTCAAAACACGGTATCATTTGTTTCATTTTTTTATAGACTGGACAAAAAACAAGCCTGTCCGGACAGGCTGTCAACCCTGTTTTCTTTGACTGGACAAAACATCTATATAGTTAATAAAATATAGATAAAACACTTATATTATAGAGTTTTAAGCAGTTAGTGTTTGTCCGGACAAACTTAATTTTAGTCTGGACAAACACTAAATATGAAATAAAAATTGAAACCAAGAGAGGATAATTTTTTTTCTTTGACAAAAATTATAGTGAGGAAGGTGATTTATTATGCTGGACAGTCCGGACAATTGGCTGACATTAAAGGAAGCCAGTGAAATAAGCGGTAAGAGCACAGAACAGCTGAGAAAAATGATAAAAAGAGGTAAGCTTGTCCGGGCTAAAAAAATATCGGATAAGCGTGGAAAAGTCTGGGTTATATCGAAAGATGAATTTGAAGAGGGTGGACAATCAGTCCGGACAGCTGTCCACCCCGGACAATGTCCGGACAATCAGACTGGACAAGATTTGTCAGTCCCGCTTGAAATATACAACCAACAGCGAAAAGAGTGGGTGGACAAGTATGAAAAGGTTCTTCAGGGGATGATGATGTACCAGTTCAAATTTGAAGAGCTGGACAGAAGAATGAAACTTCTCCCGGCTCCCCCTGAAGTGGTATCTTATAAGTTTGATGAATTGCAAAGTCAAGCTAAGGAATTTGAAATAGCTCGGGAGGAAGTGGAAAGAACTCGAACCGAACTCGAACGCATAACAAGTGAAAAAGAAAAGATGGAATCATCTCTGAAAGATTTGGCCGATGCTCGGGAAACTGTGCAGAAAGAAAAAGATGAACTGCAAGCCCAGTTAGATGAATCCAAGGCGTTGATGGAGGACTTGAAAAATCAGGCTGATGCGAAACCATCAGAGGCTGATTATGACACCTTTAATAAGATTCGTCAGTTGGAAACCTTCAATAAGAAACTTCAGCTGAATCTTGATGAAAAAGCAAAGATGCTGGAACATGTGAACAAGAAATTTGGAACTGTTCAGCAAGCTATCCGGCAGGCAGAAGAGGAAAAAGACAAGGCTATCAAGGAATTAAAAAACACAGAGCAAGAAATAGAACAGGCAAGCAAGGAGCTTGCTCAGGCAAAACAAGAAAAGAAGACTCTTGAGGAATCTCTTGAAAATGCCTTAAAAAAGGCTCAGGCTCTGGAAGAGCAGAAGCAGAAGGAGATATCTGAAAGACTAAAATTAGAAGAGGATGCCAGGGCAAAAACTGAAGAGCTGGCTCGAATTGAAAGAGAACGTCTTGAATTGAAAGAAGCCCTGGAGAAAGAGAGAAGAAAGAGCTTTTTCACATACATTAAAGAAATATTCTTTAAGGAAGTTTGATGATATTGGGATATAAAGTTTGCCTCGGCAAAAGCCGGGGCTTTTTGTATTTCAAGGGTGTTTTTTTTTGACAATGATTTGGGATAAATTTGTCACCATTTAACAAAATCGAAAAAATATTTAACACATTATCAATTAAATTTCAATATGAAAAATGATATTATAATCAGGATAAATGGGATACAAAATAAAATATTAGAGGTGTATATAATGAGTATCAATGAAATAAGACTTCAGACTCCGGCTGGATTACAGAACAACATGGCCGCAAAGGTGGCGAAGAATCCTGAACAGGAAGTAAAAAATGAGGACGTTTTGGTTCTGCCAGATAAGCATGATAAAGACTATCGGGAAGAAATTACAATTAAACAGGCTGCCAAAGGTCTGGTGGGCGCTGGCGTAGGTCTGGTGGGCGATTCCATCGGAATGACTGGGGCGGTCCTTCGCAATATGCCCAAGATTGTGAAGAATTCCTATGTGGCCCTTGCCAAAACCGAGGCCATTGGACGGAACTTGAAGGTGGTAACTGGAGCAGTGGGTATTCCCCTGGCTGCAGCCCTGGTGACGGTGCTCAGCCCAGTGGCTGGGGCAGTGTATGGAGCTGTTAAAGGTGCATATGATGGAGCAAAGAAAGGCATCAAGGGAGCTGCCAAGGGAGTGGTTGAGGATGTAAAGACGGTCAATCGTGAACTGAAAGGCGAAAAACTCCAGGAGCTTTTTGATGGCATCGAAAATGCAAAGCCTGAGGAAGGGAAATAACCCTTTGATATAAGGCTCAAGGAGAGTGCTCAAGCTGCTGTGGGCGGTGTTGCTGGAATGGCCATAGGCGGAGTTGGACACGGGCTTGTAGTGGCAAGACATGAACCTACATTCTATGCCAAAAGCCTCAAGGCCCTTTGGAAGGATGACGAAATGGGGCCGGTCCTCAAGAGCACGATAACTGCAGTATCACTTCCAGTGGCAGTTCTGGCGGTGCCCCTGGCAACCATAGGCGGTGCCCTGTGGGGTTTGGGTGAGTCAATGGGCAAAGGATACCAGGAAGGTATAAAAGCTGCGGTGAAGAGTTCTGTTGAAAGAGTCGGTAAGAGCAATGAAATGATCAAGGAATGGAAGGCAGATCTCTAACAATGTGTTAATGTCCGGTTATTTGTTTGAAATTCAATGGCGGTGCTCGAGAAGTGCCGCCATTTTTACTATTTATTATTTTGTCTGATAACCATAATACTTGCCAAGGCCCTTGCCTGGGGAGGGGTGTCTGGAAGCAGGAATTTGAGAGCTTTTAAGACAAAGTTTGACCTGGGAGTTATATAAAATAAATGGAGAAGGAAGGCATTTATGAGGAAGAATTTTTGTGTCCTGGTTCTTGCGGGCCTGTTTGTTATAGCGTTATCGGGATTTGCAGTTGCGGATTCTCAAATGAATAACCCCATCGACAAGGCTTTTGCCCGGGACTTTGAAATGGCCGCCAACACCGCAGAGATTAATTATGTTTCCGAATCTTACCTGAATGCCTGGCAAGCTGAACTGGATAATGTGGCGAAGTTTGTAAAGAAGACTTATAATTTTCCTGAAGACCGTAAGCGTGTGGATGACTATGTTTCCGCATATAAGAAGGTAGCTGAACGGGCATTTGATTTGGAGATGCTCAGTTGGAGTGATACGGAAAGTCCTCCGGATATTCGTTCTTTCGGCACCGGAGGGCCTGGGGCATCTCTTTCTGTTCAGGCCAGGATATATAAACAGGCAACAATGAACCTGATTCTTCATTTTTCCACTACCCATGACAGCTCCCGATATAAATATCTGTATAACGGCAAAGGGGCACAGCTGGAAAAACTGAGGGAACAGTATCGGTAGAGATATTGTCTTTTGGGTAGAGTAACTATTGGTGGCGGAGTCGATAGATATTATCTGGGCTTCGGTTTAATGGGCATTTCCTTTGTTTTGACATGGATATCCCGATATCGTGTTTTGAGTCGAGTAATTATTGGTGGCGGAGTCGAGGGATGCTGTTTTCTGGAAAAACCGGGGAAAGATACCCCCGTCCTGTTTGTTTAAGAAAGAACAGGAAGTGTTCTTATATTAATTGATGATGGGGGGAAAACACAAGATGTTGTAGAAAAATTAGGGACATTTAAATAGGAGGCAACAGGTATGAAAAAACAGGGGTTTGTTCTGAGTTTGTTGGCAGTTTTGTTTTTGTCGGCAATACTTCTTTTTGCGGGATGCTCACAGGGAGAAGAAGGCGTTGGAGATTTGGGTTCCGTTGCGGGGATTGTAAGTGACTCATCCACTGGAGATCCTATCGAAGGAGTGGCCGTCACTGTCGGAGATAAATCCACGAATACCGATGCCCAGGGAAGATACCTGATTCTGTCGGTGAAACAGGGCAACTATACACTGACAGCCACTAAAGAAGGATACAATAACTATTCTGAGGATATAACTGTTCAAGGAGAACAGACTACTGTTGTACTTATTGGTTTGACGCCATCCCCCATAGATCCTGATAATGGAACGGTTACAGGTATCGTGACTGTGGCAGAAAGTAACGTAGCTGTCGGAACAAGAACACCACAGCCCATTGAAGGGGTTGAAGTGACGATCGGTGAGCTTACCGCCACAACCGATGAACAGGGCGTTTACACCATTAACAATGTGCCTCCGGGAACCGGACTGGCAATAACCGCTTCCAAGGAAGGTTATGAAGACTACGAAGGGACTGTGGATGTTGTTGCCGGGGAAACCACCCAGCACAATTTTTCCATGAAATCCCTGTTCATTCAGGTAAGCTCAGGACAGTATCATACCGTTGCCATGAAATCCGATGGCACTGTATGGACCTGGGGACGCAATGAATATGGCCTGCTGGGGATCGGCGATGATACAGTGATTTCTGTAAATACCCCGGTTCAAGTGGTGGCACCTGTTAATGAAGATGTCGTTGGGCAGGTCAATGGCGAAGAAGCGGAATATCTCACGGATATCATTGCCATAGATGCAGGACAGTATCATACTGTTGCTCTGAAGTCCGACGGCACTGTGTGGACATGGGGACGCAATGAATATGGCCAGCTGGGGAATGGCGGAAATAATGAGGGCAATATCAGGCTTGTAAATGGAATCCTTTATTACAGCAACAGGCCGGTTCAGGTTCTGGCCCCCGTTGTAGTGGTTCCCGCCGAAGTTAACGGAGAAGAACCTCAATACCTGGAAGGCATTACCGCGGTTGCCGCGGGAGAATATCATACTATGGCCCTCATGGAAGATGGCACTGTATGGACATGGGGCAGAAATAACTGGGGCCAGCTGGGGAATTGGGATTGTGGAGATGAAAGTATCCCTGTGCAGGTGGTGGCTCCAACGAATATGGAGTTGGCTATCGAACCCGATGGATACCTCGAAGGTATCACTGCTATTGATGCCGGGAGCAGTCATTGTATGGCCCTGATGGAAGACGGCACCGTATGGACATGGGGCAGGGGTAGCGATGGACAGCTGGGGAATAATTCAACTGGTAGCTGGTCCAAGCCCGTCCAGGTGTGGGGTCAGGGAAATATTGTCAGAGAGCCAAACCGCGGGGAACCTGTATATTTGGAGAACATCACCGCCATCGCCGCAGGATACTGGCATTCCGTAGCCCTGATGGATGACGGCACTGTGTGGACATGGGGAAATGGTTATTACGGTCAGATGGGCGATGGAAGCGACAGTGGCATTCGGGAAATTCCGGTTCAGGTGTGGGCCCCGGGTTCAGCTACTGACGAGCAGAGTCGCCCGGTAATTAATTATCTTACGGGCATCACTGCCATCACTGCAGGGGATCTTCATACCATGGCCTTGAATGAAGACAGCAATGTGTTCACCTGGGGATACAATGACCGTGGCCAGCTGGGTATCGGTGAAGCCCCAGATCAAAGCATTCCCGTTCAAGTGTGGGGAGGCGACACCGGAGATGCATTCCTCGGAGGCGTAACGGTTATAACTGCAGGGTTTGAATATACTGCCGCTATCAAAGCCGATGGATCCGTCTGGGCCTGGGGACGTAATGATTACGGCCAGTTAGGTGACGGCACCGAAGATGACAAAGACACCCCGGTTCAAGTGGTGGGCACTCCATAACCTGCCCTTAACTGAATAAAACCTTAACCCCCGGCCTGATGGAATCCATCGCCGGGGGTTGTTTTTTTAAAGAAAACCAGACACCAATCCCCAAAATTCAGCTCCCCCCCACAGAACCACTCTGCCCCCCACAGGATGCACCCAGGGCCCCAGGCAGGCTTAAAGGCAAACCAGGGGCTTCATAAAAACGGATGCCTTTTACATTGACTTGTGGTTACACATATGATACCATGTAATTGTGAGTCCGGAACAGTTTTACAAGAAAATAAAGAGCAAAAGAAAAAACATTAAGTTTAACGAGATGGTTGTTTTTCTTGAAAATCTTGGTTTCATTCAAAGACGCTCAGGTGGTTCACATATTATATTTTCTAAACCTGGTATTATTGAGCTAATAAATATTCAGGAAGAAAGTGGAGAAGCGAAGCCTTACCAAGTGAAACAAATAATAAAAATCATTGAGAAATATGAATTATTGTAAAAAGGGAGGTTGAAATCATTATGTTTTATGAGCTAAAAGATTATGAGCTTGATATTGTCTACAGCGAAGAGGATGAAGGATACATTGCGACTACTCTTGAGATTCCTTCTATCTCAGGGATAGGAAAAACACCGGAAGAAGCGCTTCAGGAGCTGAAAACAGCCTTTGAACTGGCAAGTGAAATTTATCAAGAAGATAACAGGGAAATGCCAGAACCCTTAATGAAAAAGAAATACAGCGGGCAGTTTACTATTCGACTTCCCAAAGATTTACACTATGAACTTGCCAAGGCATCAATGATTGAGCAGGTGAGCATCAATCAAATTACCAATTACCTATTAGCGAAGGGTATTGAAGGGTTGTATCGGAAAAGGACAATGAGATAATACAATCACCGGCAGGAGGCTTCCCCGGACTCCCGGGCCGAGGGCCCGGGAGGTGGAAGCGTAAATCCCCTTGGCCACCTTCCCTCACCCTCCAGGCAAACCCAACATCCCCTATGTTTTACAAGGTCATCAGCCGAGATTAATTTGAATGATTATAAATCCTGGACACCTATGCCGTCAAAATATCTACCAGCTGAGGGGTTATAACCTCGATGTGATCTCTATGTTCTTCAACCGCTTTCCAAAGTAGTTTTTTCTGCTTCTTTGTAAGTGTTTCCAATGAATCGGTAATTTTAACTTTTTGTCCCGCCTGACACAGTGCAGCCAATACTTCAATAGCCTGACGGCTATCCTTATGGGATTTACCTTGTATCTTCATCTTTTCATTATGCCTTTTGCTCCGCCTGCGCTGGGAAATAATGAGTTTATGAATGGCAAACCAGACCGGGTGAGGCACCTTGACTGGAAACCCCTTGTAGTCCACCGTTATTATTTCATTTTCCAGCAAGTGCAGAAACCTCAAAGGTTGGGCGGAAATGCCAAAACCTGGAAGCATAAGGGGTTTATCCGAGGTTTTTCCTATTTCCGGAGAAAGGAATTCGATCTTCAAAGCGGGATGAACCAAAAAAATAAAATTTTTCCCTGCAAATTTGGTTTCAAAACCCAACGGAAACAGTAAATCCGGTATAGAAACCCTTTTACTGGCATTTATCAGAAGGCTCACGTCGATGTCGATATCCCTGGTTTTTATTTTCGACAGACTTCTGGCTTCAGCAAACAACCATCCATAGAAATGTATGCATCAGCTTCCCACAAAAACAAGATTTTCGAGAATCTCTTTCTTGTATAATTTTTCCAAAACCTTGTCAAGAATTTCAATTTGATCATCTATATCAAGCAACTTCTATATCCAAAGCTTTCCTCAGAAATTTAATTTCTTTTTTCATTTCTTTCACCGCTTTTTGATAGCGTTTCCGCTGGTCAATTTTCTTTTTCATTACCTGAACTTCTTCTGATGCCAGCTTCCCCAGGTAGTCATTCATCACCTTTTTCCCCTCCCGATAAGCAAGGTAACAATAAATATGACCATTAATATTCTTCATCGACAGAGAACCCTTTGGAAGCTCCTCTATTCTTTTCTGATATAAATCTAAGGCTTCCAAAGTATGTTGTAGAGAATCTTCCAGCATATCCCTGACGGTATCCACCTATTCACCTTCTTACTCAACATATGCCATATATTATACATAATGTTGAGTAAATTATCAACCCCGTTTTCTGGTTGCTCCGACAAGGGGACATAGCCGCCCCCAGGGCAACAACCAGGCCCATAAACCCTTCCCGCCAGAAGACTCCCCCAGGCTCCCGGGCCTTCGGCCCGGAGCCGGGAGGTGGAAGCGTAAAACATCGATTCCCTGCTCCAAATTTGGGAAGAAAAACCATCTCCACTGCAACCGCCATCGCCAAAAAGCCAACAACCATAGAGATTACGCAAGACCAAAGCGGTTGATCTCCGAAAGTCGGGTTTTATTTTTTCTGTAAGATAATCGAGGAGTAAGATGTTGACGATACAGTATATAAGCTGTATAATATAATTGAAAGGCAGGAAATATATGAGCACCGGGTTTGAAATGATGCGGAAGTATATAAAAAACGGATGAAAGCTCAAAAGACACGGCAAAAAACATGACCTGTTTATACATCCCCGCTACCCGAACGAAGTGGCCATTCCCAGGCACTCCAAAGAACTCAGGAGTGGTTTCGAAAAACACCTGCTGAGAATCCTGAGAGAAGCAGGGAAGGAGAATAACTGAAATGATCAGCTATCCGGCAGAAATAATCGAAGAAGACGGTTATACCATCAAATTTATCGACTTTCCCGACATTATGACCGAAGGGGATACCCTGGAAGAACTTGTCGAGAATGCAGAGGATGCATTATCCCTGGTGCTCGGCTATCGTTTCGACTTGGAAAGGGAAATACCAGAACCCTCACAGGTCGAGGGCAACAACATCATATTCGTTGACGTTCTGCCCCATGTGGCCCTCCCGATTATGCTTCACCGGGCAAGGAAAAAACGGAATATTACCCTGAGGGAAGCTGCTAAAAAAACCAAAAGAAAATACCAGACATATCAGCGTTTTGAGAAAGTCAACTCGTTTAACGCCCGGATGAAAACCATTGAAGAACTTGCAAGGGCTATGGGGAAGAAACTGGTGGTTGACCTGGTTGACAGGGCCGCGAAAAAATAACTTCAAGCGAAGACTATCCTTGTTCGGTTAAGCCTTCCCATAATTTAGCCTCAAAGTTCGATGGACATTGGGGTCCATGATTTCATGGGACAGGAATTTTTATAGCCTTTCCCACATCACCGCCCCCAGAGACCCCGAACCCTGGCCGGCAAGGTCTTTCCCCGGTCCCGGGCCATCCGGCCCCGGAGCCGGGGAGTAGAAGCCCCATCTCACGGCTATCATCCTGATTTTCACCCCTTCCGAGTCACCCGCACCCCCCTCTAAATTTACCCTCTCCACCCCCTATATCAGCATTTCCTAATAATCAATGAGCCAAAAAATAATATCCCGCAAGTCGCCATGATAACTGAACTTCCTCGATTTGTTGCCACTTGTTTGATTAATTGTTTTTTCAAACAACCTCGATGATACCTGAGATTCCTCCAT
>CAYNGH010000129.1:0-9335 GCA_964396845.1 uncultured bacterium | reverse complement strand
AGCTCCTGGAGTGCCCTGACTGCATCGGCAAACTCTCCCGCGGCTTCTTTGAGGCTTTTTACCGGCTCTTCGGGAATAGAAGGCTCTTCCATCTCCTCCAGCTGGTCTTCCAGTTCATCGATGGCAACGCTCATCTTGTCGATGGCTTTTTCCAGCCTCTGGGCCTGTTCTTCTTCCTGGGCGGTTCTGGGGGCGACCATGGACATGATGCTTTCATACTGGAATCGGGCTGTTTCCAGGAGTTGCCACATTTCACCGATAAAATAAATCAGGACCTCCTGCTGAGTTTCTCCCCGGACATAGGCTTCCATGCTGTTTATGATCATGTTTGCCTGAGGTATTTCCGTAGGTTCCGGCCCCCAGGCCTGCACCAGATAGTTTATGTCAAACTCCCGGTACATCTGACCCATTTCCATGAGTTCATCCCGGAGCTTTTGTATGACTTCCCGGGTTAGTTCTCCGGGGGTCTGATCATCGGCAGGTTCAAAAAATTCTTCTATAAAACTCGAAAGCCTGCCGGAATAGTCTTCATAGAAATATCTCAGGCCCTGACTGAAGTAATTGTCATCGCCCTGTTCCAGAGTGGCCAGAACTTCCGGGATGATGCCCAGCTCCATGAACATGTCCCGGTGGAGTTCCCCGGGGATGTCCTCGCCGGCCAGCATCCGATCCAGGGTATTGATGAGGAGATTCAGACCGCTGTGGGTGGAAGGGCCTCTGGCTACCAGAGCCTGGTTGCGGAAAGCTAAAAATGCCAGGTTCAGGTTGCTGGATACTTCGTTGAGCCGGTCGGCAGTACTGCAAAGAAGGTTCTTGTCGAAGGAATGACCGTACTGGATCATTTCATCCAACAGCTGGTTGTATTCATCAAAAGCCCCGTCAATGGAAACAACGGCATCCCGGCAATATTCCTGGACTTCGCTGGTTTCTGCCGAGAGGGTTTCGTTGAAGGACTGCTTCCAGGACGAGAGGATTTCTCTTCTTTCGTCCACCAGCTCCAGCAGGTGTTCAATGGTGTCGTTGTCGGTCAGTATCCTCTCTGCTGTTTCCAGCAGGGGATCTGTGGCCTGGGGATTGGAGCTGATGTTCTGGTTCATGTTTCCTCCCGGGGAATTGCATTAAAATATAAATCCGTATCTGTTTAACAATTTGATTTTTTCTGTTAATTCCCTGCCCGAAGGATTATATTAACAGAATGTTACCCTGTTGTTAAATTACTGTTAAATCTGGATTTTTGACTTTACATTTATACAAAATGTGGGATAATTGGTATAAGAGCAAAATGTATATTAATGGGAGGAGAAAAAATATGAGTTTTATGGCCGTAGGAGCAGCCCAGACCCAGCTGGCAGTCCAGAATTATAACATGATGAGGATGCAGGGTGGCATGGGAATGTCTGCCCAGTTTGGCATGTATGCCGGCGGGATGAACGCCGGAGCATCCTTTATGATGGGCATGGGCATGGGAATGGGAATGCCCGGTATGATGGGAATGGGCATGGGAATGGGAATGCCCGGTATGATGGGAATGGGTATGGGTATGGGAATGCCCGGTATGATGGGAATGGGAATGCCCGGTATGGGAATGCCCGGAATGATGGGCAACAACATGATGGGCATGATGGGGATGCCTCAGATGATGCAGCAGCAGCAGATGATGATGCAGATGCAACAGCAGATGATGATGATGCAGATGATGCAGATGATGCAGCAGCAGCAGCAGGGTGGTCAGGGAATGCCCCAGTATCCTCAGTTCCCGCAACAGCCTTATCCTCCCTATCAGCTTCCTTACCAGCCTCAGCCTCAGCCGTATCCATATCCCCAGCCTCGTCCTCCTTATCAGCCTCCCTTTGACAGAACTCAGGTTCGGCGGGGAACTCCCGGTCGGGATGTAATTGTTCAGAATGGCACCAAGCACAGGGATAACCTGGTTGCTTACGGCAGAGGTGGAAACGACTATATCCGCCAGTCCGGCGGCAAGGGTGCCGACAGGCTCCGGGCCTACGGCGGTGGCGGTCACAATGCCATCATTCAAAATGGCGGCAAGGGCAATGACGACATAATGGCAGTGGGCAACCGCTGGGGCAACGATTACATCAACCAGTCCGGCGGCAAGGGTGCCGACAAGCTCCGGGCTTATGGCAGGGGCGGTCACAACACCATTATTCAAAATGGCGGCAAGGGCAAGGATGACATAATGGCTGTCGGCGGAAGAGGCAACGATTACATCAACCAGTCCGGCGGAAAGGGTGCCGACAAGCTCCGTGCTTATGGCGTGGCCGGCAACAACACCATCATTCAGAATGGCGGCAAGGGTAACGATGATATGGTGGCCATCGGCGGAAGAGGCAACGACACCATCCGTCAGTCCGGCGGAAAGGGTAACGACAAGATTGTTGCCAATGGCGTCGGCGGAAGCAATGATATCCGGGTTGACACCGGCAAGGGCAACAATACGGTTCATGTCCGGGGTGGCGAAGGCGATGACAAGGTTGTCATCAAAGGTGGAAAGGGCAATGATGTCATCACCTATGATGTCACCGCAGGCAATGATGAAGTTCACATCGACGGCGGCAAGAGGACTTTCCTGGGCCGTAGCCTGAACAACAATACTGTCAACATCAACGCCAACGACCAGAATTTTGTCCTCAAGGACAGCAAGGGGAACGTCCTCTATACCCATGGTGAGGGAGGCTCTGACATAACCCTGGACAATGTTCACAAACTGAATGTTCTTGACACTGACGGCAATTCTCTCTTTAACTACGGCGGATAGTCTATAATACTCTGACAATACTCTGGAGCCTGTGCATATAGCGCAGGCTCCATTTTTTGAGCCGATGTCTGTGCTCTGTTGCAGGGGAAGTGTCCTGTGGTGAAAAAACATTCCATAGGAGCATGGCGATATGAATGACAACTCCTCCGGGAATGATATTTCTACAATAAACGGCACCGTTGAACGGGTGGTTTTTCACGCCGGGGATACGGGGTATTCGGTGGTTCGAGTCAATTCCGGGGATTACCCGGATCCGGTGACGGTGGTGGGGGTGATGGGTTCTCTTCAGCCGGGCCAGCTGGGAGAATTTGCCGGGGGCTGGGTGGAGCATCCCCGCTTTGGTTGTCAGTTCAAGGCAGAGTCCTTCCGGGAAAAGGCTCCGGCAACTCTGACAGGGATAGAAAAATACCTGGGATCCGGTATGATTCCAGGGATCCGCAAGGCTTTTGCCCGGCGGGTGGTGGAAAAGTTCGGGGAAGAAACCTTGAACATCATTGAAAATGAACCGGAACGCCTGGGAGAAGTGGAAGGGATTGGCAAAAAGCGCCTGAATAAGATTGTTTCTGCGGTCAAATCCCAGCGGAAGATTCAGGATGTGATGGTTTTCCTTCAGGGATGCGGACTCGGCCCTCAGCGGGCAGTGAAGATATACCGCACATATGGGGATGATGCGGTTTCCATCCTCAAGAAGAATCCATATCGCCTGGCCACGGAAATCTGGGGTATCGGGTTTCGTCTGGCGGATGAATTTGCCCTGAAAATGGGGTTTTCTACTGACTCTCCCCGGCGGGCGGAAGCTGCCATTATTCATGTTCTGTCCCAGGCTTCACAGCAGGGCCATTGCTACATGATGAAGCCCCGGTTGTTGGAGCATTGCCGGGAAAGCCTGAAAATCCCCGGCGAGGTGCTGGAGGAGGCTCTTGGTACTCTTGTTTCATCAAACCGGCTGGTTTGTGAGGATCAAAGAGTCTATCTCGGTTATCTTCATGGTTTCGAAGAGGAATGTGCTGGGATTATTCACCGCCTTCTGGATGCCCCTCCCGATGGAGTAATATCGGGGATTCATCGCCGTCTTGACGAAGCCATGAAATCCACGGGGATCCAGCTTTCGGATCACCAGCGCCAGGCTCTTATCGGGGCTCTGGAATCCAAGGTGTTTATTATCACTGGTGGCCCTGGAGTGGGGAAGACATCGATCCTGCGGGTTCTGGTGGATGTGCTGGAAAAGTCAGGGCAAAAGTCGGCCCTGTGCGCTCCCACAGGACGGGCAGCCAAACGGATGACCCAGTCCATTGGCCGGGAGGCGAAGACCATTCACCGGCTTCTCAACTATCGCCCCGGCGATGAAGGAGGCCATAGCGGGCAGGTGAAAAAGGTCAGCTGTCCCTGGCTTGTGGTGGACGAGGTTTCCATGGTAGATTTGGGCCTTTTCCATGTTCTGCTCAAGGCCTTGAATCCAGGAACCCGGCTTATTCTGGTGGGGGACCCGGATCAGCTCCCCAGCGTAGGGCCGGGACAGGTACTGGCGGATCTGGTGACCTCCGGGGTGATACCCAGAATGCACCTGACCCGGATTTACCGCCAGCAATCGGGGAGCCTCATCATCGAAAATGCCCACCGGATTAATCGGGGAATAATGCCTATTCTCAAGGATCCTGATTCAGGGGGGGTTTCGGATTTTTACTTTGTCCAGTGCGACGATCCTGCCCGGGGACGGGAGGTTATTCTGGATATGGTCACCAACCGCATCCCCCGGCGATTCGGCCTTGACCCCGTGGAGGATGTTCAGGTGATTTCTCCCATGCGTCATCGAACCCTTGGTGCCCAGGAGCTAAACAGCCTGATACAGGATGCCCTGAACCCCGGCAGGGACAGCATCCGGGGTCTGCGCCTCGGGGACAAGGTGATGCAGTTGCGGAATAATTACGAGTTAGGGGTTTATAACGGCGATATGGGGCGGGTCTTGTCGGTGGATCCCCGGGGAGAAAGCCTCACGGTGGATTTTGACGGAACAATTGTGGAATATGATCTGGCCCAGGCCGATGAAATCCGTCCCGCTTATGCCATCACCGTTCACAAATCCCAAGGATCAGAGTTTCCCGCTGTGGTAATGCCCTTATATACCGGGCATTATGTCCTGCTTCAACGCAACCTGATATATACTGCCATCACCCGTGCCCGTCGGCTGGTGGTGTTAGTGGGGTCAAAAAAGGCCCTTTATATGGCTGTCAAGAATGACAAAATGAAAACCCGCAATTCAACCCTGAAACAAAGGCTCAGAGAGGTTATGGGAAGAGTCTGACAAAGCCTGCACCACTTACTTGTCTTTCCCGGAGTGGGCAGCTATCCAGTTGAAGGGGATTGTCACATTGAAGAAAATTTCACCTTCCTGGCCGTCTTTTGGGTTTTTCACCTTCATCACGTCAAACACCTGGTTCTGGTTCTGTTTCAGCTCCTGATTCACCCGTTCCAGCCCCATAAATTGCAACAGGATATATTCCTCCCGGACATTGATGACAATGTATGCCGACTCAATGCTCCTGCCATCCCCCACTGTGGTGATAGACGAGGCCAGCCCGTTTACAATTTTGCGGTGGAACTTGGCTTTTTCTTCGTTTTCCAGCTTTGTCGCCGACAGGGATGCCACCATGTGAGCGTCCATATCCACAAAGTTTGTCTTTAAAATCTTCTGGGCTGAATCGAAGGACTCCTGATATTTTCCTGCCTTGTATGCATCCTGCATGGCCTTGTTCTCCTGAGAAGCATAAGGATTATACTGGGGAGTACGGGTATAGGACAACCGCATGGCCAGGTAATCCACATCTTCTCCCTTCCGGGCCTTTTCCACCAGCTGGTTGTAAAGCTCCGGGGTGTATTTGCTCTGGGCCGGGGCAGGTTTCTCCTGAGCCGGGGCAGTTAATGTCAGCAGACATATGATTATCAGCAGGGCTGGGATTATTCTGGGTGTTTTCATTTTTTTCTCCTTTATTGTTTATTGTTTTATCATCTTGAGGAGGGTATTTAAAACCTCCTCCTCATTAGCAGGGTCATCCACCCCCTTCAGCTCCACATCGGGTTTGACCCCAACACGATGAATGGTGGTTTTATGGCCGGTGAGCATTTCCCCCACGGTGAGCTGAAGGGTCGGGCCGTCCTTGAGCTTGAAGTATTCCGACACCGCTGCATTTCCCCGGGTGGTGGCGCCCACGATTTTGGCGTCGGTATATTCCCGCAGGGTACCCGCCAGCACCTCGGCAGACCCAGTGGTGTAACGGTTCACCAGAATTATCACCGGCCACTGGATATTCCGCCGGGCAACTGATGTGTTGGCTTTTTCTTCGTCCCGGTATTTGATATACATCACCGGCTTTTGAGAAGGGATGAAGAGGCTGGACATCACTACGATATTATTGAGAAATCCACCGCTGTTGTCCCGGAGATCCAGTATCCAGTAAACAATCCCTTTTTTCCGGAAGGTATCCACCGCGTTATAGACTTCCCTGGGGTATTCCTCGCCGAAGAAGACTATCTTGAGATAGCCGAATTTATCCTGGAGTATTCCCGGATGGATAGGGTCCGGGGTTACTCTGGCCCGGGCAAGGGTTCGGCTGAAAGCCTTTCCCTTTCGAGTCAGGTTCAGGGAAACCTGGCTTCCCACAGGCCCTCGCAGGCGGTTCATGACCGTATCGAGATCCTGTCCTGATACGGGAGTCCCGTCAATGGAGGTTATAACATCCCCGGGCTTCAGGCCTCCGCCACTGCCAGGCCCCCCGGAGAAAGGATGGATGATGACAATACGGTTGTTTCTCTCTTCGATGAGGATCCCAAGTCCGCCGTAATCTGCCGGGACCACCCCGGACCTGGGGTCTTCATCCTCCGAGGGCAGAATAATCCGGCACTGTTCATCTTCAAGGCTCTCCACCATACCCCTGGCTGCGGCATAAACCGCCAGATCCCGGTCAACTTTTCCCTGATATGCTTTGAGATATTCCACCAGAATCCGTCCCCCGGGGGCGAGATTGTTCAGGGGGCCGGGATCCGCACCCGATGCGGTGGTGAGCAGGGACAGGTGTTTCTTTACTCCTTCAAAGAGAAGGGCATCATCCACGGAGCGGGGATATTTATTCTTGATGGTCCAGTAAACTTCCCGGTTCAGATTTCCCGTGGGAGTAAACCCCAGGCTTTTCCGGCCACTTACAAAGTCGGTGTAAGGGTTTGCCAGCACCGGGACTGTTCCCGATAGGAGAAATAAAATCAATGCCAGTATTGCAGTTATTCGGATGTTTTTCAAGAAATATACCCCGCTTTCCTCGGCTTGATAAATAGTCGTTCTTATTATAAAGTTTAATCCATATTAAGTTTTTTCGCCGGAGCCTTCTCCATACCCTCCGCATATCCCAAGAACCCCGGGGTCCAGTATCTCATAACCCTTGCTTCTCAACTGGGATATGATCTCCCCCAGAGCTGTTGCAGTGGCTTCCCGGCTTATTCCATGCCTGTGTCCGTCATGGAGGAGCAGAATCTCACCGCCGGATAAGTTTTCTGTTCCCCGGCGGATTATCATTTCCGAGGATGAACTGGCCCAGTCCCTGGTGGATTGACTCCACAAGATTGTTTTTAGCCCCATGTCCAGGGCGGTATCGATGATTTCCCGGTTATACAGACCCCAGGGAGGACGAAAGTAACCGGGAGCTGGACAGCCTGCATCGGTGAGGGATTTTATGGCAAGGGCAATCTCCCGGCGGATCTGACCGGGAAACAGCAGGATTAATGGTCTGTGGTTATGAGTATGGATTGCGGTTTCCATTCCGGCGCTGGAGAGCACGGCGACGATGCCGGGGTTTTCTTCAACGGATCTCCCCACCAGAAAGAACACTCCCCGGACCCCGGCATTTTCCAGGCATTCCAGGACTGGTTTTGTCCACCGGGGGGAAGGGCCGTCATCAAAGGTGAGAAGGACTCCCCGGTGTCCCGGTGGGAGTATCGGTCTGCGGGTGAGATTTCTGCCGGATCCCATTCCATGCTGGTGATAAATATGGATTACCCCCAGGAGTGTTAATATGGTAACAGCCGGAAGAATCCACCATGGCATGTCCCGGGGGATGAGGTTGCCTGCAGGGATGCTCAGGGGAAGGGCAACCAGAAGGGCTGTGATATAATTGAAGCGGATATATTGGGATGCCACGAACAGCCCTGTGCCCGTCAGCAGAAAAACAGGAAGAATTATAAGAAGCATGTCCGTCAGGAGATTGCTCCATGCATCTGTGGGGACAATCATCTCCGGCCCCGGCGGAAATAGTTGATGATTTTCTGCCACAGGCTTATTTTCTTTGGAGATGGGATTTTCATGTTGTCGGGGGAGCGTCGCCATTCCCGTTCCGCCTTGCACATTTGACAAAGATGAATAATCCGCCGGCCGTCAACGAACTCATAGAGCTTTTCACTTTTTCCACAATCAAAACAAGCCATTTTCCATCTCCAGGGACCTTTTCTTTATCACATCCAGCATTTCCCAATGAATTCTGCCGTTGCTGGCGACAATACTCCTGCCGAATATATCGTGGGGTTCACCCCGGTAATCACTCACCCGGCCACCGGCTTCCTCCACCAACAGGACCCCAGCAGCAGTATCCCAGGGTTTCAGTCCCTCTTCCCAGTATCCGTCAAACACTCCCAGGGCTATATGACAGAGATCCAGGGAAGCAGCTCCGGTGCGGCGGATTCCCTGGCCCGCGGCAAGAAAATCCCCCACCAGAGTAATAATATCATGGTTTCTCACCCGCTTTGCATAAGGAAAACCTGTCACCAGCAGAGATTCTGAGAGTTTCTCCTTCCGGGACACCTGAATCTTGCCCATGTTCAGAAAGGCTCCCTGTCCCTTCACTGCATGGAACACCTGTCCTGTGGCTGGGTTTTCCACCACCGCCACCATGGGTCTGCCCATGTGGTGGAGGGCAATGGACACAGCATACCATGGAACCTTATGGGCATAGTTGGTGGTGCCATCGATGGGATCAACATACCATACATATTCACTGCCATGCCGATCCCGGGTTCCTTCCTCGGCTACAATGTCATGCTCTGGAAAACTCCCCCGGAGAATCCCGGTGATGAGATCCTCTGATTCCCGATCAATCCGGGTGACCAGGTCAACTTCTCCTTTGAATTGAATCTCCAGAGGCCGGTGAACCCCCTCTATCAAAAGCCGGGATGCCTGTCGGGAACAATTCAGGGCAACCTGAAGGTATTTTTCAAGGCGGTCTTCTGACATAATCTCCTCGTTGATGGTAAAAAACTGCCGAAAGGTAAAAAGCCTCCCCGGGGAGGCTTTTGATGGTTGAAAATTATTAACCGATATGCCCGCTGGGAGTATAACCGTCGGTGGGGGCAAAGCCATCCTGAATGCCGGGGTCATCCAATGTGGAATCAACCTCGACTCCTTCTTCTCCGGTTTGCTCCGTGGCTTCCTGCTGGGCTGCGGCAACCGCGGCATCATACTTGGCCAACTCCCGCTTTGATATTTCGCCGAAGAGTCTTACCTGATGCAATATCTGGTTGC
>CAYNGH010000128.1:0-9368 GCA_964396845.1 uncultured bacterium | reverse complement strand
ATTTGATATAAAATTATTCGGAAGCCTAAGAGGCTAATCCATTAAAACAAGGATTGAAACGGGGATACCGCATGGGAGCGGTATCCAAATCGGAAGAGCCTAAGAGGCTAATCCATTAAAACAAGGATTGAAACAAGTAGTTATGACGGCATAATCATGGGCCTTCACGCCGTCCAAGAGTAAGCAATGACAGCCCTTATTCCGAGTCACTTTTTAAGACTTGTAAATACAGGCCTCAGTATGCGCATAAGGGTTTTGACAGTTTATCATCGGCAATGCGTTGGTGCTTGTCATTTGTATCAGCATAAACACAGCAAGATCAGCTTTGTGACGCCACAACAGCGGCATAACGGAGATGACAAAGCGATACTTGAAAATAGAACAAAGGTTTTTGAACAGGCTAAAAACAAACATCCGCAAAGATGGAGCGGTTCAATAAGAAAATGGGAAAAGCAGGGTAAAGTTTGGCTAAATCCAGTTAATGATACAAATTTGAAGAAGGTGAAGCTCGTAGAAAAAGCTGCGTGAAAAAAGGACAACTATGTTGACAAACACCGGAATTTATGCCTGACTTAAAACTTTGTTTAAAGACAAGCCCTAAGTTTTAAAGAAAAATTCTCCGAAGATGGGGTTCACCACAATTCGGCCCTGATGTGAACCGGCTTATGGCGGTGCCGTCAGTGGCATACATCTTTATGGGAGATTATTTCAACCCCGGAGGAATTGAAGATCGACTATTGGAATACTATTGGCTGGATGATAATGTTTATTAAAAAGGTGTCAGTTTTTTTAAGGGATGGGCAAGACTAATCAGTAAGCAATAACATTCTATTTTCTGAAAGCGGTGAGTTGTCATGAAAAATCTGAGCCATATTTATAAAGTTTTTTTCTTGTTCATAATTATTTGCCTCATCATTCCCGGCTGCTCAATACGCTCAGAGCATGAGCCTGAACCAGATCCCACTGCGGTGAACCTGAGAGAGGTTTTCAAGAATCCGGATTTTACTTTTCAGTTTATCCGGGTGGCAGGGGCTGCCCCTTACGGAGCAGCGAATCTTAGAGAATGTCTTGACACAGCAAAAAAAATCACCGATGGTGACCTTGAAAGCTGGTACCGGGAATGGTATGCCACGGCACAGAAAGTGGAGAGGATCGGCAAGGAGAATGAGCTCTTCGGCAGTGTTCAGGTGGCCCGAGAAGCTTATGTAAGAGCCAGCAATTACTATCGCAGTGCCGGATTCTTCCTCTCCGAGAAGCCGATGGACCCAAGGGTTCAGGATACATGGAACCGGAGTGCCTTTGTTTTCCGTAAAGCTGCGGGGATGTTTTCTCCGCCTATCGAGTATGTGGAAATTCCATATGAAGGCGACTCAATACCTGCTTATTTCTACAGTGGCGGCATTGCAGAAAGAGAGCTTCCCACAATAATCGTCCATCAGGGATTTGACGGGACCAAAGAAGAAACTTTTCCTGCGGGCATTGTGGCCCAGCAGCACGGTTACAATTGTTTGATTTTTGACGGCCCTGGGCAGGGAGAAATGATACAAAACAAGGGAATTCCTTTTAGGGCCGATTGGGAGAACGTCTTAACACCTGTCGTCGATTACCTGGTAACCCGCCCTGATGTTGATTCCAAACGGATTGCCCTCATTGGGTTCAGTATGGGTGGATACCTTGCACCGAGGGCAGCTTCAGGAGAACACAGGCTTGCTGCTGTTGTGGCAAACGGTGGAGTATTCAGCGTTTTTGAAGGAACAGCGGAAAAATGGTATGATATTCCCGGAATACCCCAAACAGCATCGGAATTTCTTGAATTCATAGAAACGAATCCCGATGACTTCAACCAGATCGCCTATTCGGGGATGGGATATTCAATCGGCTTGAATTGGGCGATGGTGCACGGAATGTTCACCTTTGGTGTCGATACGCCAGCGGAATATTTTAAAGGAATGTCGGCAATGACCTTGGAGGGGAGGGTTCAGGATATTGCATGCCCGACTCTGGTCATTGATTCGGAAAACGATCACACCTTCCCCGGCCAGCCTCAGAAGCTGTATGAAAGCCTAATTTGTGAAAAGGAATTTCTGATGTTCACGGCAGCTGAAGGAGCGGATCTTCATTGTCAGGCGGGTGCAGCTCCCATTTTTTGGGAGAAGACCTACGAGTGGCTTGATAAGATTCTCCTCCGCTGAGTGGGAAAAATAATCGTTTATGTTAAGGCTGTCGCCATAGCTATCAGCAAAAACTGAAAAGAAAAAGGGCTGCTCTGGTTGACGGCAAAGGGGAATTGAAGATTCCGGGAAGTGATGAGATTTGAGGCAGGGCAGATCAAGGGCCCGCTGATGTATGGATTTGGTCAGGCTACGCCTTCCTTCACCCATACATCGGTATCGGCTGGATACAAATGTGCCTGAGCATTTTTAAACTGGATCCAGGAAGAAAATTGTGTATTTTAAGCGGGAATTTACACTCCTGGGCAAAACTTTTATGCAAAATATTGCAAAGGGGCTGAATGGTTACACACAAAGTATGAAATGATGTAATGATTAATTATGCCACCTTTAGGGATTACTGGACAATTTCTAAAGGTATCAGGGAAAATCTATTCTCCCTTCAAGGATTACCAGGGCTTTCCGGGGAATATGGCAGAATAAATCCGCATTGAAACGAGGAGTTCAATATGAAAAGATCCCTTTTTCTTCCGGTTATAGTTTTTGTTCTTTGTTGTTTTCTCTGTCTGGTTTTCCCTGCTTCTGCACAGGAGTACAAGCCCGGGCTCTCCTTCTCGACGGTTCTGGAAGGCATCAAGTATCATGATAATCTCAAACGGTTGCAGATCCGACGGCTCACGGCTACTTTTCTGGAGCCGGAAACCCCGGGATATGCCATATTGCGGGAAGCAGGAGGCAGGGACCTTGTACGGTTCGATTTTAAAATTCACGGATTGAAGGCTCCCTATTCATTTGTGGATTTTCAGAAGGGAACTGATCTTGTTACCGGCGGGCCTGCCCTGACATCCACCATCTGCTCCCTGGAGAAACCCGGCTCATATGTTCTGGACTTTTATACCGGCAACGGGAAGTTTTATTCTTTCTCTTTCAAGTTAGTTTCCGGCGGGGCCGGAAGCAACCCCTTCGAGCAGGGGACAGCATCTCACCTGGCAGGGGACTGGAATGACTGGGGATATTTTTATTATCATATGGCGGATCCCCAGAAATCCGTTCAATGGAAAATGTGGCTGATTCAGCCTGATTACAAGCCGGGAAAACGGGCCAAGGTCAGCCTCACGGTGACCAGGGACTCTGACGGCCAACTGGTTGCTGTCAGCCGGCCTGATGTCAGCTATGATATCAAGCCTGAATGGGTTCGATTCGAATTCGACTTAATCAACCCTCCCGGCAGAGGGCCGGCGGGGTCATATCTGAAGGCCGGGGATTTATTGGCCCAGGACGGCAATTATACCCTCAAGGCCGTCATTGACGGGAAGCCTTATGGTGAATGGAAATACAAGGTTTCGTCCGGAAAATTCATCACCACCGGCAGGGCGGATCGCAGGACTGCAGACCCTCTGACCTTTATTGAAGGCGGACTGGATGCTTTCTGGTTCAAGAAAATTTAACTGATGGGCTCCCATGGATTACGAAAAACTTTCTAACGAAGAACTCATAAGAAGAATCCGGAAGCTGGAGGACGAAAACCGCCAGCTCCTGAGCCTGTCGGGAAAGAACCTGGAAGAGATTTTTTCTGACAATGCTCAGTTGCTGGGCCTGATTCCGGGGATCATCTACAAGACTGATCCCCAGGGGCTTTTTACATATGTCAGCCCCAGGATCCGGGAGCTGGGGTATGACCCTGATGAACTCCTGGGGAAGCATTTCAGCTTGATCATACATCCTGAGGATGTGGGCCGGGTCACCCGGAACAAGGTGCTTCCCAACTATCAGGGCAAGGTTACCGGTGACGAAAAAGCTCCCAAACTCTTTGATGAGCGACGTAGCGGTAAACGGGGGACCTTTGGGCTGGAGCTTAGAATCCGGCGCAAGGAAGAAGAGAAACCACAGGAATCCTTGTTAAATGCCAGGGTTAATTCTTTCGGGCAGTATGACCGGGAAGTGTTTGACCGGGAGAAGCAGTTTTTAGGTTCTGTGGGTCTTCTCCAGGTGGAGGACAGCCAGGGCCTCCGGGGAGAACTTGGGACCCTGATAAACATGATCCCCGATATTATCTACAAGATAGATCCCCGGGGAAACTTTATCTATGTTAATGATGCCGTTCGCCGACTGGGTTATGATCCGGAGGATCTCATCGGCAGGCACTTCACCACTATCCTTGAACCCAGTGTCGTTGACAGGGTCAGCCGGAAGGCTGTTCTTGACAGGATGAAAGGAACAACCACCGGCGATGAACTGGCCCCCAAGCTGTTTGATGAGAGGCGCACTGGAAAACGCCGGACCACTCAGCTGGAAGTTCCCATAAAGGCCCGGATCCCCGGAGCAGGTCTTCTTGACAATCCCGACTCGGAGGACCTGATTGTGGCTGAAGTTACCGCTTCTGGTTTTTACGAGGACAATGCAGATTCCAGAGATAACCGTTTTCTGGGAACTGTGGGTATAATCCGGGATATTACTGAAAGAAAATTAGCAGAGAAAAAACTCAACCTGCTGGGGGCTGCCATCGAACAGTCCAATGAGATTGTGGTAATTACGGATCTTGCTTCCCGGATTCAATATGTGAACCCGATTTTTGAAAAGATTACCGGATACTCCCGGGATGAAGCCATCGGCTCGGAACCCTCGATACTTAAAAGCGGTAAGCATGATCACAGCTTTTATCAGGAAATATGGAAAACCATCGCCGGGGGGGATATATGGCAAGGCAACCTGACAAATCGACGCCGGGATGGCAGTCTTTATTTGGAAAACGCCACTATCTTCCCGGTCAAGGACAGCAAGGGAAACATTACCAACTATGCCAAGGTGGCCAGAGATGTCACCATTGAAAAGGAGCTGGAACTCCAGTATTACCAGTCCCAGAAAATGGAAGCAGTGGGGCGACTGGCCGGAGGTATCGCTCATGACTTCAACAACCTGCTGACCGGGATCATCGGGAATGTGGAGCTGATGCGATCAAAGATGGCCCCGGGAGATCCCCTGCTGAAATTTGTCAGCGAGATATCTCATATATCAGATCGTTCCTCGGATCTCATCAGCCAGCTTCTGGCCTTCAGCCGGAAGGAGATTCTGACCCCCAGCAGGCTTGACATCAACCATATCATCAGCGAGATGGAACGGATGCTCTCAAGAATCATCGGGGAAAACATCCTGTTCATAACCGAGCTTGAACCCACCACAGCATCCATAAGAATGAACCAGGGCCGGCTGGAACAGATTATCGTGAATCTTACCATAAATGCCAGGGATGCCATGCCCGCCGGAGGTGAACTGGTCATCGCCACATCCATGGAAACCCTGACCCCTGAGCAGATCAAAAAATTCCCCGGCCTGGAGCCGGGCCGGTACATAAGGCTGGAAGTCAGGGATACCGGCATAGGGCTGGATGAGGAAACCCTTTCCCGCATATTTGAACCCTTCTTTACCACCAAGGAAAAGGGAAAAGGCACGGGACTGGGGCTCACCACGGTCTATGGCATTGTCAAACAGGCCGGGGGAGCCATCGAAGTGAACAGCATCCTCAATCAGGGGACTTCCTTTCGAATTTATCTTCCCCCGGATCAGGAAGACGCGGAAGAATGCCTCGAATATGAACCATCCCCCGGCGGCAGTACCTCGGGCAATGAAACCCTGCTGGTGGTGGAGGACGAGGATACCATCAGGAATTTTCTAAAGCCGGTGTTTTCAGAGGCAGGCTATAATGCATTTTTTGCAGCATCTGCCCGGGATGCTTTGGGAATATTGGAAAGCATAACCCCGGACCTGCTCCTGACAGACCTGGTCCTGCCGGACATCAACGGCCGTGAACTGGCCCTGCAGGTGGAAAAACGGTATCCGGGAATCAAAACCCTTTATATGTCAGGTTACAGCGAAGAGGTCATTGCCCACTATTCCATCCTTGAACAGGGACTGAACTTTATCGGGAAGCCTTTCAAGCTCAAGCAGATACTCAGAAAGGTCCGGCAGGTTCTGGATAATCATTGATGTTTCAATCCTTCGGCTACCGGCTCAGGATCTCTTCAATCTTTGACAGCAGGGCCTGGCTTTTGAAAGGCTTGTGGATGATTCCGTCCTTGTCGGAAATCTTGATGTCAGAGATATAGCCGGACATGAACAGAACCTTGAGGTTCTCCTGATATCTTTTCATCTCCCGGGCCAGCTCGATTCCGTCCATTCCCGGCATTATCACATCAGTGATAAGCAGGTCCAGCCTGTAGTCCAGAGCCTTGAAAATACTGAAAGCTTCGGTGGCATCACCGGCAATATGAATCTCGTAGCCTGATTTGCCCAGAATTTCACTGACAACATGACGGACAATCTCTTCATCATCTATGCAGAGAATCTTCACCCCGCCCCCGGGGGCTTCTTCCTGGGATGCCTTTGCCGGGGCCACTAAATCTTCTGCGGGAACATGCATCGGCAGATATACCTCAGCAATAGTTCCTCTTCCGGGCTTGCTGATCAGGTTGATTCCACCCCCCAGGCCCTTGATAATTCCCACGGCCAAAGGCAGGCCTACAGCCCTTGATTCATGCCGATCCTCCGCAAAACGGGGAATAAAATACCGGGGCAGTTCTTCGGGGGAGATCCCCCTGCCGGAGTCCCGGATTGTCAGAACCACATAATCATCGGATTTTACAGGGGGCAGGATGACGGCGGTGTCCGGAGATAACTGCCGGTGGGCAGTTTCGATGTTCAGACGCCCCCCCGATGTGAGCATTTCAAGGCTTTCCTCTACCAATGCTGTGAGCATGATTCTTATAAGATCAATGTCGCCATTCACCATGGGGATTCCCGGGGTCACAAAGGTGGAAAGATGTATCCCATCCCCCAGCATGGACCTGATCTGTCCCTCGGAATTTTGGATTACCTGATTTATGTCCACAGGTTGAAGAGTTGTTTTCCATGTTGAACTGATGATTTCCAGATCCTCGATGAAACGGAGAAGTAAAGATGAGCTGTTGGTTATCTCGTCGATTATGGGTTTGATTTCATCTCTGCTTTCGCTGTTCATCCGGGATAATGCAGAAGCCTTGTCATGGACAGCCTGAGCTGGTGGGGATATTGACCGGGAGATTCTTCCGCAGACCGAGCTGACTGCATCTGTGACTGCCCGCAATGTTTCCCCCGGCTCCGGGCCCTGGGCTGGTTGCCGGGAGGATTTCCGGGGATGGGTTTCCCTGAGTTTCTTGTTCTCTGCGGTAAGGTTGTTGTTTTCTTCTTCCAGCTTTTTCATCCGCTGGCTTAAATCTCTCAGTTTAGCCATCAGTTTTTCGTTGGCACTGTTTCTCTGCATAACTTTATACCCCCTCAGGCTTTCACAGGCAGATTTTACCCTGCCAGGGAATCAGTCAGTCATATTGTGAAAAAAATCAGCATTATTTCAGGAGTATCTTTGCCGGAGAGGAATAGATTCCCTTCAGCTGTACCCGACAGCCTTCAGTAAACTTTACCTTCCATCGGCCCGCTTTCGATTCTGCGAATTTCCTCAGCTTTCAACAGCCATGGCGCCACAAGCTCCATGGAGAAAATCCCGCCGGGATCCGTCATCATCACTCTGTCAATCTCCCCAGGGTTGGGTTTTATACTCTCTGGATTTATGCCTTTCACCTCAAGGACTGCACACAACTCAAATTCACTCCCAATATTCTTGTATGGAGCGTGATACATGAACTTGAACAGGTAGCGGGGCAAGGGGACATCAATCCCCAGCTCCTGACGGATTCTTCTTTGTGCTGCCACCGGGTAATCTTCCCCTTCTTTCGGGTGACTGGCCACGGTGCCGTCCCAGTATCCCGGCCACAGCATCTTGTCCGGGCTTCGACGGGCCAGCATCAGCCGGCCCTCCCCGTCGTAAATCATCACCAGGAATGCCCGGTGCAACAGGCCCTTTCCAAGATGCGCCTGCACCTTTTCCTCACGGCCTGTAATCATGTCATCTTTGTTTACCAACAGGACTTCTTCCAAAATATCAACTCCTCAAAGTTAAACTTTTCTGCATATTATCAGAATCCTCCGGTTTTTTTATATGTTTCCCGTATCTCTGTTGATATGAGAATCGGGGTGTGATATAATTTAGAATAATTTTTTACGGAAAATACTGTAAGGATGATGATGATATGACATACGTGGAAGAGGCAAGACCTGTAGATTTTATCCGGGAAATAATCCACCGGGACATGGAAACCAACAAATGGAACCAGCGGGTTCACACCCGGTTTCCTCCCGAGCCCAACGGTTACATCCATATCGGTCATGCCAAGGCCATCAATCTCAGCTTCAGTGTGGCCCGTGAATTTGGCGGCAAGTGCAACCTTCGCTTTGATGACACAAACCCGGTGAAAGAAGATGTGGAATATGTGGAGTCCATCAAACGGGACATCCGCTGGCTGGGATTTGACTGGGAGGATCGGGAGTTCTATGCATCGGATTATTTTGAACAGCTTTACCAGTGGGCCGTTGAGTTGATTAAAATGGGAAAAGCCTATGTCTGCGACCTTTCCGAGGAAGAGATCCGCCAGACCCGGGGCACCGTCACCGAGGCGGGAACCGCAAGCCCCAACCGTGAACGCAGTGTTGAAGAAAACCTGGATCTCTTTGCCCGGATGCGCTCTGGAGAATTTGAAGACGGCCATTGCGTTCTGCGGGCAAAAATCGATATGACCCATCCCAACATGAAAATGCGGGACCCGATTATATACCGGATCCGGAAAGCCCATCACCATCGCACCGGTGACAAGTGGTGCATATACCCCATGTATGATTACGCTCACTGCACTTCCGATTCCATAGAGGGGATAACCCATTCCCTGTGCAGTCTTGAGTTTGAAAACAACCGGGAGCTTTATGACTGGTATCTGGATATCCTGGGGATTCATCATCCCCAGCAGATTGAATTTGCCCGGCTGAACCTGAGCTACACGGTAATGAGCAAACGGAAACTTATGCGGCTGGTGGAAGACGGAAGGGTATGGGGATGGGATGATCCCCGGATGCCTACTATCTCGGGCCTGCGCCGCAGGGGATATACCCCTGAAGCCATTGTGGATTTCATCAACCGGGTAGGCATCGGCAAAGCTGACAACATGGTGGATATTGCCCTGCTGGAACACTCAATCCGTGAGGACCTGAACGCCAGGGCCAACCGGGTTATGGTGGTATTAAAGCCCCTGAAGGTGACCATCGAGAACTATCCCG
>CAYNGH010000127.1:8536-9557 GCA_964396845.1 uncultured bacterium | reverse complement strand
TTTTCTCTGGAAGCTTTACAAGAATAAATTTCTCAGGAAGAATCCCGGCTTTCTGGTGTTTCTGGCCCAGACAGCAAACATTTTCAAGATGGCCTGGGTTGCCGGGAGCATGCTTTTATCCGGCGAACTCACATGGAACTCTGCCCGGCGGTGGCTGAATCTCGGATCCCTCATAACCCAGTGACGCATTCGAACCTGTTTTAAACTTCCCTCCAAAGGGCAGGATTGTAAGGGGAAAGAACAAATATTTTTATCAGGGTAAAAACAAGATGTCTGCATATTTTGACATATTCAGATTGACATAACCGGGACTGAAAACAGGCAGATAATTTTATTATTACAGTCAGGAGAACAGTTGATGAGTCTGGTTGATAAAATCAGGGCCGCAGGTGTCACAGGAGCCGGCGGGGCCGGGTTTCCCACCCATGCCAAATACGGCAGTGATGTGGAATACATTCTGGCCAACGGGGCGGAATGCGAGCCTCTTCTTTATGTGGATCAGAATCTGATGCTCCATTACACCCATCAGTTCTTGCGGGGTATGTCCCTGATGGTGGAAGAAGCCAATGCAATACGGGGTATTGTGGCTGTTAAGAAAAAATACAAACAGGTGGTGGAAAAACTCCGGGATGCAATCCGGGATTATCCCAGGCTGGATATTCACCTGCTGGGTAACTATTACCCTGCCGGGGATGAATTCATAATGGTATATGATGTCCTTGGCCGGGTCATCCCTGAAGGCGGTCTTCCCCTTCACGTGGGAGCAGTGGTGAACAATATCCTGACTTTTATCAACATCGAAGCGGCAAGCCGGGGAGTCCCCGTCACTCACCGCACCCTAACTGTCCATGGCGAAGTGAAAACCCCGTCAACCTTTAATGTTCCCATCGGCACCACATACCGGCAGGCCATAATGCTGGCGGGGGGATTGACAGATCCCGATGCAGTGCTGGTGGTTGGTGGCCCTATGATGGGAAGTATCGAGGAAAACTGGGATACTCCCATCACCAAGATCACCGGC
>CAYNGH010000127.1:0-8526 GCA_964396845.1 uncultured bacterium | reverse complement strand
GGCGGACTTCTCCTGTTGCCCCGGGACAATTACCTGGTGATGAGGAAGATGGAAACTGACAATTCCGCCATCCGTCGTGCCAGATCCACCTGTGATCAGTGCATGTACTGCACCGAATTCTGCCCCCGGTATATCATCGGCCACAACCTGCGACCTCACAAATCCGCAATGCGTGGCGCTCCCTATGGCATCGGCGAAGGCAAGCTGATAACTTCTTCATGGCTTTGCTGTGAATGCAAGCTGTGTGATTACTTCGCCTGTCCCCTTTTCCTGTCACCGGGAAAGATCCACGGCATGATGAAGCAGGAAATGGGCAAAGCCGGGGTTCGAAATATCCTGAACCGCAACGACAACCCCGAACCCAGGCCCTTTGCCGATACCCGGCGGGTGCCCACACAACGTCTGGTTCAACGGCTGGGGCTGGATAAATACACTGCCGATGCGCCCCTTGTTCCAACTGATTTCATACCGACCCAGGTTCAGATTCCCCTGTCCCAGCACATCGGAGCTCCCGCGGTGGCTGTGGTGAAAGCCGGCGACAGGGTTGAAGCCGGGGATCTCATCGGCGAGATACCACCGGGCAAATTAGGGGCCAGGGTGCATGCCAGCATCCCGGGGACTGTTGTTTCCGTAACTGAGCATGTGACCATCAGGAGTTAATTTCCCGGCAAATAAAAGGACAATCAAAAAAACAGGGAGAAGATTATAAAAACCCCTGTTTTTTTAATACAATCAGAGAAAGGCGGTCTTATATGATTTACAAGATTAATCGAAATGCTGATTCTCTCAGTCTGCTTGATCCTGCGGGAGAAAAGGACATCCTGGTGGGGATTCCCAGCTACAAGAACCAGGATACCATAGGTTACGTTGTCCAGATGGCAGCCCGGGGCCTGCAGATGTACTTCCCCGATCATCAGGGGATTATAATGAATTCCGATGGCAATTCTCCCGATGATACCAGGGCCAATTTCTGCGATGCGGAAATCCCGTCATCCATTGATCGCATTTCTTCCATATATTCAGGTATTTCCGGCAAGGGTAGTGCTTTTCGCAATATTTTTGAAATTGCCCGGAAGCTTAATGTGAAGGCAGTGCTGGTGGTGGACTCGGACCTTCGAAGCATCACTCCCCAGTGGGTCAAACTCCTTCTGGAGCCGGTAATAAACGACCAGGCAGATTACATCACCCCCCTGTATATCCGGCACAAATACGACGGCACCATCACTAACAACATTGTATATCCTTTAACCAGAGCACTTTACGGACTGGATATCCGCCAGCCCATCGGTGGTGATTTCGGCTTTTCCGGCAGACTTCTGGAGCCTTATCTTGCCGACAATGTATGGGAAACCGATGTGGCCCGGTATGGCATAGATATATGGATGACCACCACTGCCATCGTCAAGGGTTATCGGCTGGCACAGGCTGCCCTGGGAGCCAAGATTCACGATGCCAAGGATCCCGCCATATTTCTCGCCCCCATGTTCCGGCAGGTGGTGGGGACATGCTTTAATTTTGCCGGAAAGAATGTTGACCGCTGGCGCAGTGTCAACGC
The DNA here is from genome assembly GCA_964396845.1 of uncultured bacterium. GTDB lineage: Bacteria > Vulcanimicrobiota > JAJTBE01 > JAJTBE01 > CAYNGH01 > CAYNGH01. Next base: position 6,971 of record CAYNGH010000127.1, on the reverse strand, counting down.
TGTAACTGAAGCTCCCCTGTGGGGCGATGTGGCCAGGGTGGAGCCAAACCCCGTGACCGCCAGCTTCAACGCTTTGGTGGACAAATTCACCAAAGGCCGGGAAAAATTCATACCCCAGTGGAAAAAGTATCTTACCAGGGATAATTTTGAGCTTCTCAATTGCGCTGCCGATGGCATAAAGGGCCGAAGCTTTGACATATCCGACGAAAAATGGGCTCATATAGTTTATGACTTTATGATTTCTTACAACCAGTATCCCGGTGAAGAGGAAATACTTTTAGATGCCCTGACACCCCTTTATTTCCTCAAGGTGGCCGACTTCATCAACAAGTACGAAAAGTTCACATCTCAGGATGCAGAGCAGAAGATTATCGAACAAGCCGACTGGTTTATGAAAGAAAAGGGATACCTGCTGGATCGCTGGTCCCGGCAACTGGTGGGCTGATAAAGTCAAACCGGAAGCAGAATCACTCATCAACAGCATAAGGATGGAAATGAACAGCATCATCCCAGAAAAACTGGAAATGTTAAAAAAGATATACCTGGACACCATGGCGGATCTTGATCCTGCGGTGAGTGTGGAAAGATCCCTTAATCGGGATGGTGACGGCATCAGGATAATGGACAGGGCTTATGATTTTTCCCAGCTGTATTTAGGTGGATTCGGGAAAGCTTCCACCACCATGGCAAGGGGAGCTGTTAAAGCCCTGGGAAACAGGATACACCGCGGATTAGTTATTACCAAGCATCATCACCGGGAAGAGATAGAAGGTATAGATGTGCTGGAAGGGGGGCATCCCGTCCCCGACAAGGATTCCATCACAGCCACCGGCAGGCTCCTGGAGCTGGTTGACGAAGCCGGCCCCGGGGACCTGGTGCTTATGCTCATATCCGGAGGCGGTTCTGCTCTGTTGGAATCACCCCGGGAAGGGATCAGCCTGGAGGATCTTCAGAAAGTCACCAGCCTGCTTCTGCGGTGCGGTGCCCACATCGGCGAGATGAATACCATCCGCCGGCATCTTTCCCAGGTCAAGGGGGGCGGTCTTGCCCGGCGGATCAGCCCTGCCCGGTGTGTATCCCTGATACTGTCCGACGTGATGGGATCCGATATTTCCAGCATCGCATCAGGCCCCACATCCCAGGATCCGACAACCTTTGGCAGGTGCATGGAAATCCTTGAAAAATACCGGCTGAGGGATCAGGTTCCCCTGCCGGTGTTAAAACTTATTGAAGACGGAATCAATGGTGACCAGCCGGAAACCCTCAAAGTCGGGGACCCGGCCCTGTCCCTGTGTGAAAATATCATCCTGGCAGATAATGCCATCGCCTGCAGAACTCTGTCTGATTCTGCAAAGAGGCAGGGGATTGAAAAAGTATATATCGACAGGCCCGCCACGGAACCGGTGGAGGATTATGTCCGCCATCTCCGGGGCCTGGTGGAGGAGTATTCTAAAGGGTCCTCCCCCACCCTGCTGATTGCCGGCGGTGAGCTGACGGTGAAAATCCCCGATTCCGCCGATGGACTGGGAGGGAGAAACCAGCATTTGTCACTGCTTTTTACCCGGGATGTAATTCGGGATTTTCCCGGATTGACGGCACTTTTTGCATCCACCGACGGCACCGACGGCCCCACCGATGCCGGGGGAGCCTTCGCCCACCGGGGAATCGACAGCCCCGGCATTGATGAAGCCATTGCCCGGTTTGACTCTTATAACTATCTCAAGGAAAATGGCGGTCTTCTTGTCACCGGGCCCACGGGAAACAATCTCAACGACCTGTTTATGATACTGCTGTGAAGGGGGTTACACACATGTTTTTTGCCAGCACCATCATACCTGACCAGTTCAAGTTTAATTACCTGGACTGGATTATAATCGTCCTGTATTTTGCCGGACTGATTTATATGAGTATGAAATTAGGAGAAGGCCAGGAAAACCAGGAGGATTATTATGTGGGAGGCCGGGATCTGCCTTGGTGGGCCATCGGTCTTTCCACCATGGCCACTCAGACATCGGCTATCAGCTTTGTTTCCATACCGGCCTTTGTAGCCATCAAGGAAGGAGGCGGACTGCAATGGATCCAGTATGAGTTGGCAGTTCCCCTGGCCATGATTTTTATCATGGTCTTCTTCATCCCATTCTTCCGACAGTTGAAACTGATATCTGTGTATCGTTATCTGGAAGATCGCTTCGGCCCATCGGCCCGGTATCTTCTTTCGGGGATATTTCTCATCTCCCGCGCCCTGGCAACTGCCGTGGGGCTTTTCACTGCGGCGCTGATTCTCACGGTATGCTTCGGGATGGATTTGTGGGTCACCATCATTCTTATCGGGGTCATCACCCTGATATACGATACCATCGGCGGGATGAAGGCAGTGGTTTACTCCGATGTCATCCAGATGGGGATTCTATTTTTAGGGATATTCCTTTGCAGTTTCTATGCCCTGCGGGATATTGGCGGCATCGGCCAGGCCTTTGCCCTGTTTCCAAAGGAGAGGCTGGTCACCCTGGATATGGACTGGGGATTTTCCGGAAAATCAGGCTTCCCCTTCTGGGGTTTTCTCTTTGGAGGCTTCTTCCTTTACGCGTCTTACTATGGTTGTGACCAGTCCCAGACCCAGCGGGAGCTGTCGGCCCCGACCCTTGACGACACCAAGAAATCACTGTTCTTCAACGGCTTTTTCCGTTTTCCCTTGACCATTCTTTACATGATGATGGGGATTCTCATCGGCGCATACATAGTCAACAACACCGCCTTTGCCGGCGAGGTGAACGAAGCCATCGATAAAATGGGCAAGCCCGACATCATGCTTCCATATTTTATGATGACCAGAATACCTGCCGGGTTCAAAGCTCTGATTTTTTCAGCAATGCTGGCTGCGGCCATGTCCAGCCTCGACTCCGCCATCAATTCTCTGTCGGCATCCAGCATGCGGGACTTTGTGGAAAAATTCGTCAACTTTGGCGATGATCACAAGAAGTATCTTTTTTACAGCAAGGCTACCACAGTGTTCTGGGGGGTGACAATCACCCTGGGGGCTTTTCTTTTCAAGAACATTGAAGGGGAAACCGTGGTGGAAATGATCAACCAGATCGGTTCAGCCTTTTACGGGCCGATCCTGGCAGCCTTCCTCCTGGGGGTTGCAGTGCGAAGGGTCAACCTTACAGGGCTGATTGCCGGAATCATAGCCGGGGTGGCCTTCAATATATATCTGTGGCAGGGCCAGCCTCAAATCTTCTGGATGTGGTGGAATGTGTTCGGCTGTTTTGTCACCATGGTTGTGGCTTACGGTGCGAGTTTCCTCGGCCCATCCCAGGATCCCGAAAAGGTTAAGCAATTCATCATATGGGATTCTCCCCATGCTGCCAATGAAAAGAAATGGATACCCAAATACGCGGTTCTGGTGGTTTACTTCTTTATAATGCTCCTGGTTGCATATCTCCTGCCAAAGTTCATCGGCGGGTTTTCAGGTTGATTCAAAAATCGGACTATGGAGAAGATGTGTGAATCCACGGGATAACGGGATAATATTTGACCTGGGCAATGTGATAATCCAGCTGGATTTTAGTGATTCCCTGAAACATCTGGCTTCCCTGACCCGTCTTGACCCGGAAGTTCTCCTGGAAATCCTGCGCCATGATCCGGTGCATGCCGAATATGAAAAGGGAGAAATATCCACCGGGGATTTTCTGGCTCGCTTTTCCCGGATGATCCCTGCAAAGATTAGTCGGGAAGTTCTGGTGGATATATATTGTGGCATTTTCACCAAAATCCTGACGGGACGGCCCCTGCTGAAGGATTTATCCCGACGGCACAATCTTTACATTCTGTCCAACACCAATGAACTTCACTTTGAATATCTCAAAGAACACTATCATGTCTGGGATCTCTTCGATGGGATGTTTTTATCCTTCCAGCTGAGAATGACCAAGCCGGACCCAGGGATATACGAAACCCTCATCCGCCGGGTTCCCCAGGACAGGGATCAGCTGGTGTTCATTGATGATCTGGAAGAGAATGTCCGGGGTGCCAAAAAATCCGGGATAGACGGGATACTCTTCAGGAGTGTCGATTCCATGGTGGAACAACTCTCACAAAGGGGGCTTTTGTAATTTCACAGGGAATCAGGCAGAAGACTGATTTCACCGGTGATATAATCCTCCAGCAGGGACACCAGACGACGAAATCCAGCCTCGGCCACTGCTTCCCGACTTTTTATGCCGGGGTCATTTGACAGCTCTCCCGGAGGAAGCCCCAGGGACAGTCCCCGGGATTTGCGCCGGACTGCCCGCCGGTAAAGCCCTCGAACCTGTTTGTATAACAACTTTATTTTCTCCTGTTCCTGGGCGGGTATGACAGGAATCCTGATGGAGAGTATCTCTTCTTTATTGAGATTCGGGGTTCCCACACCCCGGGCCAGTCGGCACAACTGGAAATGCAACCGGTGGGGTTTCTTATCCCCTAACTTCAAGGGAAGCTGAAAACAGTTCAGAAACACCGCCAGGAAATATGGGCAAATCTGCCGGGGATCGGGACGAAGAATGTATATCTCCGAGCGGATGTTTGCCCCGCAGTCCCGGGATCCCGCCACTACCACCCTGCCAACGCATCCTTCCCCGGAGCGCACCAGCAGGACATCATCCCGTTGCAGACGAGTACGAGGCACATCAGGAGCTGAACCCCGGTCTATGAAGGAATCCCTGTTGGAAAGATCCAGCCCGGTGAGCCGTATATGACGGGATGTCACAAAGGGTATGGGATCAATCCCCCGGGATTTTTCCTGAGGCCCTTTGTAACCAGTCAGAATACAAGACGAATCCATCAAGTTCCCCAAATCTTTCATGGGAAAAGGGCCTGAGGTGATTTTTTTCATCATTTTATGATACCGGGGATGATGATATGCTGGATCCCACCGGGGAGAATCAAGGGCTTCCTGCCCGGTAAAAAAGGCCGTCATTCCCCGATCCAGTTTCCTCCGGCGGTTATCAAATGCCTGCAAAATCTCATCAAGGCCGTCCCGGTGCATTTCCGTGAGGTCCACCCGGGAAGAGCCTCCCCAGAAAATCTGGCGGTGACTGTCTTCAATTTTCCGCCGGGCAAAAAGAATAAATGTGGCAGCGCTGGTTCCTTCTGTCCGGAACACCGGGGTTTCCAGGGCAACAATCCCTTCTATGGTCATTTTCTCTCGGATCCAGTCCCGGACATGTGTCATACTGTTGTTGGTGAATATCCCCACAGGCAATATGATCCCCAGGATGCCTTCCGGTGGGAGAAGCTGATAAAACCGTTCAATGAACAGCACCTCCACAGGGATGGAACCGGGAGGCTCCCCCTGCCGGCAGTACAGGCGGAAAAGCTGGTAATCATCATAAAGAGCAGGTTCTTTAACTTCCATCAACCCGAAGGGGGGATTCCCCGCCACCACTGCATAACGGTTCTCGTCCCTCGCCAGGAGGGAATCGTCCACCGCAAGACGGCATCTCTCTGAGGAAAGCACCGGGTCGGCCTTCCAGGATACCTGCAGGGATGGATCCCGGTCAATGCCATAATAAAGGCCACCGGGGACCAGGTCTAATAAAATGGCAGCCTTGATGAAAACCCCCTCACCACAGGAAGGATCCAGAAAGTCCCCGGGAAGCTGTTTTTCCGGCATAACCCTGGAAATAAAACGAACCATGAAATCCGCCACCCGCCGGGGAGTAAAATATTGCCCTTTGAGCTTTTTTTTATCCCTTCTTTTCAATAAAAACACCCAGGTAAAATAAATAAAAAGGGGCGGGTTTCCCCGCCCCCGGAAGTTGTTAAACCTTTGCCTTGAGGCGGTCTTCCTCACACTTTGCCCAGAACCGGAACAATCCCCGGTAGTGTTCGATGAACTGTTCGTGTTCATGCTGAGGGAATTTCTTGACCACCTTCTTGATGATGATCTGATCAAACTCCTGGGAGGTGAAATATTCAAAAGCCGCCTCATCGAGATGGGGCAGATGCTTCTGACAGTAGTTGTCAAACTTGGCAGTGTCAAAATATTTATCCGCCAGGTCCATATATTTGTCCAGGCGTTCCATGAAGTCCATATCAGGCTCGTTGGCAATATCCAGATATTTCTGCCAGTGATGCTCAAACTGAAACTTGCGCCGGGAAACCCCGCAGAAGGTAATCCAGCGGATAAGGGATTTAATCACCCAGGGGAAGTGGAAATGCAGGGACATCAATGATGAGTCGGGCACTGCATTGCTGAAATCGATGGGATGAACCACTCCGTCAAATATGGCGGTTTCACAGGAATTATACTCCCAGCCGAATATGGCAGCCACCAGTTTAGTGATTTTTACCATCTTTTCCCCTTCCAGAGAAGTCAGGAAGTCAAAGTTGATGACATAACGCTCGTGAAGGGGCCTGTCGGGATCATACTGCATGGGCAACACCTGGGGGCCGATATTGAGAGCACGGCAGAATTTGTCGAACTCGATGGACTGTTGCAGATGCATCATCCGAGTGCCTGAAGCATCATAGGCCTTGTGAAGATCCTCATGGCCGTTGAGTTTGGTTACTCCCACCCAGCCACCGCCGTCATAAGGCTTGATGTACATGGGATACCCGATCTCATCGGCAATCTCCTCCAGACTGAAAAACCGGGTATAGAGATCCAGGGCTTCCTGCAGAAGGTCTGACTGATCCTTCTGGGGAAGAAGCCAGGTTTCCGGAATTTTGACTCCCAGCTTGGCCAGAAGGCAGAACCCCGTGTGTTTCTCCATGGACTGGAATGTCCAGGGATTGTTGACGGCATAAACCCCGTCAAGAATGATCTTTTTTATCCATTCCCTGGGGTTCTTGTGCCAGTGGCTGACCCTGTCAACTACCAGGTCATATTTCGGCTGGTAGCGGATGTTGAAAGGCTCGATGATGACCCTCTCGGTATCAAAGGTGTAAGTTTCACTGCCATACTTGATCTTCAAGTCCAGTTTCCGGAG
>CAYNGH010000126.1:0-9651 GCA_964396845.1 uncultured bacterium | reverse complement strand
AGTCCATTCTACCCTCAACAGTAGGGCATATATTTTCATCATCTAAAAAATCGTATATGGTACGCTTTCTCAGTTCATTGATGGGCAATTTCGTAAATCTCGAATTGGATTCCAGTATCTTTCCCTGAAGATCAAAAAGTAAAACACCATCTGGAATCAAAAGAAAGAGTTCCTTCAAGAAGAAATTGTCCAGGCTCGAGTGGCGGAGAAGCTTGAGATTCTTGTTGAGGATTTCTGTCAACTGCCGGGTGTTCTTTACGGTTTCTTCTGTTATTGTTTCATGCCATAAATTATGTTCACAGACAAAATATGGAGAAGCAGTTTCTTGGAGCAATATCTCGATGATTGAAGCCATTCTCAGGGGATACCGGGTTCTGACCTTTGACAGAATTGCATCCGGCTGAATATCCCTGAAAATATATATCTTAAAACTGTTGCTGTCAAATTCATCTTCGTCAAGAAAAGAAGGTGTTTGAATTTTAATCGTGGTTTCATCTTCCAGAGATTCAACAGCCTGGGCAATATATTGATCCAGGTTATCAGTTTCACGAATATAAAGAATTTCCCAGGTGTTCATGGTTTTTTCCTCAATAGCTTCATAATGTCATAATTTACTGGCACTGTAGGATTTCCTTGGATTTGCGCTATGGGTCCTTTGCAAAAACTCCCCTGGGGAAATCTTTAAGAGTTCGGCAATATTTTCTCCCATTACTTTCCGGAGTTGATCCCGGTCAAGTCCAGCCATCTTTACCTTCAGCAACTCCAGGTCCGGGGGACATCCAGGCCCGTCCGAGGCAAAAAGAACCCGCCGGGAGCCGATTCTTTTGACTGCCTGATGAATAACGCCGGGGTAGGGCATGGCGGAAGTTTCCAGGTATATGTTCTCCCATCTGACTGCCGCTTCGATGGCATCGTTGGTATGGAAATACCCTCCCATATGCCCCATTATAATCATGGCATCGGGCAATGCCCTTGCTGCGGCGGCTACCTGCAGGGGAAGGGTGAACTCTTCGTCGCCACAATGAAAAAGCGTCGGGATACCCAGATCCGCCGCCAGGGATATTAGCTCCAGAGATTCTGCCTGGGCTGGATGAACATGGTTTCCCACCGGATGGAGTTTCAGCCCTCGAACCCCCAGTTTTCTGACACCATCCTCCAGTAGTTGAAGGGAGCCGGGATCACCGGGATTTAACCTTGCATAAGGTATCAGCCGGGGATGAAGCCGGGCTGAATCGGCAGTATAATCCACCAGGCTTGGTGAATCGGAATATGGCATTATCACTGACATGTCAATGCCGGCACTATCCATCAGTTCCAGAATTCGTTCCGGCGGTGAATCCCAGAATCCGTCAACCCTCTGAACATGGGTGTGGGAGTCAATAATCACAGTTCCTCCAGGCATATTGAATTTACTGTATAATTATTGTTCATTTGCATCCAATTCCCTGTCAATAATAAAAATTGCACGGAACTGCCCCGGAGGGATAATCGATTTCCTGATAGAAATAATGATCAGGGGGTGATTAAACTGCCGTTATACAGCTACAAAGTAGTTGACAGCCAGGGATCCGCCCGGGAGGGCCGGCTTTCTGCCGGTGACAAGGACTGCGCCATCGAGAAACTCCGGAGTATGAGTTATACGGTTATTGACGTGACACTGCATAAAGAGGAGATTCCGGATTCTTCTTCGACCCCTGGGGAAGGGGGCTTCTCAGGGTTGATTGTCTGTCCCGGCGATCTGGCCCTTATCGCCTGTCATCTTTCCACGGCTCAAAGGGGTGGAGTTGCCCTCACCGATGCCATTGAAACTCTGCAATCCGAGGTTCCCAAGGGCAACCTCAGGAATGTTCTGATTCAGGTGCAAAAAGATGTCCAATCGGGAGTGAGTCTGTCCGGGGCGCTTTCCCGTCACCGGAAATATTTTCCCCATCTGTTCACGGCAGTTATTCAGAGAGGTGAATCCGATGACTCCCTGCCGGAAGCATTGTCAAGGCTGGCACATCTGATGGAAATAAAACATAAAATCCGCCTGAGTATCAGTAGTGTTATTTCTCAACCATTATCTGCGATGGTTTTTTCCTTGATTTTTGCCTGGATACTTTTGGCCCTGCTAATTCCGGGATTCACCCCCGTGTTTGACAGTGCGGGGCTGGACATTTCGCAGAATTATCCACTTACCAGGGTGCTGATATTGATCAGCGGTTATCTTGCCAACCCTGTGGCAACAGGGATATTTGTAGTGATAGGAGTGCTGGGGGTATATTACACCTGGCCCGGCAGATCTCCGGTATTGGTAAATCAACTTCCCCTGGCAAGGAAGCTGGTGTATATGGGAGGCATCATCGGGTTCTGCCAGACCTTTGCCCTGTTGTCAGAGATGGGTTTTGGTGTTGATGAAAGCCTGTCTTTGATGGCAGAAGAAAAGGATGATGGGATGATTGCCAGCATCGCCGGCAGAATATCCGGTCTTGTGGGGAAGGGGGAAACCCTGTCCGGGGCCATGGATAAAACCCGCCTGTTTCCCCGTCTGGCAATACAGATGGTGGATGTCGCAGAAAAATCCGGGAGCATGGCAGACACCATGGAACAGTTGACGGAATATTTCCAGGGAGAGATGGAAGCATCGGCAGAATATGCGGGAAATCTGACAGGCCCCCTGGTTATGATTCTGACCTGCATCCTGGCAGGCAGTCTTGTTATGGGGATATTACTGCCTGTTCTTGGAGTTGCAGGAAAAATTGCCGGGTAATTAAAATTATTCTGTTATGCTTTCTTATTTTATGAAAACTGATGGAATTTTAATACAGACTTTCCGACATAATCAGGACAGGCATAGAATGTTGATTTGCCGGTTGCAGGGATGATGTCTGATAATGCCCTGTCAAGTATTTGCAACCCCGGTATCATTGTGAGAAACAGAAATAACACAGATAAAAAATTGGATCATATGATCAGGAGATGATTTTTATGAATAAGAAACTTGCCATAATACTGACTGTCCTGGTGTTGTTTATTGCCGGCCCTGCCAATGCCGACGAGGTGACCATCAACGAGAACACCGGATTTGAAAAAATGACAGGTTCCATGCCTGCGGGATGGTACCTTGTGGGGATTCTGAAGCCCGAGGTGGAGTTTTCTGCGGATTCTCAGGTCAAGTATTCCGGAAATTACTCCGCAAAAACAACTGTCAGCCAGCTGACTTCCCGGTTGCGCTCCTTTGGGCCTCCCAACTGGGCTCAGGATATTACCAAGGGGATCCCCGCTGGAAAAAAGATTCGCCTGACGGCATATGTAAAGACAGAAGGGGTTGAAGGGATTGCTCCTGTAGCCATTCAATGCTGGAACAAAGAAAAAATTGTCAGGTTCGGCACCACCCAGCACAAGTTTCCCATAGGCGGAACCACCGACTGGCAGAAGGTTTCATTTGAAATGGAAGTCCCTGAGGACACCGTTAAGATTCGCATCTTGTGTATGCTCAGCGGGACAGGAACTGCCTGGTTTGATGATGTAAAAATCAAGGTGATTCCCTGAAGTCAATTGTAAACTGATTGTTAACATTTTGCCAGAAATTGGGGCCAGCCGGACTAAGTATGTTCAGTTTCTTGTATTAAAGGGGTTTTTCACAGATAATAAAAAGTATGGAGTTTTGATTTCTTTTTACAATTACGGCCCATAGTGGTATAATTGTTCGAAGGCGCATGAACCGGGACAGAGCCAGATTATTTTACGATAAGGCACAACATGAACAGCAACAGCATTCAGAACATGTTTCCCCGGGATTCAAATTCCCTGCGGGGTAACGACAGGCCCGGCAAAGTCATCAACAGCGTTGAGGAAGTCACTGTTTCTGACAGGGTTGATGTTTCCTCAACTCCATCAGACGAAGAAGCCAGCCGGCCCAAGTCCCGAGGCAAAATTTCCCGCAGGGCAAGAAAAGCCTTCGCAACAACCGCAGGCATCATCAACGGAGCAGTAACAGCCACTCACAATATCTCTCTGGGAATGAAAATCGGTTATAATCAGGCAGTAAAGCCCGGCAAGGACATCTCCCAACGAAAAAAAGAACTGAGTAAACTGTCTATAATCAACAGGACAATTACCGGAGCAGTGGCAGGCAGTGTCATTTGGGGGCCTGTAGGGTTGGTTCTTGGCGGAATGACGGGCTATGTTTCTGCTTCCTTGAAAAGCTTCATGGACAACAAATCCGGGGGAATGGACAACCTTATTAAAGCAGTTGACAGCAGAGTGGCACGGCAGATGGACAAACTGCCCCGGAAACAGGAATCCTCCACTTTAAGGAAAGTCATAAACAGCGTGTATGCCGGCGGTATTGCAGGGATGAAAGAAGGCTGGACCAGGGGGAAACAGATCGGCCAGGGCTCCGGCGCGGGCCTCCTCTCCGGGGCGCAGTTTATCCTCCAGGACATCCGGGAGAATAACAGCCCCGGCAACTCCAACGGCCCCGTATTAAAAGATTCTTCTGATCGGGGAATTATCACCAAGACCTTGATTAGATCTGTCGGGGTTGTGTCAGGCATCAGCGGAATTCTCATGAATGCTCCCGGTGGTATTGTGGAAGGTTCTCTGCATTCGGTGGAGATGGGTGAGAACCGTCGGGAGATTACAAGACCCCTGCTTCTTTTTGCCACCAATGCCGGCAAGATTTTCCCTCCGGCTTTGGTAGGGGCTGCCATCGGAGGTCCCCTGGGCGCTGCGGTGGGGACTGCCGTGGGACTGGTATCGGGAAGCCTGTCCACCATCATTGATGGCAGATACGGTTTTAACCGGGGAATTACCCGGAAAGTTCAAAATGCTGTTAACGAAGTTGTGGATGAAGACATCACCAGAAAAGGCAACTCCATATATCACAATTCTGCCAAAGGCTCTCTTGTGGGGGCTTACGCTGGCATCAAAGAAGGCTGGCGTCTGGGTTACAGAGGCGGAGTGGAATTCATGGACAATATTTTCGAAATTCCCACCGAGGCGGCAAAACATAAAGAACCCCAGGAATGATTACCCTGATCCTCTTAATACATGCCGGGGCAAAAAAGGGATCTTTTGATCAGGATGTGTTTTTTAAACTATCATGCATTCTCAGGAAGACCAAACAGACAGGCCGACTTTGAAGACAGGCTCTACAGGCTCTACAGGCTTGGTGGCTCCTGGCGGTTGATGGTGTAGTAAATCACTCGGTTTCTGGAATCCTCGCTTATGTCGCAAAATTCCAGCGCCAACAGAAATTTTTCTTCTTCTGTATTTTTTGTTTTAATCTTCTGGCAGCGCAGAACCCTGGCTCTGGTAAAAACCGATGATTGTGGAAGGGCGATGCGAAGGTCAATCTCTTCTTCTTCCGGGACATAAAGAGATGTAATGACCTGGGTTCCTCCTCCTGACAGATCCTGAGTCACTCCCTTGACCCTGTTGTGCATATAACCGATTTCAACGGGCACCTGAACCTCCACCCGCTTATAATCCCTCAGAGGAAGGCTGGAGGAATCCATCTTTATCCATCTTACCCTGTCGGGTATGGGAATATGAATCGACTCACATTCCTTTGTGTTGCTTTTCTTTTCAATTCTCGTAAAAAAATTGCCCAGCATCAGGTCTTTTCGGACATAAATATGAAGAGGCATATCCATGTCAAAGGGGCTTTCACCCTGAAACTTCTGGGGAACCTTCAGGACAATCTCATCCCGATCCTGGCTTTGGACTTTCATTATTTCAACACAGAAGGAACCAGCTGTGGGGGAGAAGGTGACCTCCACATCCTCTCCGGGATCCAGGCTCAAAGGTGCTTTCCTCCAGAACTCAAAAACCATGAAACCCTCCAGAAAACAGCATCGGACAGGTTTCCCTGTCCGGCATTTTTTTATCTTGGTGGTGGCATGGGGGGCCGCAGACGGTCATCGGATTTGGGAATCTCTCCCCTTTCCTCCATCTCTTTTATGCGATCCAGCCTCCGGTAGTAATGGGCCATATACCTGGTGACAGTTTCAACAGCTTCCTGGGCTTTGGAAGGGTCACTGAAGACAATTCGTGTCTTACTTTTTCTGGAATCTTCTTCAAGGGGGACACTTTTTTCAGATTTTCCTGTAACCTCTATAGTGGGGGAATCGGGAACCCGGAAATAAAGCATCAAGTCAGTGCCTTCAGGCACGGGGAGGTTGGTCACCATCTCCATGTTGTCCTGGGATATGGACCTGGAAACTGCTCTTTGCAGGTGAGAAGTGGTTATTGCCCTGAAATCAAGGGGAACTTCCATCAACAGGGGTTGATCTGATGATTTCTTGATCTTGGACAGGAATGTTTCGAAACTGTTTACATTCTTGGAAACCAAAGCTTCAAACTCCCGGTCAAGGGATGTCTGAACCTTCACATTTACCTCGTGAATCCTGTCATCAATAAGTACAATACACTTGATTATGTCATTGGGGTTTATGCTAACGTAACGGTTGCCTTCTTTAGGAGTAGTAAAACCTGCCTTCTTGGGCGAGGCTTCAATTACATTGCAAAAATAACTCCTTGGACCTTCAGGATCCGGAAGTTGCAGTTCAACTTCCATGTTTTCCTTCAATTTGAACTTCCCTTTATTAGGAAAGAGAAAACCCAGCATCTCTTAACCTCCTCTGGGCAGGATTAAATTACTATTCTATTTGTTCCAGTCATTATCCTCCAAAATAATATTCATTGGCAAATAATAGACTGCAGACTACAGATTGTTGTTATTGCATAAAATGATCAGCCAAAATGACTCAGCAACGCCGGCGATGCATGAGTCCCTGGGTGTGTTGATATATTTCAGCTTTTCCCCGGAAGGGTTACGGTGAACTTGGTTCCTTTCTGCCAGGAGGAATCCACGTCAATGCGTCCAAAGTTTGCTTCCACCAGCCGGCGGGTGATGGCAAGACCCAGCCCTGTGCCGGTCTGTTTTCTGGCCTGGGGATTCGCCGCCCGGTAAAAATCCTCAAACAGCCGTTCCTGCTCCTGAGGGGTCATGCCGATTCCTGTATCTTCCACGGAAAACTGAACCTGATCCTTCAGGCTTCCGGCAGTTATGGTTATTGTGCCTCCAGGCCGGTTATATTTGATGGCATTGCTCAAGAGGTTTGTAATGATGCGGTTCAGCTCATCGGTATCAGCCGAGGCTGTCAGTTCAGTATCGGGCAGGTCAAGGATGATACTCAGATCCCTCGCCTGGGCATCGTTCTTGAAGAATTCGGCATTATTCCTTAAAAGCTCCTCAAGATCCACAGGCCCTATCTGCCGTTCCACCTTTCCACCGTCAATACGGCTCATGTCCAGAAGGTCCCTGATGAGATCCAGCAAACCTTCCGCCCTGTCCCTGGATCTTAGAATCATCTGATCATAAACACCGGGGTCATTTCCCGCCGCCTTCTTGACAATTATGTCCAGGTATCCCTTTATGGCTGCCACCGGAGCGCGAAGATCATGGGTGACCATGGAAACAAACCGGGCTTTGGCCCTTTCCAGCTCCTTGATGTGGGATATGTCCCGCAGAACTGTAACAGTGCCCAGGAAACCTCCTTCCTCATCCCTGAGAGTGGCGCAGTTGGCAAGATGTGTTTCTTCTCCCAGGCTTATTTCCCGGCCTGCGACCTCCCGGTTCAGGGAAGGATCTCCTGCGGTTTCCACCATTTCCACCATATCTTCACTGACGGCTTTTTCTCTGAAGGGAGTGCCGGGAGTGACAGTGAGATGATCCTTGAGAAATCTGCTCCCCCGGCTGTTAAAAAGAACGATTTCTCCATCCCGATTGGTGACAATAACCCCGTCGGCCATACACCGGATAATGGTGCCCAGGCGGGTTTTTTCCCGGGAAAGCTCCAGCAGGCTTCGATCCCGTTCCTGTCGGAGTATATCAGCTTCAACAAGAAGATCCCGGCGATCCAGGGCCCGATCCACCACTGTCAGCAGTTGATCCGCGGTGAAGGGTTTGGCGAGATAATCAAAAGCTCCCCGCTTGGTGGCATCCACTGCAGTGTCCAGGGTAGCATAGGCAGTTATCATGATGCACACCGTCAGGGGATCCTGTTGTTTTATTACATCCAGAATAGAAAGGCCGTCGCCGTCGGGAAGGCGCATATCCAGAAGGGCCAGGTCAAAACTGCCGTCATCTAACAGTTTCATGGCTTCGGCACAATTCTGGGCCGTTGACACATTGTGGCCGTATGGCCCCAGGACCCTGCGGACTCCTTCTCTCATTCCCAGCTCGTCATCAACAACAAGGATATCGTATTTGTCTTTCATTTCCTTCATGGGGATTGCTCCAGGGCTGAAAGCCGTATCTTCCTTCATCCCAGATACTTGTTTATGGTTGCTTCAAGATCCTCGGGGCTGATAGGCTTTTCCAGAAATTCATCCACCTTGATCCATTCTTTTTCTTCCCTGGTACTGGCATCAAAGGGCAGGCCGGTTTCCCGGTGAACTGATGTCACCATGATAATAGGAATGGAACGGGTGTTTTTTCTGGATTTGACCTTGTAGCTGAAGGTAAAGCCAGAGTCGTAATGTTCCATCATGAGATCCAGAATAATCAAATCAGGGTTGAATTTTTCCACCTTTTCAAGCCCCTCTCCGGCGGTGGATGCCGTGTCAACCACATATCCACGGTTTTCCAGAACTGCCCGGTTCATGGCAGTAAAATCCAGATCATCATCAATGAGCAATATTTTCTTATCCATTGCTGTATTCACCACTTTTCTGCAAATCTTGCTACTTGAGGGCTTCTTTTACCTCGGATAAAAGGTCCTCCGGGGACACCGGTTTGTTCAGATATCGCTCCACATCAACCCAGGCCTTGTCAGGCTTGTCGGCCCAGGCGGTTTTATGATGCTTGTCAAAAGAAGTGATCATTATGATGGGAAGCTCTCTGCCTCCGGGAAGAGCGCGAATCTCCTCCACAGCATCGAAGCCTTCCACATCGGATCCCATCATCACATCCAGAAGAAGCAGATCCGGAGATTCCTCCTTGATCATCTTTATTCCGTCCTTTGCGCGACCTGCAGAGATCACTTCATACCCTCCCGCAACAAGGACCGCCCGGTTCATTTCCACAAAGTCAGGATCGTCGTCCACAATGAGAATCTTTTTTGCCATCTGAGATTCCTCCCTTGAATAGATTTATTTTACTTATTTTGCCACCGTGTCCTGTTGGAGCTTACGGAACCGACGGGGCTGAAAAGGGATTGCCGATTTTTCTGCCCCGGGAATATCCCCCAGTATTTCGCTCCTGGTGAGGGTTCCATGAATCCTCGGCAGTTCCACGGTAAAAATACTGCCTTTTCCAACCTTGGAATCCACCTTTACATCGCCCCGGTGCATCTTGATGATGCCATAACAAATGGCCAGCCCCAGGCCGGTTCCCCGGCCAATCTGCTTGGTAGTAAAAAAGGGAGTAAACAGTTTCTTGAGATTTTCCGGGGAAATCCCCGGCCCGTTGTCCCTGACAGAAAATTTCAACCGATCCCTATCAGGGTCATAATCGCTACTGATAGTTATTGTCCCTTTTTCATTGAGAGCCTCCACAGCATTCATCACAAGGTTCAAGATTACCTGCCGGATCTGCTCTGGATCCACCTCCACCAGAGGAATGTCCTGGGTCAGATCCATTATGTATTTCATGTGATCCCG
>CAYNGH010000125.1:0-9880 GCA_964396845.1 uncultured bacterium | reverse complement strand
CTTTTCTGCCTTGAGCCGGCCATAGGCTTCTTCAAAGTTCAAAACCCATATGTTGTTGCATCGCCTGTTCATATCACCACATCGGCATCAATGCATTCGGCCGTTCTTCAGGGGATTGGCCCGGTTGATCCTGGATTCGTAATGATGGTTAAGGAGAGCAACAGGATCCCTGAAACAGGAAAGCAACGCCATCGAAGCAATAACGAAGGCTTTGTTTTTTGCTTCGTTGTATGTGCTTATGCGGTGTTTCTCAAACACCGATTTTGTCACTTCCCCCTGCTGGCAGTTGACGCTGGAGATGTCCGCAGGAAGACAGTGAAGATACAGGGCATTCTGGTTTCTTGTGCTTTCCATAAGCATTTCATCATATGTCCAGTTTTGATGCTTCTGGTTGTGCTTCAGGCATTTTTTCTCCAGCTTGTCCAGGCCGTCGCTGTCTTTTTTCAGCAACAGCCTTGTTCGCTCTTGCATCACGCTGTATGGAGCCCAGCTTTTGGGATAAACAATGTCGGCATCCTTGAAGGCATGGCCGATATCGTGGGAAATTTCAAAACTACCCTGGGAATCCGAGGTGAATTGTCTGGTTTTATTTATGATATCGGTATCAAGCTCGTATCCTTCCGGATGGGCCAGGACAATGTCCATGCCGAATCTGCTTAAAAGCCCGATGATGCCCTGGGGAACCGAAAGAGGTTTCCCATAGCTGGGAGAGTATGCCCAGCTCATTACGAATTTCTTTCCTCGAAGGTTTTCATATCCCCCCACATGATTTAATATATGCAACAAATCAGCTAATGTCTGGGTGGGATGATCCATATCGTCCTGAAGGTTTATAATTGCAGGGCGGTTGTTCAGAACTCCTTCCCGGAATCCGTCATCGAGGGCCTCCCCCATCTCCCTTATGAACTTGCAACCAACTCCCAGGTATTTATCATCCCTGATTCCGATAACCT
This sequence comes from uncultured bacterium, assembly GCA_964396845.1. Classification (GTDB taxonomy): domain Bacteria; phylum Vulcanimicrobiota; class JAJTBE01; order JAJTBE01; family CAYNGH01; genus CAYNGH01. The sequence goes on along the minus strand of CAYNGH010000125.1, from coordinate 8,927 downwards.
CGGTAAGAAAGGAAATCATGTTGGCAGTTTCCCGCACGGTTTCACCATGGGATATCTGGGATTTCTGCTCGTCAATCTCCTGGTGAATAAGCCCCAGCAAAGCACAAGCCGATGAAAAAGCCAGCCTTGTCCGGGTGGAATTGTCCCGGAATATGGAAACCGCCAGCCCGCTTTGAAAAGTCTTCACAGAAATATCCTGCCGGAACATTTCTTTGATAATAGCGGCAACATCAACTACTGCCTTTAAATCCGTCAGAGATTTATCCCAGGTGTGGACAAAATCTTTTCCATAACCTTCATAATCCTTCAGGGACAATGAATCGATCATTCTTCTTATGTCGCCATTGTTTGTCATTTTTGTTGATCCTCCATAGTTTCTGCATATATTGCGGGAAATAAGGCATACCATGCCGATGCTTTAATCAAGTGTTCAATCGGGACGCATTCATTGGGAGAATGGGCCAGCCTTTCATCTCCCGGACCGAATCCCAGGGTGGGAATCCCATAGACTCCCATAGTTGCCACGCCGTTGGTGGAAAAGGTCCATTTGCCCATTTGAGGCTCCGCCAGGAACAAAGCCCTGTAAGTCTTCTCTGCAGTGCTCAGCAGAGGGTGATCCTCGGGAAGCTTCCAGGTAGGAAAGTAACAATCGGTGGGGTGTATGGTGTTTTTGTAGCTGGGTTTTTCATATCGGGGAATGAAGACTTCTGCGTTAACGCCTGTGCTTTTAATTATCTCCTCAATCTCACCGACGGCAGTTTCCCTGTTTTCTCCAAGAGTAAGCCTCCTGTCAATATGAATGGTACACTTGTATGGTACTGAGCAAAGGGAAGGGGCCTGGCTGGTGATATGGCTCACTGTAATGGAACCCTTGCCCAGAAAGGGGTCTGCTTTCAGCCTCTCGTTTAATGATTCTATTTCCCCAACAACTCTGCCCATGGAATATATGGCATTGTCCCCAAGATGAGGCATGGATCCGTGGGCGGATTTGCCCTGGGTGGCAACCTTCATTTCCATCCGGCCCCGATGGCCGATATAAATGTTCAGATTGGTGGGTTCCGTAATCACCACACATTCAGGACGGATCTCTCCCTGTTCGATGATATATCTCCAGCACATTCCATCGCAGTCTTCTTCCTGAACAGTTCCCACCACATAAAGAGTATAATCCGACAACAGGTCCAGCTCCCGGATCAGTTTGACTCCGTAAACCATGGATGCCATGCCTGCCTTCTGATCCACTGCTCCGACTCCGTAAACATGATCCCCAATAATAGTTCCTTTGAGGGGTTCGGTTTTCCAGTCCTCTCTTTTTCCAGGCCCCACGGTGTCAATGTGGGCATCCATAGCGATGACCCTTTTCCCATGGCCTATCCTGCCGATGATATTCCCCAGGCCGTCAATTTTGACAGAATCAAAGCCGACTTTTTCCATTTCATTTTTTATTCTTTGAACAACATCTTTTTCAAAACAACTTTCGCTGGGAATCGAAACAAGATCCACCAGAAATTGGGATAATTCATCCCGGAAGTCTTTTCCGGTTTTGCTTGCGATAAGACTCGGGCCCCACTCTTCTGTTGACTTTTGCCGGGGCTGGATGCTTTTACTAATTGTCATGATTTACTCCTGTAATGATAAAAATAAATCCCGAAAGATTAAAGATTCCCCTTTGACATAGCTCTGTCAGTTTGATGCTGACAATGATTTATTCTTCAAACAAAATTATGCAAGAAAAAAACCAGAAAGTCCCAGTTACAGATTCATCATGCACAGCAAAAAAAAATTGCTCACCTTGTCAAACAAGTAAATCCCAGGAGCTGAACCTTGTGGCAAAATCAGGTAAAAACAATATTCGAAAAATATCAGACAATCAATAAAAGAGAAAAACAATTAATCAACCTTCTCCGGGAAGCCCCGGATGAAGTCCATTTGCTATAAGTATATCACAAGGCACAGGGGATTAATATCGGAATAATCTTATTTATGATTAGGATTAATCTTACCCGGATACCTGATTGTCCTATGGCGGTAAAGAAGTATAGAATTAAATAATAATACCATGCTCCAGAGCATATCGGGCAATTTCCACATTATTTTCTACCTGGAGTTTTTTCAGGATGTGGGTTCTGTGGGTGCTCACAGTTTTTATGCTGATGGAGAGTTTTTCTGATATATCCTTGAGTGTATCCCCGGCGGCAATAAGGCTCATAACCTCATATTCTCTGTCGGACAGGGTTTCGTGGGGCAATTTTTGGCGGTATTTGTTCAAGTATGATGCCATTGTAGAAGCCAGAGCCGGAGTGACATATATTTCTCCCTGGGAAACTTTTCTTATGGCGGAAATAATCTCATCCGGAAATTTTTCTTTGGTAAGATAACCCGAAGCCCCCAGCTGGATAGTTCTGATGGCATACTGGTTTTCCGGGTACATCGACAGAACAAGAACCGGAATGTTGGGTTTTATCGACTTGATCCGGGATAAAAGATCCAATCCACTGGTGTCGGGAAGAGATATGTCCAGGATGATTACATCAAAGTCTTTGTGAATTTTATTCATCAGCTGGGATCCACTGCTGACTTCATCAACAATCTTGATGTCATCAATATCAGATAGAATCTGCTTTAAGCCGATATGAACAATGGGATGGTCGTCCACCAGAATGATTTTAATCATTGTTTGATCCCTCTGTCAAGGGGAAAGACATTCGAACAACAGTACCTTTGCCGGTCCTGCCGGTGATTTTAAAATGGCCTCCCCATATATCCATACGTTCTCTTATTCCCAATATCCCGAAAGATTTGTCCTTGTGCAGGTCTTCTTCACGGATTCCGATTCCGTTATCCTTTATCTCAATGTTTAGATAATTATCTGGGTTCCTTATGGTAATATCTACTTTGCCTGCCCCGGCATGTTTTATGATGTTGTTTAACAACTCCTGTATTATTCTGAATATTCCCACGGAGTATTTTTTTGTAATATCCAGTCTATCCACAGCAGAGTCGATTAGACAATGAAGTCCGGTGCGATTTTTAATTTCTTCTGCGTGGAATCTCAAGGCTTCAATTAATCCGAAATCATCCAGCAGTGCCGGTCTTAGCTCCTTTACGATGTTTCTGACCCCATGGATTATCCTGTCAACATCTCTTTTCATCGCCTCGGTTTTTTCCATTATTCCTGCTTTGTCCGGATCAAGGTTTTTCTGGATCAACCGGAGATCCAGCTTCAGGGAAGTCAGAGCATGTCCCAACTCGTCATGAAGCTCATAAGCAATCTGTTTTCGTTCTTTTTCCCTGATAATCTGCAGGTGTTCAAAAAGCTCCTGAAGCTTCCGGTTGGATTCCTTCAGCTTTTCTTCTGCTTCAATACGTTGAAGTATTTTTCCGATTCTCTCGGCTACAGCATCCAGCAGTTTTCTTTCTGCCAACAAAAACGGCCCTTCATCTGCTTGGGGCATTTCCCTGGTATAATATATCTCGATATTTCCACAGGATGTGTCAGTAACCCTGATTTCACTTGTCATTCCATATTTGGTCATTTGAAAGTTGTCGGTTCTGAACTCCCTGCCGTTAACTGCAATCCTGGCACAGGCGGAATCTGGATACTGCCATGATTGAGGGATAATGTGAACGATATTTGTCAATATACCCTCGATGGTTCTTATTTCTTCAGATATTTTGGCAATTCCATATAAACATTCAAGTTCTTTGGATCGTTCTCTTAGCTCATTATCTCTTTGTTTTATATCGTTTTTCAGCTCATTGAGAATTCTATCTGATTTGTTGCCCATTTAGCTTTATTTTATCTCCCCTGATGATGTACATATAATATCATAAACCGGATATGATTTCTTGTGGAAATAATTTTAACCTTTATTAGAAGACTTCAATTTTTCCCTCAATCAAAATTCAATGCAGTCCTCTTGACAGAATCTGATCCTCCCCTGAAGAAGTAGAAACATAGTTAATCCATCTTTTGAGTTTTTGGTCCTGGTGATAAAAGTTTTCGAAATCTGCCGGACTTTGATATCCCGGTCATAGTGGCTTCGATACTTCTGCAAATCACCAGACCGATCAGGTTAACCAACAGGTGAATCCCGTTGGTGTGTCCAGCATATTCCTCCAGTTCTTTGTAATTTATGATTATGGCCAATTGGTCAAGTATTCGATGAAGTGTGCCGGAGAGGAAAACATATTCTTTTTGTTGCAACATAAGAAATCTTTCACCACGGCCATTAATTAATCATGCTAACACATGCTCACATGAGAAGTTTTTTTGTGTAAGTCTTGATTTTATAATGCAGGAAATATTTTAGAAGCGTTGAAAATTATTTTTCAAGTGTTACAGGGGACAACTTTTAAGTTATACAGGGGACAACAACAAACACAAAAGCTATTACAGCAAAGAGTTCTTATGCACTATATTAAAACTCCTTGCAAGACAACAGACACATTTTATTAACATCCTCATCGAAGAATATTTAGATAAATAGACAGATACAGATGAATGTTCAAACCTCGGATTCAGTTCATAAATAATGTTCAATATTTCCGGTAAAGAGATGATGAAAGGAAAAAGGACATGGAATTTGAGTATAAGGCGATAGGTGCTGATGGCAAGGTAGTTTCCGGAAAAAAAGAAGCAAATTCACGTTCGGATATGGTGAAGATTCTCAAGGAACAGGGAATGTCCCTACTTGATCTGAATGAAATCACAAAAGAAAAGGTCAAGGGCAAATCTGCCGGCAAAGTTGCAATCAACCTTGAGTTTGGCATATCCCATACACAGCTCATGTTTTTCACCCGGCAACTGGCTTCGCTCCTGCACGCTGGAATTCCCATTCTTCGCTGCCTCGATATGCTTCATGATCAGACAGTAAGCAAAAAGCTCAGGGAAGTCATAAGGCAGGTATCCGCTGACATGCAACAGGGAAAAAGCCTGTCTGATTCAATGCGTCCCCACAACCCGCCTTTTAACGAATTGTATGTGAGCATGGTCAAGGTAGGCGAAACCACCGGTGATTTATCTAAAACCATTTCGAACCTTGCCACTTCACTGGAAAACCAGAATCAGATCAAACAGAAAATAAAATCAGCAATATCTTACCCGATATTTATTGTCATCTTCAGCGCAGCCCTGGTTTATGGCATGATCACCATGATACTCCCTGCCTTCACCCCCATTTTTAAGGATTCAGGGCTTGATATTGCAAGGGACTATCCCCTGACACAAATGCTCATAAATATCAGTGAGCTGGTATCCAATGTCTGGTTTTTACCAGTACTGGCCGGGATTATTCTCGCAATATATATTGTTTACCGGGTGACGGTTCATTTTCCCAGAGGCAAGCTGTTCATCGACACGGTGGTTTTTTATTTCCCCTTCATTCAGGGTCTTATCCAGATGCAGAATTTTTCCCAGATGGCTGACTTGATGTCTTCTCTTCTTGACAGTGGCGTTTCCCTGGTTGATGTGCTGAAACTGACAGCAAACTCCTTTGACAGCCAGGTGATGAAAAACGCTTTACTTGACACTGCCGAAAGAGTGGAAAAAGGCAAGAAACTTTCAACATCCCTGATTGAAACCGGGGTATATTCCCAGATGATGAGCCAGATGGTTGCCGTGGGAGAAGACACGGGGAATCTTGCCGATATGCTTCGAAGGACTTCTGATTATTACAGCCAGGAGCTGGATGGAGCCTTAAGCTCTCTGGTTTCTCTCATCGAGCCGGTTATGATGATTGGTGTCGGAGTCATGGTGTTCTTTCTGGTAGTTGGCATATTCTTGCCGATAATGGGTATTTCCCAGGCTTACGAACAGAGCATATAATCAGGATCTTTTTTAAGAGAGGACCTCATTATGATATTTAAAAAGCGAAAGAAAGAAGACGGGCCAGGGAAAAGGACTGATATGGAAGTCCTGGGAAACGATTCAAGACAGGGCCTGTTTGCTGATATTCCAAAGGTGGATCTGGGTTCCCTGGACCTGGATAGGGGCCTTGCCATGTTGCTTGATCAGGAAATTGCCAGAAAAATCGAAGGGATTGTAATCGGAAAACCCGATGATAAAACCCTTGCCATTGCAGTCAAGGATCCCACCCAGATATATATTTACGATTCAGTGTCCTATGTCACCCACGGCAAGTTCCATATCTGCCTGATAGAAGCTGACCCCGTCATGATTGATCTCGCCCTGGAATACATCTATTCATATTCTGAACATGTTCAGGATGTTTCTTGGAAAGAATGGCTTGAGAAAAAACGATTCGAGGGAGAGCACCTGGAGGTCAGAAAGGGAGAAGTTACAACAGGGGAAGAACAGGAAGAGATCACCGGCACCATCATTGAAAAGGCAAACAAGATTATCGTTGAAGCCATCTCGGTGGGAGCCAGCGACATACACCTGGAGCCCTTTGAAGATCGCCTGCTTATCAGATACAGGATCGACGGGGTACTTTCTGTTTCCGATGTAATAACCGACAAAGAAATAATCTCCGCCTTGATTAAGCGCTTTAAGATTATGGCTGAAATCGACATTGCCAAGGATCGTATTACCCAGGGGGGGCGGATAAGCGTCCGGGTAGCTGACAAGGCATTTGACCTGAGGGTGAGCATTATTCCCGTGCAGGCCGGTGAAGGGGTTGTTATGAGGCTTTTGAGCAAGAGCGCCTTCAACATAACCCTTGAAGACCTGGGATTTGATGAGAAAAATCTCAAATACTGGCGGAAAATGGTATCCCGCCCCTATGGAATCATCCTGGTATCCGGCCCCACAGGTTCTGGAAAATCCACCACCCTTTTTGCCAGCATCAAGGAGATTTACACCCCATATCGTAAAATTCTGACCGTTGAAGATCCTGTGGAATATCAGATGCCTGGAATTATGCAGGTTCAGGTAAACCTTGCCCCCCGGGAGGAAGAAAAGAAAGTAACTTTTGCCAAGGCCCTCAGGGAATTTTTACGTCAGGACCCCGATGTCATCCTGGTAGGTGAAATCCGTGACGAAGAAACCGCCGCTATATCCGTCAAGGCGGCATTGACCGGTCATCTGGTCTTTTCCACCATTCACACAAACGATGCCGTTGGAATCATCACCCGCCTGAAGGATATGAATGTGATTCCATACCTTATATCAGCCTCGTTAATCGGCGGTGTGGCTCAAAGACTGTTGCGCCGGCTGTGTCCAGAGTGCAAACAGCCGATTTCTCCTCCGGAAGAATTCCTGGAGGTTATGGAGAGAGAGAATATCAAGGAATTCAGCTTCTTCCAGCCCAAAGGCTGTGAGAAATGCCGTAAAACAGGCTATCGCGGCAGAACAGGCATTTACGAGCTGCTTGCAATTGACAAGACCCTGCAGGCTCTGATTGAGAGAGATGCCACTTCTTACGAAATTTTTAATGCAGCCAGGGAAAAGGGAATGAGAACTCTCCTGGAGGACGGTGTCCGCAAAGCCGCCGCAGGGATCACTTCGCCGGAAGAAGTGTTGAGAATGTGCACATTCGATTCTTTTGACTGATACCCCGGGCACTTTAAGATCAGCATATGACATTAAAAGGAAAGATACAAATGGGCAATAGAAAAAAAAGACTATGCGGATTTACTTTCACAGAGATCCTGGTTTCCATATTCATTATTTTTGCAGGTTTTTTTGTTATCATCTCTGTTCTGAAGCTCTCAGCGCTTCATGCCACCCAGAGCCGTCACGCCATAGTTGCCCGTTTGATTGCCGACAGCCTGATAGAAGAGGTGACAGCCCATACTTATGGGGAACCAGCTCCTCCATCATGGACGGAGCCTCATTACATAATATCTGTATTTCAGGGAAGAAAGCTGAATGTAAAATTTGAAAGAAAAATCGAATACCAGAACGGCAGTTTTGTGGGCAATACAGAAGGTGATACCGATGAACTTCTGATTATCATCAAGTGGGCTGAAGGGACTGGCTTGCATTCCAGGAGCGTAGAAAAAACATACAAGGAAAGACTCAGGGTCGGAAGGAGTAAGCTGTGAAACCGATATTCGCCAGACCATCTCCCAGAAGAGGAATGACTCTCATAGAGCTGCTGATTGCAAGCAGTATCACCCTGATGATCCTGTCGGTTGTCTATATGTATTTTAAGCTTGGCAAGGTTGCTTATGATTACTCGGAGTATTCCTATGCTCTCAGCAGGGACGCATATGTTTCCCTCCGGTGGATAATGAGAGATTTAAGGGAAACCAGCCTGACCACCTTGAGAGTTTTTGATGAAAATCCCCGTGAAGAATCACCGGTTATGGTGTTTCAGGCGGCTTCACAATTGGGAGAAAACAAGCTGGAGATAAGTAATTTCGGATCGCCCCTGTGGCAGAAGCATGTTGTTTATACCCTCATGCCCGACAAGAGGTCATCAGATCAACTGGGGTTCAATGTGGCAAGCCTCAAGAGATATGAGATTCCAGGAGATGAAAATCTTTCCCCCTTTCCTGTAGCCTTGGAATTGCCCGGCTCCCCTGATAATCCCGTATTGCCCCAGAATCTTGAACCCCCCCGGGTGGTTTTGAGGAATATTGTATATAAGGAGCAGAACCTGGGTATCAGCAAGAAAGAAGATGAAGAATACAAGGGGTTCCGGGTGTCATTTGTGAGGAGAAGCATGAACGGGGATGGTTTTTCTGATGATGAATATTCTGATGTCAATCCTGCCTTGGCTGATGATATCACCGGCAATACCAAACTTGTCAACGTGGAGTTCACCATCCTTGAGGTTTCCAACACCACCGGAGGCAAAAACATACTGGGACTTTCTTTCAGGGTAAATCCAAGACATTAGTTCTGGGTTTTATGTACGTCTTCCAAATTTAATCCCCGGTGTCACAGCAACAAAGCCGGGATGGGATAAAAATTAAGTCAGGTCGAGAAACGGAGTTACCACAGGAAGGAATTGATGATG
>CAYNGH010000124.1:0-9934 GCA_964396845.1 uncultured bacterium | reverse complement strand
GGGGGAATCCCAAAACCAAGAGTTGCAGTCAAGATCAAGCCCGAATCGGCCCGATAAATTGGCTTAACAATCGATGATAATCCCGATCCATATTGGGTACATCTAAGGTAGCCCACGGCCCGATTATTTTGGCCTTCCGATCAATTACCATCACGACTCATGTTTTCCCCATTTTCTAAAAATGGGTCCCGACTTGTATTCCCCGGTTTTAAACCGGGCTCGAAAAGTTTCCCCCGAGAATAAAAAATGCTTAAGTCCTGCTGGTATTAACTTGATGAAACACAAGCAAAACCAATTTGTTAACCTTGGATAATTAAGTTGAGTTTTATCCTGTTAAATGTTATAATTAATTTAATAACATGTCAGGGGTCTTCAGAAAGCCCCGGAAAGGCGAGAAATTTTGAACATCAATGATTTGGGCGGTTTTGATCCTATGCAGTTTTACGGCCCCGGCCAGAACATGCCAGGGATCAACCCGTGGGCTAATGCTGCGATAACAAATCCCCTGCTCCTCATCCCACAGACAAACGGCGGTGACGGCGGCGACGGCGCCAGCTTCTCAGGAGAGGCCACCGGCCCTGCCTCCGGGGGCAACTCTGCTTCCTTTGAAGGTCTTGTGGGTGCACTGGGTGATATGGCAAGCCAGGCAACCTCGGGTCTTGGAGGTCTTGGAAGCTTGGGAGGCATTGCCAGCAGTGCCCTGGGGGGAACTTCCCTGGGTCAGGCCCTGGGTCAGGTAAGCGGTTTAGGTTCTTCCCAGTCCTCCACTGCTTCCAGTATCGGGGGGATGATTGGCGGTGCCCTGGGAGGACCACTGGGCTCAGCTATAGGGCAGGCCATAGGCAATGCAGTAAGCAACAACTCCACCTCCACATCGGCTCAATCTCAAAGCACATCAAGCAGCAGCACAGCAAGCAGCAGCACAGCATCCACTGAAAGTGCCGAATCAGATGAAGGCACAGAAGCCAGCTCTGAAAGCTCAAGCGACTCTAACAGCTCCGGCAGTGCCGAAGGCTCCAGTAGCTCAGGTGGTGCCGGTAGTGCCGGTGGTGCCGATAGTGCCGGTGGTGCCGGTAGTGCCGGTGGTGCCAGTGGTTCCGATGGTGCCGGTGGTGCCGGTGGTGCCGGCGGTTCTGGCGGTTCCGGTGGTGATGGAGGAGGCGGAGGCGGAGATAAATGATTGATTAAAAACAGACCGGGGAGCCGACAGGCTCCCCTTTTATTATAGCCGATGAAACTGTCCTGGGAAATGACATCCTGCATTCTTGCCATTTTTCCCAAAACCGACTTCCCTGCAGATTGCGATGAACTCTATCCGAAACTGTGTCGTGAGCTGATCTGTTTCTGTGGCGGGATCTCAAGAAAAATCCTTGTGTTGAACAATTCCTTTAGCAACCCATCGAATTCTTACACAACGGCAGAGCATGCAGGTGACTATGCATTAGCATTGATATTGTTGAAAGGCAGGAGTGCCGAGGTGATAAATGAACCTTGTTATCCCTGGGCAAACAGAATATACAGAGATTCCCTGTGTTGCTACAGCTGATATTCAAAGAAGAATGGATTGAGGGATCTTGTGGTGAAGATATAATACGAATCTCACCGGAGGCTGAACTATGAAGATCCTGCACACATCCGACTGGCATCTGGGCCGTTCCCTTTATGGAAGGAAACGTTATGATGAGTTCGAGGCATTTCTGGACTGGCTTGCAAAGACCATCGAAGAAGAAAAAATCGATACTCTTCTGATTGCCGGTGACCTCTTTGACACCAGCACCCCCGGCAACCGGGCACAGGAGCTTTACTATCGTTTCCTTCACCGGGTTTCAAAATCCTGCTGTCGTCATGTTGTGATTATTGCAGGGAACCACGATTCCCCATCTTTTCTGAATGCCCCCAAGGAACTGCTCCGGGCCATGAACGTATATGTGGTGGGGTCAAAAACTGAAGACCCGGAAGATGAGGTGATTGTACTTTGCAATGATGAAACTCCCGAGGCAGTCATCTGCGCAATACCATACCTGCGGGACAGGGATATCCGGACTGTGGAACCAGGCGAAACCATTGATGAAAAAAACGTCAAAATTGTGGAGGGATTAAAAAAGCATTATACTGATGTCTGTGGCATCGCCGAACAGAAAAGAAACTGTCTTGAAAAAGCTGGACACATAGGCATTCCCATCATCGCCATGGGGCATCTGTTCACTGCGGGAGGCAGAACAGCTGAGGGAGATGGTGTCCGGGAGTTGTATGTCGGCTCACTGTTACATATCGGCCAGGGGGTCTTTCCTTCAACTATCGATTATGTGGCCCTGGGGCATCTGCATATACCCCAGATGGTTGGCAGCAATAAACATATCCGTTATTCTGGGTCCCCCATACCCATGGGATATGGCGAGGCAAATCACCAGAAGAAAGTTATCCTTGTAGAATTTAATGGAAAATCACCCATTATACAGGAAATAATTGTGCCATGTTTTCAGCAACTGATTCGCATTGCAGGCTCTCTGGAAGATATTCTTGCAAAATTAGAAGGACTGAAAAATGAAAAAAGCCAGGCCTGGCTTGAGATTGAATATACCGGTGACAGCATTGTCCCCAATCTGCGGGAAATCATTGATGAAGCCCTGACCGACTCTCTCATGGAAATCCGGCGGATTAAAAACAGGAGTGCTATGAACCGGGTAATCAGCAGGATAGATGAAGATGAAACCCTGGACAATCTGGATGCCGGCGATGTATTCAACCGCTGTATGGATGCTTTTGAGGTGCCCCCTGAGGATCGGGAGGAGTTGAAATTATGCTACAATGAAGTGATCAAAATTCTCCATGAAGAAGACATAAGCGCAGAATAGAGAGGTCTGTTATGAAAATCCTTGAACTTAGATTTAAAAATCTCAACTCTCTCTATGGTGAATGGAGTATCAATTTTACCAATCCCGAATATGTGTCCAATGGAATTTTTGCCCTGACCGGCCCCACAGGTTCAGGGAAATCCACAATTCTTGATGCCATCTGTCTTGCCCTTTATGGAGCCACACCTCGTCTTGGAAAAATCACCAGGAGCAGTAACGAGATTATGTCCCGCCAGACCGGTGATTGTTATGCCGAGGTGCTTTTTGAGTCCCAGGCAGGCCGTTTCCGATGCCACTGGGAACAGCGCCGTGCCCGGATGAAAGCCGACGGGAATCTGCAGGATCAGCAACACCAGATTGTGGATGAAGACACCGGGAAAACCATCGAAACAAGAAAAAGCCTGGTTGCCGGAGTTATTGAGGAAAAAACAGGAATGGACTTTGATCGGTTCACCCGATCCATCCTGTTGGCCCAGGGAGGCTTTGACACCTTTCTGAAGGCAGATGTTGAGCAGAAATCCAAGATTCTGGAGCAGATCACCGGCACAGAGATTTACAGCCGGATCTCCATTGGTGTCCATGAACGCCGGAGGGATGAGCAGGAAAAGCTGAAGCTTCTTCAGGCGGAAATATCCGGCATTTCAATTCTGGAACCAGAACAGGAACAAGATATTGAGCAGGCCCTGATAATAAAGCAGAAGGAAGAACAAGACCTTACTGCAAAATCCGCCGACACAAAGAAAGCCATTGACTGGCTTATCACCATCGATGGGTTAAAAAAAGAAATCAATGACCTTTTTGATGAAGCTGTGAATCTGCAAAATGCCGTTGAAGCATTCAAACCGGAGCGGGAGAAACTTGCCCTGGCCATGAAGGCTGCTTTAATGGACGAGGCATATGCAACGCTGACTGCCCTTAGAAAACAGCAATCAGATGATCAGGCCAGTCTGAAAAAGTATGAAATATCTCTCCCGGAGCTGGAATCATCTGCCGATAAACAAAAAGGTCTTTATAATTCAGCAGAAAAAAAGACCGCTGAAGCCATAAGGGAGCAGACAGATGCAGTGCCCCTCATCAGGCAGGTTCGCTCTCTGGATCAGATGCTTGATACTCAGAAAAAAGCCCTCACAGAAATAGAAGAGAGTTGCCGGGAGGATGAGAAAAAAATAACTGCCGAACAACAGAAAAGAATTGAAGGGGAACACCAAAGAACCATTACCCAAAAAAAACTGGAGCTTGCCGATGGTTATCTCAGGGAGCACTATCAGGATGAATGGCTTATAAGCGGTTTGGCCGGCATTCAAGAACAACTGCAGAACCTCCTTCGCCGACAGGTTGAGATCTATCAGAAAAAAAACCACCTGAAGGAGTCAGAAAGTGATTACCTGAAGGCCATAACAAAATTGAATAAGCTCACTCAGGAAAAAGACATCAGCCAGAATAACCTTGCAGTAGCAAAGAAAAACCTCCAGCAGGGGAAGGATGCCCTAATGGATATGTTACAGGGAAGGTTGTTGCATGAATACCGCGCTGAGAAAGAAAACCTGCTTCGAGAAATGGCATATCTGAGAAAGATCCAGGAGCTGGAAGATTACCGGGCCAGACTGGAAGACGGCAGGCCCTGTCCCCTCTGCGGTGCAACAGAGCATCCTTACGCCGAAGGCAATATCCCCACCCCCGACGACACCGAACAGAAAATCGAATCCCTGACCGCGCTGATAACCAAAGCCGAAAATCAGGAAAACGCAATCAGAAAACTTGAGAAAGCCGTATCTTCTGCCGTCGAAGATCTGACAGAAAAGGAAAAACAAAAAGCAGATGCCCTCAACAATAAAAATACTGCCGATAAAGCCCATAGCCAGGCGAAGGAAGAACTGAACAAACTCCATGCTGGATCTTCCCAGCTGAAACAGGCAATATCCGACAAGCTCCAGCCCCTTGGCATTACAGAAATATCAGATGCTGAGGTTCCGGCTATCCTTGATTCCCTTGATGAAAGGCTGAAGGAATGGAATACTCAGGTTGAGAGCAAGATTAAAATAGAGAAACAGATACTTGAAATCAACAGTGAATTGAAGCATCTGGATGGAGTCATTGAAATCTTGAATAACGCCCTTGGTGAAAAACAGGAAAAGCTGAAAACTCTGAAAGAAGAATATTCCGCCGGAATTGATGAAAGAAAGAAATTATACGGCGACAAAGACCCAGACTGTGAAGAAGAACGCCTGAATAAAGCCGTCGAAGATGCCCGGAAATATCAAGAGAATCTCCGCATTCAAAACATACGAATCCAACAGAAATTAATCACTGCCAAGGCCCAGATTGAATCTCTCCGGGAAAACATCGACCAGAGAAAACCAGAACGTACCGAGGCAGAAAACAGTTTTCTTTCATATCTCAAACAAGCTGGTTTTTCTGATGAGAGGCATTTTCTCCGGGCCAGATTGACACCGGAACAACGGGACACCCTGTCTGCCAAGGCCAGGGAGATGGATGACAATCAAACGAATCTCAAGGCCAGGGAAAAGGATCGAAAAGGCCGTCTGGAAGCTGAGATTATTAGGAAAATCACCGATAAACCCCTTCAAGAACACGAGCATGAATTCCAGGAATATGAAGAATGTCTAAAAAATCTCCGGGATGATATTGCCAGCTTCAAAAACAAACTGAAGGAGAACAAGATTGCCAGAGAGCGGATAAATGAAAAACAGACCGCCATTGAAGCCCAGAAAAAAGAATGTAACCGATGGGACAGACTGCATGGCCTCATCGGTTCTGCCGATGGCAAAAAATACAGGAGCTTTGCCCAGGGGCTTACTTTTGAGTTGATGGTTTCCCTGGCCAACCGTCAGATGGAAAAGATGACTGACCGTTACCTGCTCATTCGTGATGACCAACAGCCCCTGGAGTTAAATGTTGTTGATAATTACCAGGCCGGCGAAATCAGATCCACCAGAAATCTTTCCGGCGGTGAAAGCTTCATAGTCAGCCTGGCATTAGCCCTGGGGCTTTCCAAAATGGCCAGCCGTAAAGTTCGCGTGGACTCCCTTTTCCTTGATGAGGGTTTTGGCACCCTGGATGAAGAAGCCCTGGAAACTGCCCTGGAAACTTTATCCGGACTCCAGCAGGAAGGCAAACTCATCGGGATAATCTCACATATTTTTGCGCTCAGGGAAAGAATTCGAACACAAATAACCGTCACCCCTGTTTCAGCAGGCCGAAGTTTGATTAACGGGCCGGGTTGTATTGCAGTGAAATGATCCAGGGACAGTCCTGAGATTTGCCCTGCCTATCAACAGGGGATCCTGCAGTTGGAAACACCATATTCAAAGGGCATCGGCTCAATCGGCTTCCCATATATCCCTCTTTCCAGATCCACCGCCGAGGATTACTTACCGGTTCTTAACCAGATCATCCATCCAGTTGAAAATATTCTCGCTGGAGATTGCCGAGGCACCCATCTGACAATGAGCCTGGGCAGTTTCCTCCCGGGTGAACTTCATGTATGTTTTAGGCCCGGTTAGTGAGTCATACAAAATCTTGGGCTGATCTGTCATAAAAAGGTCCGACACACTGTCGATGACCAGCATGTGGCACTGGATTTTATCAGAGATCCCCTCAAGATTATATTTCTTAATGGCCTTGTAATAATCAGCAGGAGTCGGGACCCCAAAAGTCCACATCCCGTTTCCCAGGGACCAGCTGAGCATCAGATTTTCTTCTGCTGCCTCCATCAAATACTGATTGAACAAATCCGGTTCCGTGTCAAGGAGTTCCAGTAGCTCAGCAGGAGTCCGTTCATATGCCATTGAAGAAAAATCATAAACCCCGCCGTTGGCGATACAGGCCAGAAGGCGATGCTCAAAGGCAGCAGCCCTTGGCGCCAGATAACCTCCCATGCTGATCCCCATCAGAATAATCTTTTCTTCGTCAACATCTTGCCTTGTGAGGGCGTAATCCACCACGGGAGTGACCACCTTTTCCCAGTCGTGGCGGAAATGAAGATTCCCTTCCCGCAGTGCACCACCCTGGCCAGGCCCTTCAAAAATCAGGCAATTGTATCCCCGTTCAACTGCAGCAACACCAGGGCCAAAATACAACTCCTCGGCGGTGCCGTCAAACCCCGTATGGACAATAAGCAGGGGAGGTTTTTCCCCATAAGAGGAATCAGCTGTCTTGATAAAATAGCCGGGAAGAGAGGTGTTTTCATAAGGTATTCTGATTACTTCGATGTTGGGAGTCAACGCCACAGCCTTCAGGAAGGAATCCCTGCTTTTTCGCCATATGTCAATCGATTTTTCCCGGTCTTCCTTTGAAGAAAGGTAAAAGCAGGCGGAGCGATAGTAATTGGAAGCACGCAAATAGGCATTCCGGGCAGAAACCAAGTAGCCGTCATTTTCCCATTGAGAAGCAAGGCCATATATCCGTTCTGCAGTCCTGTACCATTCTTCATACCAACTTTTATCATTCACATCCCCCATACGCCGGGCCGTATCGACACACTCCCCCAGGTCTGATCCCATCCCATAGGAAGCCCCCAGAACCCGGATAAATTCAAAGACATAAGTGGGTTCGCTGAAAATGAAATTGTCAAACCAGTCCTTGGATTCGTTGTTGTTATCAGCCCAGGCAAAGGTGCCAGAAACAGACAGAACCCCCAGCACTAAAACAAAAACAACAACACAATGAAATCTTGACATTATTTTTTTCCTCTTTTCAATTATCATCTCAGAGATATGCAATCCATGCTCAATCGATTATATAAAATACCAGGGTTTATCGGGGACAATATCAGCCCGGTTATTTACTCACGGCGAACCCCACTGCAGATGTGGCGGCACCGCCCTTGCCGTTTCGAACAATAACCCGAAGCTGATAATTATTGCCCCGATGTGTGGACTCGTCAAGGGTGAAGATGATGGTATTTTTCACAGCTCCATTCCCTGTTGCCACGCTCTGTCCATGCCCCAGAAGGTGGCTGGTGACCACAGGCTCATTGGGGGTTTCTGCTCCCCATGCCTTATAGGTGTTGATGCTGGGGCCATCGGTTATTCCTCCTCCCGATGCGGTAACTGATCTGCCTCCTATCAGGTACCAGTCAAAAGTGAGGTTATCTCCGCCAGTGGCAGTGATGCTGGCAGTCAGCTTCTGGCCGGGGTCTGCCGGGGTTCCCGGTGAGTCAAGGGTCGCCTTGAAGTTACACTCAATGCCCTGGGGATCCCCGTCAGCAGGGATGTTGATTTTTGGACATGGATCCGCCGGTATTTTACCACCATACAGGGCCGTAACTGCATCAACACATTCGAGGCGATCAGCCCCGTATTTCTTATACCAGTTAACATAAATCTCCCATTCACCCCGGAAAACAAACATGTGCTTCCAGAATCCCGGCACCTGGCTGTTGTGGGGAGGCATCCAGTTGAGGGCAAACCCTCCCACATTCCCTTCTTCTGCGTATGGCAGAAT
Organism: uncultured bacterium; assembly: GCA_964396845.1. Taxonomy (GTDB): domain Bacteria; phylum Vulcanimicrobiota; class JAJTBE01; order JAJTBE01; family CAYNGH01; genus CAYNGH01. The sequence continues at coordinate 1,613 of CAYNGH010000124.1, read as the reverse complement.
GTACTTTGTCCAGGAATCGGTATAATTCTGGGCATTGGCCGTGGAATTGAGTTCAAGGAAATACTGATACCCGTTGATGAGCTGGCTGGGCATCCCCTTGTAACTGCCGAAGCCCTCGGAAGGAAGGTCATAGGAGTAGTATTCCGACACGATCCAGGGCTTCTCCCATGATTTCATTGTCGGCCCCAGGGTGTTCAGAAAACCCCCGCCCTGCCATTCGTCGTTGAATTTACCAAAAAAGGTGTTAATTGCCAGGCAATCCAGATTGTCCATCTTGGCATATGTTTTCAGAGCATCGGCTGTGGGGTTGGCCACTGCGGTCATTATAGGCAGTTTGCTTTTTTTCTGTATATAACCTGCCACTTCATTTATCTGTTGATTTAATGTTGCATTGGGGTTTGCCGCATCCACCGCCTCATTCCCCAGACACCAGCCCAGCACGTGGTCACTGTTGGGATCCGATAAAATCTGGTCAAAGGCATCCTGATTCAGGGCCACCGGGTCAGGGATGTATTTAAAAACAAATCCCACCAAGACCATTATTTTTTTATCGTCAGTTGAGAGTTTTTTTGCCAGGGCCAGGGCTGCCTTTGCATCCCGAACCTGTATTGCAAGATCCGGCACTCCGTAGGTGCGGATGGTGTTGGCACCGCTACTGGTGAATGCTTCGTTAAGGTAAGAATATGTGAACTCATCCGGGTCTGACCCGGCATAATCACCGCCGATGCCCTTCAAATAAGATTTCTGTCCGGCGATATAAACATCCCAGCGATTACCGGTTTTAACAAAATTCACCTGGGATGTGGGATCTCCCACCACGTCCAAGCTAATAATCCCATGGGGGGGCAACTCCACAGGAATGTGAATTGAGCCGATGATTTCCGACCTTTGTTGATCCTGGCGGGCCAGAGGAAAGTCAGTGTCCAGGCAGTCGTAATATTCGATGCCAAGTCTGGATATATCCGCCGGGACCTCTGTCAAAACAGACCTCTGGGACTTGGGAGCTTTAATTGTTTCGTTGATTTGTTTTCCTGTCCCGTCAAAGTAGCTGAAATGGAAATAATCCACCCTGTTGGGCAGTTCATCAGAAATATCATGAGTGATTACAATGGTGCGATTCCCGACGGCACTGGAATCAGTTGTGTCACTGGTGCAACCGGCCATAAAAAAAACCATAACAAGCAAAATCAAGCATTTTAAGAAAGGTGAAAGTTTAAAACTTTTCTTTACAACTCCCCGTACCTTGACAGAATATTCTGACTTTGCTTGAAAACAAATCATATTGCTTTTCATACTCTTTTCTTCTATATTTTATATTTTTTCAGTTGTTTCTTCAAAGCACTTTTTCTAACCCTGATTTTATTGTAACCCCCGGGTAAAACTGTTTATTCATTATATCACCTCCCAGGGACTTGTCAATAATTCAGTAATTTTTTCAATCCATTAAAATAGATAATGATACACATTGAATTGTTTTCTTTTTTTATCGACTGTTGATTCTATTGTTTCTCAGATTCCGTGCCATACTGCATTTTTTATCAACGTAGGATCAGATATTCTTCAGGACTTACGCATTTTTTATTTTCGGGGGAAACTTTTTCGTGAAAAAGTAT
>CAYNGH010000123.1:0-9950 GCA_964396845.1 uncultured bacterium | reverse complement strand
GCAAAATGCATGGAGCCTCCTGAATCAGGAAAAAGGGAGATATAAAGTATATTTTCCAGGGGAGTGTTTATTGGGTAATCCATCCACCGGCCATCTCTGTAACGGGCGAAACGAAGGCCGGATTCACTTCTGGTCTTGCCGGCAACATAGAGGATGCCGATAGAGCCGTCTGGGAAAAATTTTGCCGATGTAGGCCCCAGACATTCGGTGGCTACTTCTTCATTCTGCCAGGTGATACCGTCACCCCGGACTACCCGGAGATTCTGATCCCGATCCACAAAGGATGCCACCATGTTGCCCCCGGCATCCTGATCCCCGGACAGGCCGGCATTGTTGATAGCCACGGCATAAGGCCCTAACAGGGTTATAACTTTCCAATCTCCCCCCCCTGCAGGTACTGCATACTTGAGATAAGTTTCAACGGGAGATTGATTTGGCCGGGGATTTTTCACCCTGTCCCCATCGGTGAATATTATGCTGATTCCCCGGGGAAGTGAATAAACAACTGATTCTCCTCCATATGCCCCAAGCTGTAGGATTCTTTCCCGGTGCCATTCCCGGCCTTTCTGCCGGGCATATTTCAAGAAACGGTTTCTGAAGTTCAGATATGATATGTGGGGGACATCGGAGGAATCCATAATTAGGGAGGTAAAATAGCCGGTATCATTAAGGGAGTCCACCCGCTGTACCGTCCATTTGTCGCCTCGGCGCCAGGCATATTTGAGATTACCCCGGGTCCCGTCATAATAGCTGATACCAGGGTTCCCCCCGGAATCGACCGCCATAGATGCATACATCCCCACATTGCCCAGAACATCAACCACCGTTTTATTCCATGCGTTTCCGGACATAAGACCTGCCCAGTGAAGCTGATTACGGCCGGAATCATAATAGCACAGCATAGGTCTGTCCGATGAATCCAGGACAAGGTTGATGAATCCCCCGGTTTTGATTTTTCCGTCCACTCTGCCCAAGGCCCAGCCACCGGCTCTTTGAACCAGAGCATTTAAAGAATCCCCATCGTTTATCAGGATAAGCTCTCGGTCACCCTCGTCAGCGGTGATAATGCAGTCAATCAACCGGAAACCTTCTCTGGCGCTGACGGCTTTGGCAATGTCCCAGCTGTTTCCATCCTGCCGGGCCACCTGGAGTTCTGTTTCCTGGCTGGTAATATAACAAAGAACAGCCCGGTCCTTGCTGTCCATAAGCAGAGATACCGAGGAAGCCCCTGCAGAGTGAATTTTTTCCTGGCTCCATATTCCAGACCCTGCCACTGATTCTCGAAACAGCCCCACACTGTCAGACCGGGCATAGGCGATGAGGGGGGAACCCTTGCTGTTGGAAGCCACTGAAAACGAGATGGATCCTGTTGTCAAGGGAATAACCGATGTATTCCATCCTCCGCCGGGGTTCTCTGCCACTTTCAGATGGAGTGCCTCCCCGACATCATCAAGACTGCCGGCAATGTAATATACCCGAAGGGGGTTGTCTTTGTCTTCTGACTTCAGTATCTGGGTCTGATAACCGGGTTTGTCAATCTTTTCCACAAGCCATGTTCCCAGGAGTCTTCGAGCCAGCATTGTTCCCCGGGATGACTGATATGAAACAACCGCATCACCGCCACTATAGGTCAGATGGCAGAAAAGCCCTGATTCCGGCGTGCTGTCCACTTCCTCCACCTGCCAGGAACTTCCCCTTCGTACTGCCAGTTTCATTGTTTTGTCACTGCTGAAAAAAGCAATGGCAGGATTGTCGGCACCATCATAGGCAAGACTGCATGTCAGTCCCCTGGAAGAAAAACCAGCAGAAGCCACATCCTCCACCATCCATTTTCCTGCTTCAACCCAGGCAAATCTGAGCATCTGTCGATCAAGATCATAATATGCCGCCGAGGGGATTCCCTTTCCAGAGAAACTAAAGGAAAAACCCTCTCCCAGGCCCTTCCGGCTTCCTTCCACCAGGTGAAAGTCAAATTTTAAATTATCCCCGGGATTTGCCCGCAAAGGCCACACAGGAATCAGCAGAATAAATGCAAGGGTTAATATAAAAACCCCGGCAAACTTAATTTTATCGATCGATATTTTCATGATCTTCCCTTTCCAGCTAAAAAGGGATATTTATATTTTTCTTGGAATATTCCTTCAGGGGCCAATTTATAAAATAAAGGGGCTGAAGGCTTCCGGGAGAAATATACTCTTACAGGCGCAGGGTTGAAGAGAATATTTTCTGCCCCGGTAATAAAAAAAAAGAACCTCAAAATTACAGATAAGAGGAAATTTTATATGGATCTTTTAATCCAGCAAATTGATGAGAAAAAAACTCTTTTTGAATCATTTGTTGAGTCAAGAGTTGTTGGTGAAGTATTCGAAGAACTTATTCGAACAACTGGAATGAATACTGTTTTTATGGATTCCTCGGGACATATTATTACTCATTACACCCCGGAAGGCTCCAGACGCCTGGAGGGAAGCCTGGCCAGCTATATCGAAAAAACTATCGCCAGAATTCCATTTCAGGGGGCTCCCTGTAAATCAGTCTATTTGAAGGAACAACAAGTGAGGTTTTTTATTGTTCCTCTTGATATTCCCACGGAATCCCAGAGAGCTGGATATATCCTCACAGGTCCCTTCCAGCTGTCAGGACAAGAGCCTGCAGACCTGGAAATCCCCGACGATTCTTATGGAATGATGGATTTTTTCTGTCATTCCGACGCTGTTACTATTGATGAGAAAAGACGCCATGAAATCAAAAATCGTCTGGAATCCTTCCTTCGACTCCTTGTCCTGCTTTACGAAGAAAAGGGCCGGAACCGGAGAAACCTAAAGAGAATGTCAGGTCTTTACCAGATTAATGCCTCCATCCTGGGAGTGCTTCAACTGGATGAAATTCTCAGAATGGTGATGAAAAAAGCAGTGGAACTGTTAGAAGCAGAAACCGGGTCGGTCTATCTGCTGGATGAACAGAAAAAGAATTTGAGGCTTTTGGAAGCTCACGGCAATGGACGAAAGGCAGGAGAAGAAAACTTCATCCCCGCTGATCGGGGACTTCTGGGAACTATCCTGTCGGAAGGCCAGCCGAAGCTGGTAAAGAAAAAAGAAGCCCAGGGCCTGCCTGAAACCCTCAGGGGCTCCCATAATTTCCAATCAATGATCCTCATACCAGTCAAGGCCAGGGAAAAAATCATAGGCATGATGTGCATTACCCGAATGGAAAACGGTGACGGTTTCAGGGCAGATGATCTGGACCTGATGCAGGCCCTGGTTTCGGGGACCGCCGCCGCCATTGACAACGCACAGCTTTATCACGAGATTCAAAAGAAAGTCCGGGAATTCGGCGCCCTGTTTGACCTGTCCTCCACCATTGTGTCCACCCTTGACCGCAAGGAAGTCCTCACCAAGGTTCTGGATAATGCCATCCAGCTTCTTTCGGCAGGTGCAGGTTCTCTGATGCTCCTGGATCGGGACAACAAAGTTCTGGAAATCGAAGTTGCCCATGGTCTGCCAGAAAAAGTAATTCGGGAAACCCGCATCCCCCTGGGAGAAGGAATTTCCGGAAAGGTTGCCCTTGAAGGCAGGCCGAGGCTTCTCAAGAAGGGAATAAAAGAAGCTGAATCCAAGAGCGAAAAAGCTGCCAGGGTTATTCCCGCAGCATTGTCAGTGCCTATGATGTTCCACAGCAGGGTCATCGGAGTCCTGAATGTCAAGGAAAAATCAGACGGAGGCGACTTTGACCCCTCGGACATGGAATTGCTGAAAATGCTGGCCAACCAGGCAGCCATTGCCATTGAAAACGCACGGTTGCACAAGAGCCTGGAAGATCTGTTCGTGAACTCCATAAGAGCCCTTGCCAATGCCATTGAAGCCAGGGATCCATACACCAGAGGCCATTCGGAAAGAGTCACAGAATACTCAGTTAAGATTGCCCAGAACCTTGGAATGGAGCATGATACCGTAAAGAAAATCCGATATGCTGCACTGCTCCACGACATCGGCAAGATAAACATCAAAGAAGAGATCCTCAACAAGCCCGGCAAGCTGACCGATGAGGAGTTCAGAATAATGAACCGGCATCCCACTCTGGGAGCTAAAATAATGGAGCCTGTCAAGGAGTTTCGAGATATACTGCCTATCATGTATCATCATCATGAGCGATTCGGCTCAGGAGGTTACCCCGACAGCATCAGCGGTGACCAGATTCCTTTCCCGGCACGGATACTGGCAGTAGCAGATGCCTTTGACGCCATGACCTCGGACAGACCATACCGCAAGGCCCTTCCCCTGGAAGTGGCAGTGGGAGAACTGAAGAAACACTCAGGAACTCAGTTTGACCCCAGAGTTGTGGAAATTTTTCTGCATGTTATCAGCGAAGATGAGGAATGGGTTCTGGAAACCATGTCCACAGGGACATCGGATCCCCAGACCATATGCCGTAGAAGACCGGAGCACCATTGATTTTCATCTAATCACCAATGCAGTCAATAAAATAATAAAGCCTGGCGCAATGCCCGGCTTTTTCTTTAGGGCCTGTCCTTACCGGAAGGGTCAAACCCAGTCAACTGCACAGAAGGTCTGCCTGAGAATGCGGAATAGTTTCAAGATACACCCTATAGAAAGAAAAAATTAATTCATTGATGCCGTGGTATTTTTTTCTTCCTCTTCTTCGACACGATATTTTTCATGTTCAATGGGACGGCTGGAGAAAATATTTACGGGAGTGCCGATGCATATCAACTCGAAGAGTTCTTCCACCTGATGAATATACATGCGGATACAGCCATGGGATGCGGCAGAACCGATAGACCAGGATTCCGGAGTGCCATGAATCCCCAGGATTTCAGCATTGAGGCCGATCCAGCGGGTCCCCAGGGGATTTCCCGGCCCTGGCGGGGCTGGTTTCTTACCCCTGGCCCAGGGTGAAGGTGGTGGATACCATGCCGGATGATATACTTTTTCCAGCACATGATAATGACCTGGTGGAGTGGGATAATAAGGGCTACCGCAGGCGATGGGATAGTGTCTTATCACCTGGTCGTCGGGAGAAATGAGATACAGGGAAAACTCATCAAGATAAATATTGATCTTGTTGGACAGGGCCATCAGGGTTTCCCTGTTGACTATGCCGTCGGAAGAAAGATTCCGGTCCAGCTGTAACTTGCGCACTGCCATTGTGGTGGTATCATCAAAAACTCCAGTAACCTGATCGTCATCCAGATAACCTAAATTTACAAGACGCCCCTGAACAGCCCGCACATCTCCACCCATTGCTCCCGGCCTTATGGCATGAAGACCTGGCTCATCAGTGGTATTCACAACAAAGCTCCAGGGACTGCGACTGACAAGACCCGAGCGATCCACCGCCACCGCAGTGACATCGTATCGTCCTTCATCAAGCCTCTCTATCACGGCGGTAAAGGTGCCGTCCCTGGGATCATAACGCCCGTCGATTCTTACATCGTCAATTTCAAAGAAATAATCCGCAAGCCCGGAACCGGTATCATTCATAAAAGCAGAAAGGGTTGCACTGTTCCTGTTTAATATCTGGCCCAGGCCGGGACTGAGCATGACAATCTCCGGCGGTGTGTCATCCAGAATGACTCTGTGAGATGCAAAAGAACTGTTGCCTGCAGGATCTGTGGCCAGGATTGTAATGTTGTTGACTTCCCGGTCCAGGTGAATTTTTTCCATGAAACTCCCGTCACGGCGGATTCCTGCTGACAGAGGCCTGTCATTCACCTTGATGGTTACAGAACAGTTTGGCTCGGTTTCTCCTTCCAGCAGAATCTCCCGGTTACTCACCAGTTCACTTCTTGGGCTGGAAATGGCAACATGAGGGGGGATCGTGTCCACGGTGAAATTAATAATCTTCTCCAGAGGAAGGAAGGTGACATGATTGATTCTATGGGACACTCCCACAATGAGCCGGTGGTTTCCATCTTTATTGAGCATCAGGTCCAGGCTGGCGCTCTTCCCGGCGTACCGGACTTCCCGGGTGATGTCCTCCCCGTCAAGATAAAAACGAAGAGGATGGAAATAACCGTGATTTTCAAAGGTAATTCGAAGGGTTCTCCGGTTGATGTGAGCACCGTCACTGATACTCAAGGAATTCAAAGTGCGCCTTGCATCGAGGTAGTTTACCGCATAAAAAACTGTCAGAATAATAATAAACAGAAGGATACATATTCCCCAAATCCTCCTGGCATCTGGGTTCTTTTTATTTGTGTCTTTCACTTTTCAACCCCGGTTATGACAGCTACACTGCCGATGTTTGCCTGAGTGCTCCTTTCAGGGACTGTCAATGCTGTGAAATTATCAGCTAACGAAATAAAATTTATTCACCACTGTCGCCAGCAGAAGGATTTTCTTCCTATGGTTCTTCTGCATCATTTTCCACATCTGATGCTGAATCTACTTCCTGGGCACTAACTCCAAGCTCCCTCAGGGTTTCCTCCTGCAGACGGCGAAGCCTTTCCTGCTCCTGTTCTTTTGCTTCCTCCAGGGCTTTTGTCCGGGCTTCCACGGCTTTTTTTCTGGCTTCTTCTTCCTTGCGGGAGAGAATTTCCTCTTCTTTCTTGGCCTGTTCTTCACGGCCCTCCAGCACCAGCAGAAGAACCCGCTTGTTTAACCTTAAATTGATAGGCTCGCCGAATATCTCTCCCCAGTCCTTCATGTCCTTTTCGATTATGAACTTTCCACCGCATATCTGGCAGTAATATGTAAGGGACTTGGGATTGAAAGCGCTGAGCTTCATGTTCTTGAACTGGCACTTGTGTTCGAAGAGTTTATCTTCCGTTGGAATATACATAGTATTATCTTTTTCCCCTCAATCTATTGAAGACACCTGAACAGGGCTTCAGACGAAAGCCAGAAAATTAACTTCGCCGGTGGGATGAAATCTCCTGTCTGGCCCTTCAAAACATTATAATCCGATGAATACATAATCACTGTGAATACAGCTTTTGTTTTTATGCAACGGTTCATTCCACATCCGGGTGATCCATCAACACCTCCAGGGCATTCATAAGCTGAATATCCCCTTTCTCTCCATAAGGAGGGACAGAGGGCTGAATCACTTCCACCGTGGGCTTCACGGGGTCATCGTTTTTAAGGCTGTCCCCGGTGGATAATTCATAGAAGCCATAAACAATTGACACAGCAGAGCCGTCGGACAGCCGGTGAGTGTGGGTCATATCCCCCTTCCAGGGAGCCGGTTCTCCAACAATGGGAACCTCGGCAAATTTGTTCAGGATTATGGCCACCAGCGCCGAGGAAGGATCCGTGTGGCGGTTTATGATTATCGCCTGGGGTTTTTCCGGGGCTGATCCTGCCATTCCTCGAAAAGTTTCCCTGCCGTCCCGGAAAACCTTGCTGACAAAAGGTTCGCCTGCTGGCACAAACAATGCTGAAAGCTCCAGGGCACCTTCCATGGTACCGGAGCTGTTTCGCATATCCCAGATGATCCCGTGAACCTTGTTTTCTTTAAAATAAGAATCTTTTTCTAAAAGATCATAATTTATCCGCCGTCCGAGAAACCTGAACTTAATGATGCCCACCTCAGCACCTTTAATTATTTCGTGTCTGAGGCTGTTGGGATTGGGGCCAAGCCATGTACGCCGGATCGGTATGGCAAGATATTCTCCATCCCGAACCACGGTAATTATTACATTGCTCCCCACTGGGCCTCGAACCACATCGGCCAGATTGTAAAAGGTCATTCCCTTTACGGGTTTGCCGTCCACTTCCGCTATCCGATCCCCGGCCTGAACTCCTCCCTTTTCTGCGGGAAAATCCTGCAGAGTTTCAATTATAATGAACCGGCCTTCCAAATCGGGAGTCTGGTCAACGAAAAATCCACAACCGCCCTTGTTATATCCCATTTCCCGCAGGGTTCTGTGGTATTTGCCAGGCTCATAAAACATGCATCCTTCGTCAGACAGCCCAGATACCATAGCCTCCAGGCCCCGACGAACAAGAACACCGGCGTCATCACCGGACAGCCCCGCCTTCGTCAAGGCTTCATTTACCTGTTCTGCCACAAGCTGAACACTGGCCGAGGATTCTATCCCTGAGAGAGGATCTGAGAGGCCCAGTTCTTCTGATCCCTTGCGGACCCCGTCAATATATCTGCTCATCAGCTCAGTGATTTCTGTTTTCTCATAAAACTCGTTGGTTATTATCCCCGCCAGGGCAACAACATCTCCGGGGCCCAGATGTTTGACCTCATCCCGGGCAAAAGCACCACCGCCGGCAGAAACGAGAATGACAGCAACCAGGAATACTGCAATAATAAATGATCTTTTTTTCATATGAAATCCCCCTTATCAATACCAGGGTTATCTGGAAATTTCTCAATGTTTCGATTTATCCCGGCCCATTCCTGCATTGTCCCTTTCATTTTCAAGGTTACAGACTTCAAGCTGTCCCCCCAGAAACTGATCTTCCATGTAACGCATGAAGCCATGAATAAGATTCACATCGGTCCGGCGAAGTTCTGTGGTGGAAAGCATTCTTTTGACATCAGAAATGACCCGGCCGGGACTGCCCCGGCGGGGAAAATCAACAGCCTTCAGAAAGGCCTCGATATGGCAGGTCAGGTGATTTACCCGGGGCTGATCCACCAGCTCCTTGTGGGTTTTAATCGAATCACTCACTGCCATCTGGTAAAGCTCATAGGCGACAATGGTAACTGCGTGAGCCAGGTTCAGGGATTCAAAATCCGGATGAGCAGGAATGCTGGTGTAAAAGGCACAGCTTTGCAACTCTTCGTTGGTCAATCCTCCCCGTTCATCGCCAAAGACAATCCCCACCCGGCAGTTATTATATCTTTCTGCCAATTCTCTTGGTAAATCCCTGAGGGGAACCATCATATGGAGCCTTTCCGGCCCTCGACGGCTGGTGCCCACCAGTATGTCAAAATCTCGGGCAACCTGGGGAAGACTGTCATAAACCGGGGCATTCTGGAAAATGTGGGCGGCTGTCCTGGCCTTCTGATAGGCTTCATCGGTAAAAGAACACTGCGGATTGACCAGTATCATCCTGCCAAGGCCGAAGTTCATCATTCCCCGGGCGGCGGAACCGATATTGCCGGGATAGCAGGTGCGGACAAGTATAATCGAAACATTGTCAAGGTTAATTTGCAAATTTACTTCCTGAAAATCTTAATCTGCCTGAATTTCTGCAGATGCTTATACTTTATGCAGGGGTTTCTGCAGGAATTCCCCTTTCCCCTTTTAATAGAAGTGAATATATCCCCTTGAATTTGGAGGAACCTAATGAGCAGATATATCACAGCAGTTGTGGGAGCCACAGGGCTGGTAGGAACCGAGATGATCCGGACTTTGATTGACCGAAATTTTCCTGTAAAGGCATGGAGGCTTTTTGCTTCCAGCCGTTCTGCCGGCACAGTGCTGGACCTGGGAGATCAGTCGGTTACCGTGGAAGATGTGGAAACGGCAGATCTTGATGGAATACAGGTGGCCCTGTTTGCCGGAGGAGAAATAGCCAGTGACCGATATGCTGGAAAGTTTGTAGATTGCGGTTCAGTGGTCATCGATAATTCCGCCACATATCGAATGGCCCCGGAAGTTCCCCTGGTGGTGCCCGAGGTGAATCCCCACCATCTTGTCCCCGGCAAACGGCTTATCGCCAATCCCAATTGCTCTACCATCCAGATGGTGGTTGTCTTGAAGCCCATATACGATCTGGTGGGTATTGAACGGGTCATCACATGCACATATCAGTCGGTTTCAGGGACTGGAAGGGATGCGGTGGTGGAGATGCAGACCCAGGCCCGCCTTGTTCTTGACGGGCAGGCCGATGGGATTGTCCCACATATATATCCCCATCAGATAGGTTTCAACCTGCTTCCCCACATCGGCAGTTTCGGGGATAACGGCTATGCCAGCGAAGAGATGAAAGCAGTCAACGAAACCCGCAAGATGTTTGATGACCCGA